>NZ_BAAALS010000004.1:0-304838 GCF_039528415.1 Luedemannella helvata
TGTGGCCGGTCAGGTCACGTATCAGGGTGCCGGTGTGCGCGTCCCACACCCGCACCACCCGATCACCGCCACCGGAGGCCAGGTGGGTGCCGTCGGGGGAGAACATCACCGACAACACCCAGTCGATGTGGCCGGTCAGGTCACGTATCAGGGTGCCGGTGTGCGCGTCCCACACCCGCACCACACCATCCTCGCCACCCGAGGCCAGGTGGGTGCCGTCGGGGGAGAACACCACCGACAACACCCAGTCGGAGTGGCGGGTCAGGTCACGCACCAGAGCACCGGTGTGCGCGTCCCACACCCGCACCACCCCATCCTCGCCACCCGAGGCCAGGCGGGTGCCGTCGGGGGAGAACACCACCGACCACACCCCGCCGGGGTGGCCGGTCAGATCACGCACCAGAGCACCGGTATGCGCGTCCCACACCCGCACCACCTCATCAACGCCACCAGAGGCCAGGCGGGTGCCGTCCGGGGAGAACACCACCGACAACACCCGGCCGGTGTGACCCTTCAGGTCACGTATCAGGGTGCCGGTGTGCGCGTCCCACACCCGCACGACCCGATCATCGCCACCAGTGGCGAGGTGGGTGCCGTCGGGGGAGAACATCACCGACAACACCCGGCCGGTGTGGCCGGTCAGGTCACGTATCAGGGTGCGGGTGTGCGCGTCCCACACCCGCACCACCTCATCAACGCCACCGGAGGCCAGGTGGGTGCCGTCGGGGGAGAACATCACCGACAACACCCCACCGGTGTGGCCGGTCAGGGCACGCACCAGGGTGCCGGTGTGCGCGTCCCACACCCGCACGACCCGATCATCGCCACCAGTGGCCAGGTGGGTGCCGTCCGGGGAGAACACCACCGACAACACCCGCCCGGTGTGGCCGGTCAGGGCACGCACCAGAGCGCCGGTGTGCACGTCCCACATCTGCACCCGATCACCGCCACCAGTGGCCAGGTGGGTGCCGTCGGGGGAGAACACCACCGACCACACCCGGCCGGTGTGGCCGGTCAGGTCACGTATCAGGGTGCCGGTGTGCGCGTCCCACACGTGCACGACCCGATCATCGCCGCCAGTGGCGAGGTGGGTGCCGTCGGGGGAGAACACCACCGACCACACCCCACCGGTGTGGCCGGTCAGGTCACGTATCAGGGTGCCGGTGTGCGCGTCCCACACCCGCACCACCCCATCATCGCCACCGGCCGCGAGAAGGGAGCCATCTGGAGAGAACGCCACAGAGTGCGTTGACGCCGGTGGAGGGGCGAACTGCTCGGTGTACCCATCGGACGGGCCGACAGCCGCACCGGTCAGCATCGCAGACGTCGGTATGCCCTCGCGGGGAAGGCGGGCACCGAGCAGAGCGACCCTACGGAGGTCGGCGCTCGTAAGGTCGGCACCGAAGAGGTCCGCGTCGAGCAGGCTTGCTCCGGCCAGGTCTGCTCGCTCAAGCTTCGCGGAGGAAAGGTCCGCTTCGTCGAGCCGTGCGCGGGCCAGCACCGCGCCGGTGAGATCAGCTCCGCCCAGTTTTGCCCGGACCAACCGTGCCTCGGTGAGATCTGCTCCGGCGAAATCGGCCTCGCGCAGGTCCTGCCCGGTGAAGTCGTGCCCGCGCAGGTCCTGGCCCGCCAGCCGGGCCGGGGTACGCGGCTCGACGCCGAGCCTGGCAAGCACGCCGAGGGCGTTCTGCGTCGCGGCATTCGTAGAGGGTGTCTGCGCGACGACGCCTGTCGCCCAGTCGAGTGCCGCGTCGGCGTCGAGCCCGCAGAGGAACTCCGTCATCAACGGGGACATGTCCCGGGTGAGCGCGGGCGGAAGCTCTCCGTCGCGGCGCGCCAGCGCGGTCGCGATCTCATTCGCGACCAGCCACTCCATCACCGAGCGGTGCACGAACGCGAAGCGTGCGTCGCCGTCACGGACGAGTAGGGTGGCCGACCCGAGCAGATGGGATGCGGTGGACCGATCCACCGCCTGAGGGCCGGGGGTCTCCTCCGTGTCGGTCAGGACCGTGAGGGCATCGGCCGCGTGGCCGAGGTCCTCGACGCCGAGGCTGGGCTCGCCGGACAGCCACAGCCGGACGGCGAGCAGCGTGACTGCCGTCCACAATTGCTCGATGCTCGGCGGTTGGGTGCCGTCGCGGGCGATTCGGTGCTGTTCGAACGTCAGCCACTGCTTCAGCAGTTGGCGGTACAGGGCCGCCGCGGTTATCTCGCCGGTCACCGCGTCGCGGGCGGCCAGCAGGCGGTCACGGGTGATGCCCGCGATGAAGGTGAGCATGCGGGGGTTGCGCGACAGTCCGAGCAGGTCTCGTACGCCCCTCAGCAACTCCATGCGTTCGCGGGCGGAGGTTTCGCTGCCCATCCGTTTGGTCAGGAAGCTCTCGACCTGGTCGTCGGAGAACGGCAGCAGCTTCACCAGACGCCGCCCGGCCACGGTGGCCAGCCGGTCGCCCATGGCGTTGAGTACGTCGCCGTCGGCGAGGAAGTAGTGGTCGCGGCTGGTGAAAACGACCTTGGCCCGGCCGGCGGCGGCCCGCACGATCGTGTTCAGGTGCTCGGTGGCCCGGTCGTAGCGCACGCGCACGGCGAGTTCGTCGAACCCGTCGAAGAGCAGCGCGATGCGGCCCTCGCGCAGCAGGTAGTTGAACATCGCCAGGTCGATGCGGCGTTCGCCACCCGCGGCAAGCTGCGACGCGGCCAACTGGTCGAGCTGTTGCGTCTTCTCCAGATCGCGCAGGTGGATCAGCAGCGGGACCGCTGGATGGTCCTCTTCGTGCATGCGCCGGGCCAACTCGCGCAGCAGGAACGTCTTCCCGTGGCCGAACGGCCCCAGCAACGCGATCAGGTGGCCATCGGGGTCGGCCAGCCAGTACCGGAGTCGTTCGAGGACGTCCTCCCGCGCCTCGGCGGCGCCCGTCCCGCCGATCTCGACGTAGCGCTGCGGCACGTACTGGTCGGGCGGGTAGTTGCGGTCCTGCGCCAGCGCACGCGCCTGGCGTTGTGCGTACGGGCGAAGGTCGTAGCCGAGTTGGTACCCGGCGAAGCTCACCAGCTCCACGCCCCGCATCGACGCCAGCTCACGCAGGCCCGACTCGGCCGGCGGCCCGCCGTACACGAGCTTGGCACCGAGACCGACCCCGGCGGACCGGAAGCGTTCGCGCACCTGCTCGGCGAAGCGCTCCACGTCGGCGCGGGTGGCTGTCGTCTCGCACACGCCGATCGGGTAGGACTCGATCACCGCCGGCCCGTCCGGGGACAGCGCCCGGTTCACCGACACCCGCAGGTAGTCGGCCACCTCGGTGATCACGGCCGTAGGTTCGCGGAGGTGGCACACTTCCCGCACCCGCTCCCGCAGCGTCCCCGGCGCGCGTTCGCCGAAGTCCGGCTCGCGAGCGACAACGCGTTCCTCGCGCTTCGGACGGTGCAGCGGGTACGGATCGGGTCGAGGGTTGAGGCGAGGCGAGGTGAGGTCGCGCCACCAGGTGTCACCGTCGTCGCTGATGCTCGTGTCGCCGATCCACTTCCGCCGGCCGGGGTGGTACTGGCGGGCCCCGATGCGGGTGCCGGCCGGTGTGATGTGCACGATCTGGTACTGGTTGGGCACCTCCGGGGGGCGCTCGGCGGCGGCCACGCCGGCGCTACCCGCGCCGAGTACGGGCAGTGCGGTGCGGCCGAAGTGGAGCACTCGCGCGTCGTGGGTGTGCCCGTGCAGCACCAGATCCAGTCGGTCGCCGAGGATCTCGCCGAACCGGTCGGCGTCGCGCAGGTGCGCGTCGTCGTCGCCTGAGCCGCGTACCGGGTTGTGATGCAGCACCCCGATGCGCAGCAACGCGTTCGCTCCGGCGTCGCGCATCCGCGTGGCGAAGTAACGCAGCTGCTCCTCGCCGAGCCACCCGTAGTGGTCTTCCGGGCGATGGCTCTCCGCCATGGTGGAGTTGAGGCCGGCCACGGCGACGCGCAACTGCGGGAACTCGACGTGCAGCCACGGCTCGTCAACGGGCAACTCCGTGCCGTAGAACCGCTTGTGCAGCGCGGCGTACGCCTCCCACTTGGGCCAGTACGGTGCCACCGGCCGCTCGCCGTCGGCCTCCCGGTCCAGGAAGTACGCCTGGCACTTCTTCCGGTTGACGTCGTGGTTGCCGGGCACGATCACGATCCGCTCGGTGGGCAGGCCCAACCCGTCGCGCAGCGCGGTCAGGAACTCGTACACCGCCTCGTACTCGGCGGGCATCGCCCACTCCGCGAGATCACCGGCGACGACCACGAGGTCCGGTGCCAGCCGGTGCTCGCGGCGCAGCCAGTCCAGGTCGTCGAGCAGCCGGGCGGCGAGCGTGTCATGGCGGCGGTCGGCCTCGGTCATGCCGTCTTTTCCGAACCGGTGATGCGCCCCGAACTGCATGTTGGAGACGTGCAGCACGGTCAGCCCCGCCGACGCTGTCAGCCCCGCCGATGCTGGCGGCGCCGCCGGCATCGCCTCAACAACAAGATCAACACCAAGGGCGTACGCGTCGGATGCGTCGTCCTCGACGCTGGCCGCCTGGAGGACGCCGACCACCAGGCCCGTGTCCCGTTGCCACACCGGACCGCCGCTGAAGCCTTTGACGACCCGGAACCGGCCCCGGAGCTCCTGGTCCACGTGCATGCGGGTGGCGTCGGCGTTGCCCATGAGTTGGCCGCCCACATGCACGCCGAGCTTGCGGTCCGAGGACGGTCCCCACATCTGCACGGGTCCGCTCCGCACCGCCGCCGGTTCGGCCAGCCGCAGCGGTGTGGCGGGAACAGTGTCATCCGTGCCGAGAACCGCGATGTCGACGACATCAAACTCGCCACCGCCGCCGGGCAACCAACCCACCACCGTGACCGGATACGTCGGCGGCGCGGCGGTACGGGAGCCGAACGGGAACCGCAGGCTGAGGGTGGTCGTTGCGGGCGGGCGCGAGGGGTCACGGGGGTCGCGCCGCAGCGCGGCGTTGACCACGTGCGCGCACGTCACCAGGCGGCCCTGGGCGACGACGAACGCCAGCCCGATCGCACGCCCGTCATCGCGCAGCACGTGCGCGATCCCCTGTTCCGGTCCCATCGCCTCAGAACTATCAGCCGCCTTCGGCGATCCGCATCAGCCAATCGGACAACCGGGTATCAATCCACAACATCCCATTAGCTGATGCCAAACCTTCGCGGGGACCTGATACCTCTGAGTCCATGGCGACGAACACGGTCCTGCTCAAGGTCCCCGTTGACGACACCCACACCGAGTTCGTCGAGGTCGAGGTGGAACGACGTGACGTGGTAGAGGATTCGGTCGAGTTGACCGCCGACAACGGCCGCCAGATCGGCACGGCGACGTACTCGCTGGCGTCCTCACTCGACCACGTGCTGCCCGCCGTACGCCAGGTCATCACCAAACTTCGGGCCGACGAGCACGCGCCGGACGAGATCTCCATGGAACTGGGCCTGACGATCGGTGGCGAGACGGGCCTCTTCTTCGCCAAGGGCAGCGCCGAGTCGACCTTCACCGTCACCGCGACGTGGCGCAAGCCGAATGCCACCTGACGCGCGGCCGGAGCGGTCGATCGCGCGCGTGCTGCGCGACGGCAAGCCGGTCGGACTGGCCTTCGCCGTCGGGCCGCGCCAGATGGTGACGTGCGCACACGTGGTCAACGCCGCCCTGAACCGCAAGGTGAAGGAGCCCGCGCCGCCCACCGACGGGTGGCCGCCGCTGGTCGTCGAGTTCCTGTTCGCCGAGACGTCCCCGCGACGGTCGGCGAACGTGACATCGTGGCTGCCGGGCGGTGGCGGTCGGTTCGACCTGAACGACGTCGCGGCATTGGCGCTCGACGCGGACGTGCCGCCCGGCGTCGTGATTCTTTCCCCGCACGCCGGCGACCCCACCGGCCCTGTGCAGATGTTCGGCCCCACGCCTGACAGCTCGCTCCCGGGCCACGTGCAAGGGGAACTCATGGGCTGGGTCGACCGCGCGCGGCTGCAGATCGACCAGGATTTGCGGGGCGTCTTCCGCGTCGTGAAGGGGTTCAGCGGCGGGCCGGCATGGCGGCGCGACACCGGCCACGTCGTCGGCGTTCTGCACGCGTCCAACCTGGACGACGGTGCGAACAATGCGTACGTGCTGGCGGTTGATCTCATCCGGGAGGCCTGGCCGGCGCTGGCAGCGCCGCCTCCCGTGGCGCGCCGGCCGGCCGAGCCCCGCGACCCGACTCAATTGACCATCATGCACCTGAGCGACCTGCGGTTCGGTGCCGATCACGGGTTCGGGACGGTAGGTCTCACTGACGCCGACCGGCGCCGGGACACCATGCAGGCCCGACTTCTCGACGATGTCGCCGGCCTGCCCGAGCGGCCCGTCCCGTGGCCCGATCTGATCGTCGTGACCGGCAACGTGACGAGCACCGCCCGGCGGGAGGAGTTCGAACAGGCCCGGGCTTTCCTCACCGACCTGGCCGCCGGGCTCAGGCTGGGCCACGACCGGATCGTGGTGGTGCCGGGGCGCTCGGATGTCAACCTCAAGCTGTGCCAGGCCCACGTTCTGACGGAGGAGGCTCACGGGCACCAGGCGGTGGCGCCGTACTGGCCGAAGTGGGGGCCGTTCGCCGGCATGTACGGCGAGTTGCACGGGACCGCTTTCGCCAAAGACGAGCCGTGGCATTGGGCGGAGCTGCCCGAGCTGGGCGTGGCCGTCGCCGGGATCAACTCCACCATGGCGCAGAGCCATCTGCCCGATGACGACTACGGCGCCGCCGGCGAGGCCCAGTTGACGTGGTTCTCGAACCGGATGGCGGACGCCACACGGCGAGGATGGCTCCGTATCGGAGTGATCCATCACGGCCCCACCCCGGACGGCGGACTGCAGGACGCCGACCGGTTCGGTCACCTCCTCGCCCCGCACCTGCACGCCGTGCTGCACGCCCAGGCGGGCGGCGGCAGGATCGCCCGCATCGGCATCGCAGCCACACCCGCTATCGGGGCCGGCGGGCCGGCCAGCTACCAACTGCTGCGGTTCACCGCCGCCGGGGTGCGCGTCTATGGCCGACAGTTCAATCCGAGGACGCGCAAGTTCGGCGGCGACAACGACATCAGCGCGGACGGCAACTCGTGGTGGTGCGACGTACCGGTCGACCTCGGGCCGTTGCGAACGGAGTCGCAGCCCCATCGACTCCCCGCTATCAACAAAAAACCCGATCGTACGGTCGAACAACGTGGCGACCTGGCGGCACGCACGGAAAAGATCGTCACGTTGCGATGGCCGGGTGCCGTGGTGAACGAGGTCGTCCGAGGCGACCCTCCCATCCGTTACCTTCGCGTCTCTGTTCCGGGCAGCGCGGGGGTGGAGCAGTTCCCGATCGCCGTGATGCCTGGTGGCGTCACGCGGGACGACATCGAGTCTTTCGCGACGAACGTCGCCTCGGTCTACCGGACCGACACCAACGCTCTGTCCGCGACCATCGTCTATGACGGCCCACTCATCGGCAGCGATCTACGCGAGTGGGCCGGGTCGCCGCCCCGGCGGGTCGCCCTCGTCCACTTCGATGACTTCCAGCTCGTCTACGACCTGCGACCGTTCGCCCAACGGCAGGTGGCCGAGTCGGAACGTGACCTCCGGTACCCTTCGGACATTTACGTGCCACAGCGGTACCTCGAACTGGGTCGCGACGGTCAGCCACGAACCGTGGAACCGCGTGAGGATGTGCTCGAACGGCTCCGAGAATGGATCACCGACGCTGACGGGCACCTCATCGTGGTGCTCGGACCCTTCGGCCACGGTAAGACGTTCCTCATGCGGGAGCTGGCCCGCCGCATGCACCGGGACGGCGATCGGGCCGTGCCGGTGGTGATTCACCTGCGCGACCTGGAGAAGACGCACACGCTCGACCAGCTGGTCGCCGCGCAGCTCGTCGCCGGCGGGGAGAACCGGGTCGACCTTGATCGGTTTCGCTATCTGCTGGCCGAGGGCCGCATCGCGCTGTTCTTCGACGGCTTCGACGAACTCGCCATGCGGGTGACCTACGACCGCGCGGCCGAGCACCTGCGCGCCCTCGTGCAGGCCGCGTCCGGCCGCGCCAAGGTCATTCTGACCAGTCGTGATCATCATTTCATTAGCGACCGTGAGGTGGCGGTCACGGCCCTGGAAGCGAACCTCGCCAGAGCGGCGCAACTGCGTCTGATCAAGCTGGTCGGTTTCGACGAGGGCCAGATCATGCGCTTTCTGCTTCGACAACTCGGCGACAAGGGAAAAGCCGCTCGCCGGTTCAACCTGCTGGTGCAGGTCCGCGACCTCAGCTCCCTCGCCGAGAACCCCCGCATGCTGTCGTTCATCGCCGACATCGAGGAGCAACGCCTGGCGCAGGCGCATCGCCGCGACGGCAAGGTCACCGCGGCCATCTTGTACCGGGAACTGCTCGGGCAGTGGCTGGACTACGAACACTCCCAGGTCAAGGAGTCCGGCGGCCTCGGCAAGGAGGACCTGTGGGCGGCCGTGACCGACCTCGCCGGCCGCCTGTGGCACACCGGTCAGGAGGCGTTGGCGCTCAGCGACCTGGGCGACTCCGCCGCCGCGCTGGGCAGGATGACCGACGCGGTACACCAGCCACCCGGCGCCGGCTGGACCATTGACGAGACCGCCCACCTCGTCGGCGCGCGCAGCCTGCTCGTCCGCGACGGAGACGGACAGTTCACGTTCGTCCACCGCTCGGTGATGGAGTGGCTGGTCTGCCAGCGCATCGCCGACGCCCTCCGGGCGGGCGACGCCCGACCGGCGGACCTTTCGCTGGAGTTCTCCGAGCTGATGGTGGACTTCCTCGATGGGTTGATCGGTCGAACGGCGCTCAGCGCGTGGGTGTCGGAGACGCTCACCAGTCCCGGCGCGGAGGATGGTATGCGGACCAACGCGCTCCTCTGTCAGCAGCGGCTCGGCATCGAGGTCGTCGCACCGTTGCACCTGACCCGCGAAGACCTGCGTGGCCGGGATCTTTCCGGGCGGGATCTACGGCGGGCAGACCTCAGCGGTGCCGACCTCACGGACGCGCGGCTGACCGGCGCGGACCTGAGCGATGCCCAACTCAACACCGCGACCTTGCGCCACGCGGACCTTAACGGGGCCAACCTTCGCTACGCCGACGTGACGTTGGCAGACCTGACTGGCGCCCGGCTCATCGGTGCTCAGCTGACGGGAGCGAACCTGGAAGGAGCCCGCCTGCGACGAGCGGCGCTGGTCAACGCTGTCGCAACGGAAGGCGGACTTCTTGACGCGGACACCCGAGGTGCGGCGTTCGCCGTCTCGTCCGGCCTGAGCCTTCAGCTGGCCAGTGGTACTGAATCGATTCTCTCGATCGCGTTTGACGATCGTGGGGAGCTTCTCGCTGCAGCGTGCGCTGATGGGGTGGTGCGGGTGTGGGACGCGCATACCGGCGCCCTGGTACGTGACCTGACCGGCCACGCCGGTGGGGTGTTGTCGGTGGTGTTTTCCCCGGACGGTACCCGCCTCGCCTCTGGTGGCGATGATGGGGTGGTGCGGGTGTGGGACGCGCATACCGGCGCCCTGGTACGTGACCTGACCGGCCACGCCGGTGGGGTGTTGTCGGTGGTGTTTTCCCCGGACGGTACCCGCCTGGCCTCTGGTGGCGATGATGGGGTAGTGCGGGTGTGGGACGCACACACGGGCGCCCTGATACGTGACCTGACCGGCCACATCGACTGGGTGAGGTCAGTGGCGTTCTCCCCGGACGGCATCCTCCTGGCCTCTGGTGGCGCTGGTGGGGTGGTGCGGGTGTGGAACGCGCACACCGGCACCCCGGTGCGTGACCTGACCGGCCACACCCGTGGGGTGAGGTCGGTGGTGTTCTTCCCGGACGGTACCCGCTTGGCCTCTGGTGGCGATGATGGGGTGGTGTGGGTGTGGGACGTGCTTACCGGCGCCCTGGTACGTGACCTGACCGGCCACGCCGGTGGGGTGTTGTCGGTGGTGTTTTCCCCGGACGGTACCCGCCTCGCCTCTGGTGGCGGTAATGGGGTGGTGCGGGTGTGGGACGTGCACACCGGCACCCCGGTGCGTGACCTGACCGGCCACACTCGTGGGGTGTGGTCGGTGGTGTTCTCCCCCGACGGCACCTGCCTGGCTTCTGGCGGCGATGATGGAGTGGTGCGGGTGTGGGACGCACACACCGGCGCCCTGGTGGGTGACCTACCCGGCCACACCCGTGGGGTGTGGCCGGTGGTGTTCTCCCGGGACGGTACCCGCTTGGCCTCTGGCGGCGATGATGGGGTGGTGCGGGTGTGGGACGCGCATACCGGCGCCCTGATACGTGACCTGACCGGCCACACTCGTGGGGTGTTGTCGGTGGTGTTTTCCCCGGACGGTACCCGCCTCGCCTCTGGTGGCGACGATGGGGTGGTGCGGGTGTGGGACCTGTATACCGGCACCCTGATACGTCCCCTGACCGGCCACACCGACCGGGTGAGGTCAGTGGCGTTCTCCCCCGACGGCACCCGCCTCGCCTCCGGCGGCGCTGATCAGGTGGTGCGGGTGTGGGACGTGCACACCGGCGCCCTGATACGTGACCTGACCGGCCACACTCGTGGGGTGTTGTCGGTGGTGTTTTCCCCGGACGGTACCCGCTTGGCCTCTGGTGGCGATGATGGGGTGGTGCGGGTGTGGGACGTGCACACCGGCGCCCTGATACGTGACCTGACCGGCCACACTCGTGGGGTGTTGTCGGTGGTGTTTTCCCCGGACGGTACCCGCCTCGCCTCTGGTGGCGACGATGGGGTGGTGCGGGTGTGGGACCTGTATACCGGCACCCTGATACGTCCCCTGACCGGCCACACCGACCGGGTGAGGTCAGTGGCGTTCTCCCCCGACGGCACCCGCCTCGCCTCCGGCGGCGCTGATCAGGTGGTGCGGGTGTGGGACGTGCACACCGGCACCCTGGTACGTGCCCTAACCCGCCACACCGACCGGGTAAGGTCGGTGGTGTTCTCCCCCGACGGCAGCCGCCTGGCCACTGGTGGCGGTGATCGGGTGGTGCGGGTGTGGGACGCGCATACCGGCGCGCAGTTGTTCGCCACGATTGCACTTGCCGATGGCGGGTGGGCGGCCTTCGGCGACAACCTCCGCTACAAGTTGGAAGGAACGCCGAACGGCGAATTCTGGTATGTCATCAACATGTGCCGGTTCGAGCCGGGTGAACTCGACGCTTACGTCGGCGGACCGGTGAAGCTTCCCCTCGACTACCGCTTTGGTGCTCGTCCGTAGGAGACGGTCAGCACGGGACGGCGTGGAACGCCTCGGCGTACGCGTCGTTCGTTTATGCGACCGTGGACTTGGGCGGCTGGCAGACGTCAGGCGGCGGAGGCGGCCAGGGCGCTGGCGAACAGCGACGTGACCGTACGGGTCATCGCCGCCCGGGCCCCCTCCGCGTCGAGGCCCAGGCCGTCAACGAACATGGACCACGCGGGGAACATGGACGCGGCCACCACGGTGTGCGTCAGCTCCGCGCGGGACTCGCCGGCCATCTCCAGCTCGCCTGCGAAGAGCTGCTCGACCTCGGCGACGACGCGGGCGGTGTGCTCGCGGCGGTTGCGTTGCAGCTGTGGGGACACCGGCTCGCGCATCGCGGCGGCCCGCGCCGCCGGGGCGATCGCCTGCAACAGCCGGGCCCGCTGCCGGCAGTACGCGTCGATGCGCCGGTGCAGCGGCAGGGTCGCGTCGACCGGCGTCCACATCGCCAGCTGATCGGCCAGGATCCGTTCGCCGCTGGCCTTGAACAGGGTCTCCATGTCCTTGTAGTTGGTCCACAGGGTGCGCAGCGAGATGCCCGCCCGCTCGGCGATGCGCTCGCCGGACGGGGACAGGTCACCCTCGTTGATCAGCGCCACGTGCGCGTCGACGATCGCCGCCCGGGTGCGTTCCGCGCGCGCCGTACGGCCGTCGGTCCGGGTCTCGGCGGTCATGGTCGTGCCCCTTCGTAGCGGCGCAACTCGCGGCGCGCCAACGACCGCCGGTGCACCTCGTCCGGCCCGTCGGCCAAGCGTAGCGACCGGGCCGCCGCCCACAGCTTCGCCAGGGGCGTGTCCTGGCTGACGCCCGCCCCGCCGTGCGCCTGGATGGCCCGGTCGATGACCCATTGGGCCATCTCGGGCGTGACGACCTTGATGGCCTGGATCTCGGTGTGCGCGCCCTGGTTGCCGACCGTGTCCATGAGCCAGGCGGTCTTCAGCACGAGCAGCCGCGCCTGCTCGATGCGTACCCGCGACTCGGCGATCCAGTCCTGGATGACGCCCTGCTCGGCGAGCGGCCGGCCGAACGCGACCCGGGACGCCACCCGCCGGCACATCAGTTCCAGCGCGCGCTCCGCCATGCCGATCAGGCGCATGCAGTGGTGGATGCGGCCCGGACCCAGGCGCGCCTGCGACATCGCGAAGCCGCCGCCTTCCTCGCCGAGCAGGTTGGTCGCCGGCACCCGTACGTCCACGAAGTCGATCTCGGCGTGGCCGCCGTGGTCGCGGTCGTCGAACCCGAACACGGTCATGCCCCGCCGGATGACGACGCCGGGGGTGTCGCGCGGCACGAGGATCTGGCTCTGTTGCAGGTGCCGGGGCGCGGACGGGTCGGTCTTGCCCATCACGATGAGGATCTCGCACGCCGGGTTCATCGCCCCGGACGTGAACCACTTACGCCCGTTGATGACGTACGAGTCGCCGTCCCGCACGATCCGGGTCGCGATGTTCGTCGCGTCCGATGACGCCACGTCCGGCTCGGTCATCGCGAACGCCGAGCGGATCTCGCCGGCCAGCAGCGGCTTCAGCCACCGTTCGCGCTGCTCGTCGGTGCCGAACAGGGCCAGCAGCTCCATGTTGCCGGTGTCCGGGGCGGCGCAGTTGAGCGCGGCCGGCCCCAGCACCGGGCTGTGCCCGGTGATCTCCGCGAGCGGCGCGTACCGCAGGTTGGTCAGCCCCGCCCCGTACTCGCCGGGCAGGAAGAGGTTCCACAGGCCGGCGGCGCGCGCCGCGGCCTGCAACTCCCGCAGGACCGGCGGGTACGACCACGAGTCGGGCGCCTGGCGGACCTGCTCCTCGGCGACCGCCTCGGCGGGCCGCACGTGCGCGTCCATGAAGGCGAGCAGCCGCGCCCGGTAGTCCTCGGTCACGTTGTCGAACGCGAAGTCCATCAGTCACCCTCCAGGATCCGGCGGCCCTGCGTGATCAGCGGCACCACGCGGGCACCGATCGTTTCGAACCCCTCGCCGACGGTCAGCCCCCGCGTGTACCGGTAGTGCACGCCCTCGAGGATCGCGGCCAGCTTGAATGCCGCGAACGCCCGGTACCAGCGCAGGTTGCCCACGTCGCGCCCGGACCGCTCGGCGTAGTGGGCCACCATGGTCGCCACGTCCGGGTAGCCGGGCGCGTCGGACGGCGCCCGGTCCGGGCCGCCGTCGGGCGCGGGCGCCGGGTGCGTCGCGTAGGTCAGCATGAGCGCCACGTCCGCGAGCGGGTCGCCGAGCGTGGACATCTCCCAGTCGAGCACGGCCGCGATCCGCTCGCCCGCGAAGATGACGTTGTCGACCCGGAAGTCGCCGTGCACGACGGCCGCCGCCGACGTGGCCGGCACGGTCTGCGCGAGCCGCGCGGCCAGCTCGTCGGCGCCGGGCAGGTCACGGCTGCGCGAGGCGGCCAGCTGCCGGGTCCACGTGCGCACCTGCCGCTCGTTGTAGCCGTCCGGCCGGCCGAAGCCGGCCAGGCCGACCTCGGCCGGGTCGATCCGGTGCAGGTCCGCGAGGGTTCGCACAATCTCGAGTACGCGCGAGAGCACCCCGTCCGGGCCGAGCCGGGCGAGCGCGGCGGTGCTGCGCAGCACCTCGCCGTCGACATACCCCATCAGGTAGAACGGCGCACCCAGCACCTCCGGGTCGGCGCACAGGTGGACCATCGGCGGCACGGGGAAGCCGGTCGGGCCCAGCGCGCCCATCACCCGGTACTCCCGGCTCATGTCGTGCGCCGTGGCGAGCACGTGGCCCAGCGGCGGCCGGCGCAGCACCCACCGGCTCGCGCCGTCCGTGACGGCATAGGTCAGGTTGGACCGGCCCCCGGCGATCACCTCGCCGGTCAGGTCGCCGGTGAGGAGACCGGGCACGGTGGCGTTGAGGTAGCCGGCGAGCCGGGTCAGGTCGAGCCCGGGCGGGTTCGGCGCGGTCACGGCAGCAACGCCCGCCCGGCCGCGAGCCCCGCGCGCTCCAGCTCCTGCTGGGTGCGGTTCATGCCGCGCAGCCAGCGGTCCGGGTCGGTGGCCCGGCGCGCGTAGTACCCGGCGACCTGCGGGTGCGGCAGGATCAGGAACCGGTCGTCGGCCATCGCCTCGACCACGCACTCGGCGACCCGCTCGGGGGAGATCGCCTCGTCGCCGAGCAGCGCGCCGCTGGCCGCGTCGGCCTGCTCCAGCATCGGGGTACGCACCCCCTGCGGGCACAGCGCCTGCACGGTGATGCCCCGGTGCTCGTACGTGGCGCGCAGCCACTCGGCGAAGGCGAGCGCGGCGTGCTTGCTCACCGCGTACGGTGCCTTGCCCAGCAGGGTGAGCAGGCCCGCGGCCGAGACGGTCGCGACGAAGCGGCCCTGCCCGTCGGCGAGCCAGCGCGGCAGCAGCGCCCGCGCCGCGCGGACGTGCGCCATGACGTTGACCTGCCAGGCGAGGTCCCACACCTCGTCCGGGGCGGCCGGCGTGCCGGACGTGGCCACGCCCGCGTTGGCGCAGAAGATGTCCAGCGCGTCGAACCGGTCCCACGCGAACGCCACCAGGTCAGCGACCATGCGCGCGTCGGACACGTCGCCGGGGAACGCCACCCCGCCGATGTCGTCGGCCACCAGGGCGGCGGACCCGGCGTCGAGGTCGTTGACGACGACCCGCGCCCCCGCGGCGGCGAACTGTCGGGCCAGCGCGGCCCCGATCCCCGACCCGCCCCCGGTCACCACGGCGACGGAGTCCCGCAACTGCAACCCGGCCGGGCTCATGCCGTCACCTCCGCTCCGCTGCGGCGCCGGCATGAGGTCAACCTGAGCTGATGATTCGCTCGCGGGCGCTCGCTCATGCCGTCACCTCCGCTTCGCTGCGGCGCCGGCATGAGGTCAACCTGAGCTGATGATTCGCTCGCGGGCGCTCGCTCATGCTGTCACCTCCGCTCCGTTCATCGGGCGGCCCGGTCCGGCCACAGGTGTTTCGCGGACGTGTTGCTACACGACGTCCACACCGGGTCCACAGCGTGTCCACAAAACTGCACTGCCGCCTCGGGGACATAGGTGCACCGGGCAGGGCGGCGGCCAACCGGCGGTCCGGACCCGCTCACGCGCCGCCCCGCGCCAGGGTCACGCCGCCGTCCACGACCAGGGTCTGGCCGGTCACCCAGGAGGCGTCGTCGCTGACCAGGTACGCCACCGCACCCGCGATGTCGGCGGGCTCGCCGAGGCGGCGCAGCGGGTACGCCGCCGCGACCTGCTCCTCGCGCCCTTCGTACAGGGCCGTGGCGAAGCGGGTCTTCACGACGGCCGGGGCGACCGCGTTGACGCGCACGGTCGGGCCGAGTTCCACTGCCAGGCACGCGGTCAGGTGGGCCAGCGCCGCCTTACTGACCCCGTAGAACGAGATGCCCGGCGGCGGCACGATGCCGGCGACCGACGTCACGGACACGATCGAGCCGCCCCGGTCGACGAGCCCGGCGGCGCAGACCTCCTGCACCCAGCCCAGCGCGCTCACCACGTTCACTTCCATGATCTTGCGGGCGGCGCCGAGATCCAGGTCGACGAGCGGGCCGAACGTCGGGTTGGTGCCGGTGTTGTTGACCAGGATGTCCACCGGGCCGAACTCGTCGGTGACCCGGCGGACGACCTCGGCGCGGTGGGCGGGGTCGTCCGCCTTGCCCGCCACGGCCATGGCGACCTCCGGGCCGCCGAGCGTGGCGACCGCGTCGGCCAGCCCGTCCGCGCCGCGCGCGGTGAGGCACACCCGGGCTCCCTCGGCGATGAGTCGTTCGGCGATGCCGAGGCCAATGCCCCGGCTCGCCCCGGTGACGATGGCGACCCTGCCGGTCAGGCGCATGCTGCTTCTCCTCCGCGGAGGCCGGTGCTCTTACAGTGCGGACACTAGCTGGAGTCGGCTGGGGCCGGCGGGGTCGCCACCGGCCCCAGCCGAGCCGGTTACCCCGGAATGCCGCTGGTGGGCGGCGCGGGGCGCTGCTGGGCGTACTCGGCGACCGGCGCGTCGGCCGGGTCGGTCTCGTACACCGGGCCGAAGAATCCCTGCACGCCGCTCGCGACGCGGGTCAGCCTTCCCCCGCCGTACCCGGAATGGTTCCCTTCCGCGTAGCGCAGGGGCGCGTAGCCGGGCCCGGTGAAGCCGCCCTTCTTCAGCGCGGCGACGAGGCCCTCGCGGGTCAGGTCCTTGCCGGCCGCCTGCAGCACCTGCACGAACAGGTACGCCATCGACATGCCGTAGACGGTGTTGCCGGTGAACGGGGTGTTCGGTGCGTGCGCGTCGTGGACCTTCTTGAACAGCGCCGTCCACGGGTCAGCGGCGTCCGAGACCGCGGGCAGCGGCGAGATGCCGACCATGCCCTCCGCGAGCGGGGCGGCCTCCTTGAGCAGCGCGGCCACGGTCGGGTAGTCGGAGCCGACGTTGGAGACCACCCACTGCGGCTTGAACGCGAGCCGCGCCGCCGTGCCGATCGACAGCGCCGTGAAGCCCGGCACGGTCGCGAGGATCACGACCTCGCAGCCGGCCGCCTTGAACGCGCCGATCTGCGGGCCGACGTTCGTGTTCGTCACGGTGTACTTCTGCTCGGCGGCGACCGTGCCGAGGGCCTTCTTCACGCCCACGAGGCTGTCGCGGCCGAAGTCGTCGTCCTGGCCGAGGAAGCACGTCTTCTTGCCGGCGAAGTTCTGCTTCACGTACGTACCGAGGATCTTGCCCTCAACGGTGTAGTCCGTGTTGAAGCCGAACGTCAGCGGATACTTGGTGGGCTGGTTCCAGCTCAGGCTGCCGGACGCGACGAACAGGTCGGGCACCTTGTTGGTGTTGAGGAAGTCCAGCACGTTCGAGTGGGTCGGCGTGCCGAGCCCGTTGAGGATGGCGAACACCTTGTCCTGCAGGACGAGCTGGCGCACGACCTGCTGGGTGTTCGCCGGGTTGTACCCGTCATCCATGATCTTGTAGGTGATCTTGCGACCGTGCACGCCGCCGTTGGCGTTGACGTAGTCGAAGTACGCCTTCGCGGCCGGGGCGATCTCGGAGTACCCGGCAGCGGCCGGGCCGGTCAAGGGCGTGTGCGTACCGACGATGATCTCGGTGTCGGTGACGCCGGGGACGGCCGCCTTGCTGTCGTTGTCGCCGCAGGCGACGACGGTGGTGGCCGCCAGCACGAGTGCTGCGGCGAACGCGACGGTGCGTCGCGGGTGGTGGGACATGAGCGGACACCGGCCTTTCGAGGGGTGGAGGGGGAATCAGGACGGTGGTGCGGTGGTGCGCCGGCGTCGCACGACGCGCGTGAGCGCGCCCTGGACGCCGCCCGGAGCGACGATCATGGTGACGATGAGGACGAGGCCGAAGATGGCCAGCGGCAGGTTGCCGGCCAGCCGTTGCTCGGTCGCCGGGGACAGCGACAGGGAGGCGGTGATCTCGTGGGCGAGGTCCGGCAGGACGACGAGCAGCGCCGCGCCCCACGCCGCCCCCGCCAGGCTGCCGAGGCCGCCGATGACGATCGCCATCAGCAGGAACAGCGACAGCGTCAGCGGGAACGCGCCCGGGGACACGCTCTGCGCCAGGAACGCGAGCAGCCCGCCGCCGAGCCCGGCGCCGGCGGCGCTCACCACGAACGCCTGCACCCGCACGCGCGCTACCGGCACGCCGGCCAGCCGGGCCGCCACCTCGTCGTCGCGTACGGCGCGCAGTTCCCGCCCGTACCGGCTGCGCAGCAGGTTTGCGAGCCCGGCGGCGACGATCAGCGCCCCGGTGACGGCGATCCACGCCTGCCACCGCTCGTACGGGACGTCCACCGGCGCCGGCTCGGCGTAGACCGGCAGGCCCTGCTCGCCGCCGAGCGACTCGCGGAAGATGACCGGGACGGAGGGCACCGCGACCGCGATGGCGAGCGTCGCGCCCGCGAGATAGGGCCCGTGCAGCCGGGCCCCGGCCAGCCCGATCACCGCGCCGGCGACCACGTTGACGAGCACGGCCGCCAGCAGCGAGATCCCGAGGAGCCAGGCTCCGGTGGCGCCCGCGTCGGCCAGCCCGTTCTGGGTGAGCGCCACGGTGTACGCGCCGATCGCCATGAACGCCCCGTGCCCCAGCGACAACTGCCCCGACAGTCCGGTGAGGACGGTCAGCCCGGCGGCGGCGCAGAAGTACGCGGCGGCCGTGGCCAGCTGGTAGGCCCGGAACGGCTCCAGGGTGGTGGCCAGCGCGTACAGGGCGAGGGCGGTGGCCGCGTAGATGATCCACCGGCGGGTCATGCGCGCCTCGCCTTCGTCGTCGCGATCAGGCCGTCGGGGCGCACCAGGAGGACCACCACGAGCAGCGTCGTCACCGCGACGGAGGCCAGCTCGCCGCCGAGGTACCCGGTGACGTAGGACAGCAGCAGGCCGACGCCGAGACCGCCGATGACCGCGCCGGGCGGGCTGTCGAGGCCGCCGATGATCGCCGCGGTGAACGCCGAGACGAAGACCAGGTCCATCGCGGTCGGGTGCAGGCCCAGCCCGGTCGGGATGCTGAGCAGCGCGGCCAGCGTGCCGGCGGCCGAGGCGAGCGCCCAGCCGACCGTGAGCATGCCGGCCACGTTGACGCCGAGCAGGCGCGACACCTCGGGGGCGAACGCGGCGGCGCGCATTTTCAGGCCGAGGTCCGTGCGGGTGAACAGCAGGGCCAGCAGCCCGACGAGCGCGGCGACCGTGCCGAACACGAACAAGTCGAACGGCGACACGGTCGGCACGCCGCCGACCACGTACGCGGTCCGGCCCACCGGCGCGCCGATCGGCCGGTACTCGTTGCCGTAGATCATGCCCAGGACGGCCTGGATGAGCAGTACCAGGCCGAGCGCCACGATGACCGGGCTGAGCTGGTTGCCCGCGTGGACCAGCCGCATGACGCCGCGCTCCACCGCGACCCCGAGCAGCAGGCCGCCGGCCAGGGCCCCGGCGAAGCCGAGCCAGTAGGAGCCCGTCGCGTCCGTGATCGACGCGGCCGCGTACGCGGTGGCGACCGCCATCGCGCCCTGGGCGAAGTTGACGATCCGCGCCGCCCGCCAGATCAGCACCAGGGCCAGCGCAAACACCGCCAGTACCGCGCCGCGGGCCAGGCCGTCGACGGTGAGGAACACGAAGCGGTCCACGTCCCTCCCTCAGAATCCCAGGTACGTGTGGCGAAGGGCGTCGTCGTCGCGCAGCTGGGCGGCCGGCGCGGCCACGACGACCCGGCCCAGGGACATGACGGTCGCGGTGTCGGCGACCGACAGCGCGCTGCGTACGTTCTGCTCGACCAGCAGCACCGCGAGCCCGGTCTCGTCACGCCACTGGCGCAGCAGCGCCATCACCTGCGCGGTGATGCGGGGCGCCAGGCCCAGCGACGGCTCGTCGAGCAGCAGCAGCCGGGGGCGGGCCATGAGCGCCCGGCCGAGCGCGAGCATCTGCCGCTCGCCGCCGGAGAGCTGATGCGCCGCGTGCCGCCGCCGGCGGGCCAGCTCGGGAAAGGTGTCGTACACGTCGGCGAGGCCGCGCGCCTCGCCCGCCCGGTCCCGGCGCCAGACCGCGCCCAGCCGCAGGTTCTCCGCGACCGTCAGCTCGCCGATAACCCCGCGGCCCTCGGGCACGTGGACGAGCCCGCGCCGGACGAGTTGGTGCGGTGCGACGTTGGTGAGCTGCTCGCCGTCGAGCGACACCCGCCCGTTCGCCGGGGTGAGCAGCCCGGACAGGGTCCGCAGGAGGGTCGTCTTGCCGGCGCCGTTGGCGCCCAGCACGGCCGTGATCTGCCCGGCCGGCACGACGAGGTCGACGTCGTGCAGCACCGGCGCGGCGCCGTACCCGGCGACGAGGCCTTCGACCGTGAGGAGCGCGTCGGTCATGTCGTCACCGCCTCGCCGAGGTAGGCCTCGATGACGGCCGGGTCATGGGCGATGTCGCCGGGCTGGCCGGAGGCGATGACGCGGCCGAAGTCGAGCACGGTGACCCGGTCGCAGACCTTCATGACCAGGTCCATGTGGTGCTCCACGAGCAGGACGGCGCACCCGTCGCGCTGGGGGAGCGCCGTGATGAGGCCGGCCAGCTCCTCGACCTCCGCCTGGCTCAGCCCGCCGGCGGGCTCGTCGAGC
This sequence comes from Luedemannella helvata, assembly GCF_039528415.1. Lineage (NCBI taxonomy): Bacteria > Bacillati > Actinomycetota > Actinomycetes > Micromonosporales > Micromonosporaceae > Luedemannella > Luedemannella helvata. Next base: position 20,358 of record NZ_BAAALS010000004.1, read on the forward strand.
AGCAGGAGCCGGGGGCGGCTGACGAGGGCGCGGGCGAGTGCGACCCGCTTGCCCACCGCGTACGGCAGCGTGGCCGGCAGCGCGTGCGCGTACCCGGCGATGTCGAGCTCGTCGAGCAGCGCGCGGGCGGCCTCCCGCAACTGTCGCTCCTCGCGACCGGCGCGCGGCAGGCCGAACAGGGCGGCGGCGACGCTCGTGCGCGCGGTGACGCTCGCGCCCGTCACGACGTTGTCCAGTACGGACAGGCCGCCGAACAGACCGACGCCCTGCAGCGTGCGGGCGATGCCGAGGCGGGTCAGGCGGTGTGGCCGGGGTCGCAGGGGCCGGTCCTCGAAGGTGAGCGTGCCGCGCTGTGGCCGCTGCAACCCGCAGATGACGTTGAACAAGGTGGTCTTGCCGGCCCCGTTCGGCCCGATGACCCCGACCACCTGTCCGGGCGCCACGTCGAGGTCGACGCCGTCCAACGCGACCAGCCCGTCGAAGCGGACCTGCACGTCGCGTAACCGCAGCCCACCCGCGCCTGACGCCTCAGTCACGCCTTCACCTCCGGCCGGTCCGCGACGAGATATTTACACTAGGAATGTAAATTCAAGGCCGGCTGTGGGGAACGCTCGTGATTAATTCGTTACCAAGTAAGCGATTTATGGCACAAATCGGGCACCGTGAGGCGGCCCTACGGAGCTAAACAGTCAGTACCGGTGAAGAAAGATGGTGGTCGTTATCGTGCCCAGGGCGGGGGAACGCGGACCGCGGCCATCCCCGCGGCCGTGGCGGCGGCGACGCCCATGTCGGTGTCCTCGAAGACGAGGCAGTCCTGTGCCGGCACCCCCAGCAGGCGCGCACCGAGCAGGAACGCCTCCGGGTGCGGCTTGGCGTTCGCATAGTCCCCAGCGCACACCAGGGCGTCGAACCGGTCCAGCAACCCGAGGGCGTCCAGCGACGCGGTCACCGACTCGCGCGTGCTGCCGGACACCACGGCCAGCGGAACGCGGCCGTACGCCTCGTCGACGTGCTCCACGACCTCGGCGATGGCGGTGAGCTTCGGCAGCAGCTCCTGGTAGCGCTCCTCTTTCAGGCGGCCGACCTCGTCGACCGGCATGGCCAGGGACTGCTGCTCGTTGAGCGAGGCGATGATCTCCGCCACGGGGCGGCCGCCCCAGGCGTAGAACAGGTCCTCCGGGAAGACGCAGCCCCACGCGTCCAGGGTCTGGCACCAGGCCGCGTAGTGCAGCGGCATGGAGTCGACGAGGGTCCCGTCGCAGTCGAACAGGTACGCGGCGAAGTCCCCGGGCGGCACGGTCAGCGTCACGGCCGCAGCCTAGCGACCGGGAAAGTCCCGCCGAAAAGTGCGTCCGGAGGGAGGCGTGGTGACCGGTTTGGCCGTAGGGTCGCTGCGTGTCGCAGTTGCGCTTGGAGTTCTCCTTTCCGCATCCACCGGCGTTGGTGTGGCGGGCCCTGACGGAGTCGCACATTCTCGCCCTCTGGCTGGTGGAGAACGATCTGGTGCCGCGGCCGGGACAGCGGTTCCGGCTGCGGGCGATGGAACTGGCCGGCATCGACGAGCTGATTGACGGCGCGATCGTGGACCTCGCGCCGGGCGAACGGCTGGCGATGATCTGGCGCACCGACGAGGCGCACCTGGGCATGACGTGGCAGCTGCGGCCGGTGCCGGACGGGACCGTGCTGGAGGTGACACAGACCGGCCTGCTGGGGGTGGCGGGCCAACAGCGGCGCGACACGCTGCAACGCACGTACGAGCACGTGTTCGGTCAGCGGCTGCGCGACGTGCTGGGCGCCCTGGACGGCCCGCCCCCGGCGGCACCCGAGCCGGCGGTCGCGCTCGCGGCACCGGCCGCGCCGGCGCCGCCCGCCGCGACCGGCGCCGACCGGCGGGGCCGTGCGGGCGTCCTGCTGGGCGGGGGCCGGTCGCTGGTGAGCAACGCGACCCTCGCGGTCGTTCTCGCCGCTGTCGTGGCTGGTTTTCTCACGTGGCTGTCGAAGCCGGGCGCGTCGACGACCGATCCGGGCCGGTGGGACAACCCGGCGACCGGGAATCAGGTCGGGTCGGAGAGCACTGGTCCGCTGCGCACATCGGTCGGGTCGCCGCACAACGCGACCACGCCGGACAGGACCGCGGCCGGTGCGCCGCGCGGTTCCGCCGCCCAACCGTCGGCCGCGCCGACCTCCGCGGGACCGGTGGACCCGCCGAGCGCCCCGCCCTCGCCCCCGGCCGTCGCGGCCCCGCTCACCGCCAGCTACGTGACGCTGGTGGACGAGTCGGCGTACGTGGTGACGGTCACGAATCCGGGCGGCGTGCCGAGTGCGGACTGGGTCATGACCGTGCAGGCGCCGGCGCTGGACGTCGTCTCCGCGACCGGCGTCACGTGGACGAGAAAGGGCAACACGGTGACCTTCACGCCGGACGCGACGACGGACGTGGTTCCCGCCCACGGGCAGGTGCGGTTCCGCGTGGTGGTGGCCAAGAAGCCGAAGCCGCTCAAGGCCTGCACCATCAACGGGCGCGCCTGCTGAGCGTCGCGGCCGTGCCCGCTACATGAGCTTCGTGCGCGGGTCCGCCGCCATGGACCGCAGCCAGGCGGCGGCCTCGGCCGCGCCGGGGCTGGCCGCCGTCGACAGCGCGTCGGCGAGCGCGGTCATCTCGTGCGGCGGGATCAGCGCCCCGTCGCGGCTGCGCAGCCGCACGCTGACGGTCCCTTCCGGGCCGGCGACCGTGAGCATGGGGGACAGCAGGCCGGGCGCACCGCGCTCCGGCACCGTGTCCAGTCGCACGGAGTGGGCGGTGCGCAGTTCGACCGCGCGGGTACCCAGGCCGCGGACCGTGAGGCGGGTGTTGTCCAGCCACGCGGCCAGCCGGACGATCCAGGCGATCTGCAGGGCGGGCATGGTCCCCAGCAGTACGGCGACCAGCACGCCGCCGGCGGCGAGGCGCGCGGGCGAGTTGCCGTCGACGGACGGGCTGATCAGTGCGGACAGCATCATGGCGAGCAGGCCGCCGGCACAGCAGCCGACCACGACGAGCATGGTGCCCAGGACCGACACGATGGTGACGCGCTTCGCCCTGGTCCGGACGAACCCGACAGACAGCTCCACCCGTGATCCCCCACCGTGCACCAGCGCATTGTGCCAGGGCACGACGACGCGCGGGCGCCCGCCTAGCGCGTACGCACCACCAGTCCGGCCTTCCTGGCGCCGAGCCGGAAGAGCACCGGTTGCGTCCGTCTGAGCGAGGCCCGGCACGATCGGCGCACCGCCGCGGACAGGCCCTTGTCGCCCAGGCACGCCGGCACGCTCAGGGCCACCGCGCGGCCGCCGTCGAGCCACATGTGGATCGGGATCACCTCGACGCGGGTGACCCGGTACTCGCCGGGCCGCGTCTGCGTCACGGTGAACACCGGCATGATGCCGTCGCGGGTGTCCTGGGCCTGGTGCTGCCAGGCCACCTCGTTGCCCATGCCGTAGGCGACCCACTTGCCGTGCAGGCGTTGCAGCGGCTGCACGACGTGCGCGTGGTGGCCGACGATGAGGTCCACATCGGCCGACGCGAGCAGCCGGTCGGCCACGGCGCGCTGGAAGTCGTCCGGGTCGTGCTGGTACTCGGTGCCCCAGTGCAGGCTCACGATCGTGAACCGCGCGCCGGCGGCGCGGGCGCGGCGTGCCTCGGCGAGGACCGCCGTGGCCGACCTGGTCAGGTAGTTCGCGCGCCAATGGCGGCCGGCCGGGCGGCTGAGACCGTTGAACGAGAACGTGTAGGACAGGTGCGCGACCACGATCCCGTTGACCGTCAGCAGGTTGAGTCGCCTCGCCTCGGCCTTGTCGCGGGCCGTACCGGTGTGGTTGACGCCCGCGGCGTCGAGCGCGTCCAGCGTCCGGTCGATGCCGTCCTCGCCCTGGTCGAGCGAGTGGTTGGAGGCGGTGGAGCAGGTGTCGTAGCCGACGTCCGCGAGCGTCCCGGCCACCTGTGGCGGCACGTTGAACAGCGGAAATCCGGAGAACGGCCCGCCGGGCCGGCCGACGGGCGTCTCCAGGTGGCAGATGGCCAGGTCGGCGTCGCGGATGTCGTCTCTGAGGTGGGCGAACAGCGGACCGAAGTCGTAGCCGTCGCCCCGTCTGGCCTGCGCCCACAGTCCATCGTGGAGCAGGATGTCGCCGGCCGCGATGACCGTGAACCCGCGCGCCGGGTGGGGGCCCGGCGCCGGCACGGGCGGCTCGAGCAAACGGTTGGTCACCGGCGGCACGGCGCGGGCCGGTCCGCGCGCGGGTTGGTCTCCGAGCGCCACGAGCGCGAGTGCCACCACGACCACCCCGGCGAGTACGGGCCGGAGCGCGCGCGTTGGTGGCCGCCGGTGCCGGACGGCCCGCCAGAGCGTCGCCACTGTCGTCCCGACCGTAACGGTGAGCGCCCTGAACTTCACAGTGTGCACTCTCGCGCGGCGTCGGGCGCCTCAACAAGGGGCCGATCGGCCATGGCCTATGCGGGTGTAGCGGTGGGCCGGCCGGCCGGGGACGCGTCGACGGGATCGGGCCCCGGGCCGGCCGGCGTCAGCCGCGGTGGCTCAGGTGCACGCCTTCTGGAGCTTGACCCCGGCGTTGGTCAGCGGCGCCGTGTCGGGCTGCTGGGTGCTGCCGGCGGCCACGTGCTTGCCCAGGTTCTCCATCGCGGTCGCGATGTCGTTCGCGGCGCTCTCGACGTCGCCGCCGCCCTTCTTGCCCTCCTCGCGGATCTTCGCGGCGCCGTCGGTGTAGGTCTTCGCCATCGCCTGCGGGTCGCTGATCTGCTGCATGGTCGTCGACGTGACGTTCTTCATCTCGGCCTGGATGGCGTCGCAGGCCGCCTTCGTATCGGTGCCGCCACACGCCGCCGTGGCGGCGACCGTGGCGAGGGCGAAACCGGCCGCGATAAACCGAATTGAACGCACAATAACCTCCGAACGTTCCTACTAGGACGGACCGGACGGTATCAGTGCGCGGCGCGGCGCGTTGCCCGCAGTGGAATGACGATGATCACTGTTGGGTCACGGGCTCCCGGTCGGCGGGCTAGCGCACGTCCGTGTGCTCCTCGGCCCACCAGCGGTCGAGGACGCGGGCCGCGAGGCGCTGCGGGATCTCCACGAAGTCGTGCTCGCCGTTGCGCGCGTTGGCGACGAACGCGCCCGTGCTGCGCCACCGCAGGCCGGGGTCGCAGATCTGGTCGACGCGCACGTCGTCGCCGGTGTGCCAGGTCTGATGCCACTGCCGCAGCAGCCCGCCCGGGTCGTCGGCCGGGCGCCCCGACGTCACGTTCGCGAAGTAGCGCAGGTCGCGCCGCACGTCCGACGGTGCCGGCCCGGCCGGCCCGAGGGCGGCGTCGGCGGCGGCGTCGAGCACCTCCCGGGGCAGCTGCGTGGGCGCCGAGTAGCCGGCCGCCTCGATGTGCGCGACGAGGTCGTCCTCCGGCGCGATGCCGTAGCGGCGCAGGTAGTAGGCGGCGGCCTCCTGCCAGATCCACACGCCGTCGGTCTGGAACCCGATCGGGACGACCCGCCCGGCCGACGGGTCCAGCGGGTCGGGCTCCAGCCCGTGCGCCCGCACCACCAGCGGCGCGTCCGTCAGGTACGACACCAGCCGGGCCCGCTCGGCGCCGTCGAGCACCCGGCGCCGGTCCGGCGAGAAGTAGGGTCCGTCGCCGTCGACCGCGTCGAAGACCGGGGTGACCCGGAAGGGGCTCATGTCGTCACCCGTTCCATGGCGAGGGGGACAGGTTGGGCGGCAGCGGAGGGTAGCGCACCTCGCCGTGCTCGACGATGCCGTACTCGTGCCGGCCGGACATTTCCAGGTACGGGCAGCCGTCGACGCCCTGGCGCAGGGTCATCGTCTCGTCGCCGGGGGCGATCCACAGCAGCTTGCCGGCCAGTACCCACGGGCGCAGGTCGTAGTCGTTGTCGGCGGGCCACTCGGGTACCTCGTCCCAGCCCAGCCACGTACCGTCGTCGTCGTACACGGGATAGTTGTTGGCGCCCCACGTGTTGGCGAGCGAAACGCCGAGGCGCCGCGGCGCGTGGTAGGTGATGGCCCAGCCGGTGTGCGGCCCGATGGGGACCTGGGCGAGCACCGCCCGGGCGTCGGGCCTGTTGAGGATCCGGGGCAGCACGTAGGGCACCTCGGGTCCCGGCTTGGCGATGAACGGGGCGTCCGCGACGGCGTCGGCCAGGCGCACCGCGCCGGTCATGGCCCGCCAGCTGGCCGGTAGCTTGGGCGTGACCCGGGTCGGGTTGTGGTACTCCCAGAACCAGCCGTCGAAGTCGACATTGTCGAGCGGCCACTCGACGATCTCGCCGGTGTCCGGGCACCGTGACACCGGCACCCGCGGCAGCCAGTCGCGGTAGCGGGCCCGCACCTGGCGCAGCCGTTCCCGGGCCGCGTTCACGGCCTCCCGGTCGGCGCTCCCGCCCCGCGCGGCCGCCGCGATGTCGGCGCGCAGGCGCTCACCCTCGCCGAGGATCTCCGCGCGCACGCTGGGCGACTCGCCGCCGGTCCAGCCGCCCTCCCGGGCGGCCTCAAGATCTGCTCCGGGGTCACCCTGGCGGGCCAGCTCGGCCTCGAACATCGCGTACGTGCGCCGGCGCGTACCGGCGACGAGGGCCTTCTCGGTGGGGTTGAGCGGCCGGCGCTGCGCCGCGGCCGCCTCCTCGATCGCCCGGATCGTGTCGTAGAGCGCGAAGACCGGCCCGTCGCCCGCCAGGTAACGCGCCCGCGCCCACTCCACCTGCTGGACGAACTCGTCGCGGGTGACCTGGCCCGTTTCGCCGCCCATGGCGAAAAGAAGCTCGTCGAGGACGTCGTTGGCCTTCCGCCACCCACCGGTGTCCACGTTGATCCGGTACGTCATCAGGCCCTCAGCCTCACGCACGATCTTGGCGGGCAGCTTGTAGTACCTGAAGTACATCGGCGTGGGGAAGGTTTCGGTCATCGCCGTTCCTCGCTCAACGCGGGCTGGAGAGCCTCCCAGAACAGCGCGCGTACCCGTTGCCTCAGGCCGTGCCTCAGGGCCTCCTCGGTGGGCGTGGCATGGCGACCCTCGCTGAGGGCCCTGATGTCACGGCTGACCTCGTACAGGGCGTGCTCCCAGTGTGCGACCTCGTCGATGGCCCTGAGGTGGAGCCGCAGCTCGGCGATGTGCCCGTTGGACATCTGAACGCTCATCTGAATGTCCCGATAGCCGGTGACCGCGGGGTTCACGAACCGGTCGTCGAGGTTGACGATGGTAACCCCTGGATGGTTGACCACCTGCTCCAGCCCTCGGTAGAGGTCGGCCAGGCTGTCATACGTGATCCTAGCGCCGGCGAGATCGGTCAGAAGTGAGGCGTCGTTGCCGTACTTGGCGATCTTGTCTTCGGCCCGTTGGCGGTTCTTGGGTTCCGTGCGGCTGGCCGGCTCGCCGGCATCCCCGGCGATCGCTTCCGCCATCGCGGTCAGCTCCGCCTGGGCCTGTGCCGCCTGCACGTACAGCGAGTCCACGTATTCCGCGCGGTACCCGGCGTCGCCCCTGCGCTGCTGATCGAAGCCGGACTGGCTCTCGATGACCTCCGCCGGCCGGGCCGCGTCGACGATGCGTTGCTGCCCTTCGGACAGCTCGATGTCGCGCAGGGGCGTCGTCTCGTCGAGGACCGCCTGTGGGCCGCGGCGCTGGATGTCGTCGGCGACCTCCCGCAAGGTGTCGATCGCCTGCTGGTGGTCGGCCAGGTGACACAGCGTCAGGGGGCGTGCCGTCAACGCGTTACCCAGCTCCGGGACGTCGAGCATCATCCGGACCACGTCGGGGTGCTCGCCCAGCCTGGTCAGGACGGACTCGGCCAGGATCGGCGGGTCGTACGGCGGGCTGCCCCAGCTGTCGTGCAGCATCCCCTCGACCCGGGGGTCACTCAGCAGCGTGCCCAGGTCGTGGGCCTGGGCCTCCGACAGGTCGAACAGTCGCCGCAGGGTCTCCGGGTCGGCGTGGCGGGCGATCTCGTGGGGCTGCACGCCCGATTCGAGCAGGGCACGCAGGCTGTCGGCGCCGCGTACGGCCTGGTCGACGGGGGCCCCGGCGCGGTCGAAGGCGTCGCGCGCCTGCAGCCGGTCCATGCGCGCCCGGTCGGCGTCGGTCGGCGGGGTGTCCAGCAGCCGCCGGGTCGCCTCGGGGACCTGGTCACCCAGCGCGGCCCGGCGCTGGACGGCGGCCGGGTCGTCGCCGAGCAGGCCGTGCCGGTCGGCGGCGACGTACGCCTCCGCGCGGGCCCGGCCCGTGCTGCCCTCGTCGGCGCCGGGACGGCTCGCCTGGGCGGCGAGGTCGTCCAGCGCCGCCCGGCCGGCCGTGACCGGACCGTCCGCGGGCGGGTCCGTGCCCGACCGGGACTGGTACTCGTCCCCGCCGGGTGGGGAGTCGTCCCGGTCGCGCGGCGGGGCGGACGCCTGCTCCTGGTGGACCGGGGTGGAGGCGTCGACCAGGCGCGGCGGCTCGCCCGGCGCGAAGCGGATCAGGCCCTCCTCGCCGCCGGGCTGGTGCTTCGCGGCGATGTCCGCGTGGATCTGGCGTTCGAAGTCGCTCTGCGGCTGCCAGTACATGTGGGCGCCGTGCTGCACGCCGATGCCCTGCTCGCGCAGCTCGGCGACCACGTCGTTGTACTCGTCCGGGCCCAGCCGGGACCCGTCCGTGCGACGGATGTCGAACATGTCGTGGTCGCCGGTGATCGGGCGCAGGCCACCCGCCTCGTCGCGGGCGTAGACCACGCCGTCCGAGACGGCGAACCGGCCACTCGCCTCCAGCCGGGCCATCGTCGCGGAGAGCTCGCCGAACTCGTTCAGCCGCTGGGCGTAGCGCTTCTGGACCGAACTCCACTGCTCGTCGGACATGCCGTCGGGTCGCGGCGGCAGCTCCGGCACGAAGTACCCGACCAGGCCGACCATGTCGGCCGGCGCGCCGAGCAGCACGTCGCGCTCGTCGATCGTCTTGGCCTTGATGTCCAGCGGCTTCGGCATGGCGCCCTCGTCGAGCCAGCGCACCGCCGCCGCGTTCGTCGGGCGTACGTCGATGACGAAGCCGTGCTGCTCCGCGTACGCCTGGAACGCCTCCTGGTTGCGTACCGGCATGCCGTACTCGCTGACGAGCACGTCCGGGGTGAGCACCGGGCCGCGCGGGTCGTCCCCGGCGGGCTGGTCGGGCACGTCGTCCGTGCCGGACCGGGCGGCCTCGGGGCCGTCCGGCGCCGTGCCGGGCCCGGTGGGCGGCGCCGACAGCTCCTGGCCGTCGGCGTCGAAGGTGCGCCAGCGGCCGTTGTCCGGTTCGGTGGGCACCCACCGGCCGTCGCGTAGCTCAGCGGAGGAGACCCGCTCCTCGCCCCGCAGGTTCGTCCACACGCGCTCCGTCGGCGCGGTGACCTCCATGCCGGACTCCCGGGCGAACCGGGCGGCCGGGGAGTCGTCGCCGCGGGCGACGTCGCAGGCCATCAGGCGGACGTGGTCGCCGTCGCCGAGGTGGATGCGGCCTTCCTGGCGCATCACGTCGATCGCGTGGGCGAACTGCTCGCCCGTCAGCACCCGCCCGTCGATGTGGAAGCCGTCCGGGGAGCCGTGCAGGTCGAACGTGACGACCCCGGGCCGGGCCGGCACCGCCTGCGCGAACGACACCAGCCGGTCGCCGGGCGGATAGAACGCGTACCCGGCGGGGGTGTCGTGCAGGTTGTCGCGCACGAGCCGGACCGCCTCGGCGGTGTCCACGAACGGGTACGGCGGGGTCGCGTCGGGCCGGGCCGCGGCGTCCGTGACGTCGGCGTCGGTGACGTCGGTGTCGGGGTGCCCGGCGCGGTCCGCGTAGTCGGGCGGGGTGCCGCTGGTGGGCGGCTCGCCCTCCGGGCGCGGCACGGTCGCCTGCTCGGCCGGCGCGGTCCGGGCCGGGGGCCACGCGTCCGCCGGGACACCGATGCGGTCGGCACCGTCGGGCCGGGACACCTCGGCGAACTGGGCGTTGGCGGCGTCCTCGCTGTCCTGCCTCAGGAGCGGGTCGTCGGTCGTGCGGGCGATGCCGTAGAGGTCGTGCGTGCGCGTCTTCGTGGCGAAGCTGTCCGGCGTGTGGATCTGCAGCTCGAAGATCTGGCCGGTCGCGTTGTCACGCCAGAAGCTGTTGATGCCGACGTAACCCTCGGAGTTCTGCCAGAAGTTCTTGAACTTGACCGGCTCGTACGCGGGCCGGCCATGCTCGTCCCGGGCCGACAGCAGGTGGTCCACGGTCCGCTGGGCACCGGCGGCGTAGCTTTCCGTGTCGAACGCGATCGTGTAGCGCACCGCGTCCTTCATGTTGGCGAGGTGGTCGCTGAGCGGCAGCCGCCGGTCCAGGGAGATCTCGTCGGCGAGCTTTCGCTTGAACGAGTCCTCCCCCTTGCGCGCGTTCTCCTCGCCGTAGAGTTCCCCGCCCAGGTCGTGGGCCAGCTCCCGCATCCGCGGCGTGATCTGCCCCTCCGCGGCGTACGCGTGGGCCAGGAACGCGTCGGCGGCGGCGTTCTGCTCGCCGGTCAGCGTCCGCCCTTCGCCGGACCAGGCCACGTCGTCCGCTGGCGCACCGCGATCGGCGAAACCCTCATCGGGTACGGGCGGTGTGCCCTCGCCGTGGGTTACGGATTGGTCGTCTGCGACTCGGGCCAGATCTGCCAACCCGTGATCTGCCCCTGCCGCCTCGCCTCCGTGTACCGGCGAATGATCAGCGGGACGGGAAGGCTGCGCTGGACGGTCACCACTCCCGTCTGGTCGATGATGTACATCCCCTGGCCGATGTGCTTGCCCAGCGCTATGTCCTCCGGCGAGAGCGTCAGCGTCGCCGCCCATCCGAACTCGAAGGGATGCAGCGTGATCGGTCGGCTGGAGCCCGCCAGCCGGGTGATCAACTGTCGCGCCTCCGCTTCCGTCAGAGTCATGTCCAAAGTTTCCCTCCACCGGCATGGACCAGATCGTGTGGGTACCCGCGACGTAGTCGGCGGGCGGCTGCGACCAGGTGTCGCCGGATTGCGGGTCCCACCAGACGGGCCCCTGCCCGTCGTGTGGGTGGACCACCACGAACGCGTGACCGCCCTGGCCGACCACCTGCCCGTTCTGGTCGTGCACCGGGTTGCCGGTCGTCATGTCGAACTGGACCCATTCGACCACCACCAGCGCGGCCGAGCCCGGCCCGGCCTGGTTGATCGAGTCGTGCAGGGCGGCGTACTGGTCGGCCACGCGGGCATTGCGCTCGGGGTAGCCGCCGGGCAGGTTGCCCGCCGACTCCCAGTCCCCACTGAGCCAGGTCGTCGCCCGGTTGATTCCGCCCGTCTCCCCGGAGGTGCGGTCGGGGGTGCCGTCCGGATGGACGTCCGGCCAGCGGGGCGCGGAGACCTCGGGTCGACCGTAGAAGCTCGACAGCGCGGACAGCGAGCAGTCCAGGCAATTGTTGCTGCGGCCGGGGACGTTGACGCCGCCGTCGTTGACGAGCTGGCCGTAGGGATGCGTCGAGGGATCGGCACCGGTCTCGAAGCTGCCGTCCGGCCTGAGGAGGCTGTCCGCGACATCCTGCTGGAACCGCGGGTCCTCGACCGGGGCGAGTTCGCCCGGGCCCTCGACGCGGGTGTCGGCCAGCGGCGGCGCCGGGTCCGGCCCGGCGAACGGACCGACGGCAGGTGCCACCGGCGGTCGGTCCGGCTCGACGTCCGGGGTGAGCTCCGCGTCCTCGGCCGGGGGAGCGTCGGACTGCTCCGGCTGCGGTGCGTCCGCGTCGTGGTCCGCCGCGACCGGCGGCTCGGCGTCGGGCTGTTCCGAGTCGACGTGCGCGGTCGTCGGGGCGTCCGCGTCCGGTTCCCGCGGAACCGGTATGGCCGCGTCCGCCTGCTCCGTCCGCGGAGCCTCCACGGCCGCGTCCTGCCGGACGGGCGGGTCCGTGTGTCGAGCGTCGTCGGGCTTGACGGTGAGGCTGTCGCCGTCACTCATCAGCGCGTCCCGGATCAGCGAGAACGGCTGGTCCAGGTCGTCGTGCGTCGGAACCGGCGTCTCGTCAGTCGGCAAGGCCGGGTCGGTCACCGTGTCGACCGGAATAGCCGTGTCCGACTCGGCGTCGACCGGAACAGTGGCATCCGGTGTGGTATCGACCGGCTCGGTGGTCGGGTCCGGCGGCGGGGTGGTGGGGTCCGGCCGGGTCGTCGTGTCCGCCGTGGTCGTGGTCCCGGCGGTCGTGCTGTGTGCCGTCGGGGTGATGGTCGTGGCCGTCGTCGGCGCCACGTACGGGCGGCCGGTCGGGTCGAGCGTGATCGCCCACACGCCGTCGAAGTCGGCGGCCCAGGTCGGCGGGGTGGCGCTGACCGAGCCGTCCTGCGAGTCGACGTACAGGATCGTGCCGTCCTGGTTGACCATGTTCCAGGCGTGGCCGCCACCGCCCGCGTCGGCGGACCAGAAGTTGGCGACCACCGCGGCCGAGCCGGGGCCCGCCTGCAGCAACTGGTCGGCGATCGGGCCGAGCGCGCTCGCGTCCGCTCCCATGTGGACGAACGGGGCGTCGAGGACCTGCTCGATGCGGCTCGGGCCGCCGCCCTCGCCGCCCGAGGTGGGGTCGGCGGTGGGCGCGGAGACCGTCGGGTCCCCGTACCAGGTGGCCGTGAACGACAGGGAGCAGTCGACGCAGTTGTTCGCCCGGCCGGGTTCCTGCAGGCCGCCGTCGTTGACCCGGTCGAACCAGGTGCCGTCGGTGAGGTCCGGGTGCACCCGCGGCGCACCGTTGTCATCGCGCGGCACCAGGCCTTCCAGGGTCGCCTGGTCGGCGGGGTCGGGCGGGAGCAGTCCGTCGGAGACGCCGTAGGGCCGGGTCGGGTCGATGGGGTGACCCGGCCCGACAGCGCCGAGTTCGCCCGTCAGCCGGGGCGCGGTCCCGTCTCCGGCGTCCGGTGTGGTGTGGGTCGGCGGGCCCGGGGGCGGGCCGGCCGGCGGGGTCGTCGGGTGGGTGCCGCCGCCGGTGGGCGGGTCGGTGACGTGGCCGACATCGAACGCGTCGAGGAAGGGCCCGCAGCTTGTGCACGGCGGGGTCAGCTCGCCGTGCGGGTACGTCGTGTCGCCGATCGTCAGGTCGCCGATGCGGTGTGTGGAGATGACGCTGCCGCCGATGTTGTCCATCGCGTACGACTCGAACGTGCCGGGCTCGCCGGCCGCCCGCCACGCGTCCTCCAGGGCGTAGAGCCGGTCGGAGACGAGAGCGACCTCGGCGCAGTGGCCGTGCCAGGTGGGCACGCGGTCGCCCTGGGCGGCCGCGTCCGCCGCGATCTGGTCGAGCACCTGCTGCGCCATGCGATGCGGCTCGGGGTACTGGTGCGGCGTCACGCCGCGGTCGGGTCGCATGCTGGTGTGCGAGTGCACGCTGCCGTCGGGGGACATCATCGCGCCGGCCATCTGGGGCGTCTGGCGCGGGCCGAGGCTCTGTTCCTTGGCGAGGTCGCGGACGGCGTCGGCGAGCTCCGCCGACGCGTCCATCAGCGCCCGGCGTCCCTCGGGGGTCGCCGGGTCGGCGTCGAACCTGACCGGCGGCGACTCGTACGCGTGGGAGTCGTTCGCGGTCGGGCCCTCGGACCGGTGCACGGGCGGGCCGTCGCCCGTACCGGGTCCGGAGCCGCCGTCGGGCGGAGGCGGACCGCCGAGGTCGTGCCCGCCGGGCCCGGTGGGGTCATGGGGGGCACCGGGTCCGTGCGGGCCAGCCGGCCCGTCCGGCGCGGTGACGCCGCCCGGAACCGGCCCGGCCGGCGTGGCGCCCACGGGTACGCCGTGGTGTGCCGGCGGCGCACCGATGGTCGCCGGCGTCCCGCCCGGCGCCCCACCGGCGGTCGGCGTCGTGCTGGCGGGCGGGGTGTGGACCGGTCCGGTGACGGGTGGCGGTAGGGCCGGTCCCGAGCGCGGGTCGGCCGGTCTGCCGATCGGCGGCGCGTCGCCCCGCGTTCCCGGCGCGGTGTTCGTCGTCGGCGTGCCGGTCTGCGGGGCCGTCGTCTGCGGCCCGGTCGGCTGTGGGGTCGCCGGCGGGGTTGTCGTCGGTGGCGTGGCGGTGGGCGGGGCCGTCGTGGCCTGCGGGCCCAGCGGCGGCGGGGTGGCCGGCGGCGTGGCGCCGTGTGGCGTGCTGACACCCGGCGTCGTGACCGGTCCGGTGGCGACGGGTGTCGCGGTGGTCGCCGGTGGCATGCCGATCAGCGGCGTGTCGCCCCGGCCGGGACCGCCGGGGGCTGTCGTGGCGCCGGTGCTGGTCGTGGGCGTGTCGGCGACGGGTGCGGACGGCATGGGCTGCGCGCCCGGCGGGGGGAGCGGCGGGTGCGACCCCGAGCCGGCCTGCGTGCCGTTCGTTCCGGTCGGCTGACCGCCGGTGTCCGCGCCCGTGTTGCCGCTCGCCGGACCGTTGGGGCCGCCCGGGCCGTTGGGGCCGCCCGGCCCGTGGGGGCCGCCCGGGCCGCCGCCGGGCCCACCGCCTGAGCCGCCGCCTGGCCCGGTCGGTGACGAGCCCGTCGGCGGGCCGCCCACCGGCGGGCCCGCCGGTGCTGTCGTGGTCGGCGCCGCCGTGGTGGACGAGACTGGCGTGTGGGTCGTCGGCGGGCTGTTGTCGCTGCCCGCGGGGCGCAGGTCGGCGGGCGGGGGCAGGAGGGTGGTGGCACCGCTGGGTCCGCTCGTGGTCGGCCCCGAGGCGAGCGTCGTGGTGGTGGGGCCGGGGCCGTCGCCCGTGAGGCCCGCCGTGATCGGGCCGGTGGACGTCGTGACCGGGCCCGTGTACGAGGTGTTGTCGCCGGGCGGGAGGTCGACGTCGAGGTCGAGGTCGGGGTCGCCGAGCACCGGTCCGTTGTCGGTGTTGTTGTTCTGCGTGGGGTCCGACGAGGTCGGCCCCGGGGGCAGGTTGGTGGTGGTGATGCGGGTCCCACCGAGGTCGCGCAGGTTGGTGCCGAGGGCGCGGCCGCCGTCCGTGGCCATGCCCATCACGGTGCCGAACACCGCCGAGTTGAGGAGCTGGCCGGCGGTCGGGACCTGCCACTGTCCGGTGTAGAGGCCCGTGCCGAGGAAGCTCGCGCCCGAGTCGGCGAGCAGGTTGGAGGCCATGTCGCGGCCGCGGTTGACGAACCAGCTCTGCCCCGGCTTGGCCCCGGCATACGGGATGAAGCCCAGCGGCACGGCGATCGCCGCGGACAGGGCGGTCATCTTGATCCGGTCGACGTCCCATTCGTCGCGGGTGCCCTGGTTGATCTGGTAGCCCTGCGCGAGCAGCTCCGGCAGCATCTGCTGGCCGATGCTCAGCGCGGCCATCTTGAGCAGGCGCGTCAGCGACCGCTTGAGGGCCTCCTTGAGCAGCTGCTTCTCGGCGGCCGTGAGCAACCGTTGCAGCGCCTTGATGACCACCTGACGCGCGGTGGCGATGATGCCGGGCACGGCCGCGCTGGAGCCGCCGGCCGTGAAGAACGCCATGATGATGGCGATGATGATCGAGATGACCGCGATGATGACGCTGAACAGGACGATGAGCTTCTCGTACTCGATCTCCTGCGCGATCGCGTCGACACCGTTGGCCAACTCGTACGTGGCGCTGTGCACCACGGGGAAGCCCGTGCCCGGGCCGACGGCGAGTTCGGTCCAGAACTCGTTCAGCGCGCTGCCCGCGCCGCCACCGTACGCGCCCAGCATGTCGATCGCGGCGGGGTCGGCCTCACCGAGCATGTCGGAGATGAGCGCGGCCGTGTCGCGCCAGGCCTCGCTCAGCTCGCGGAGCTTGTCCTCGTCACCTTCCGGCCAGGCCGAGCCGCCGGCCACGAGGCAGATGGCGTCCCACACCCAGTTGTGCTCGCCAAAATCCGGTCGCCAGACCGCCACCTGAATCCGCCTTCCGACAAACCGGGATAGCTACGCGGGCCGCATGGAGTTGCCGGCCTCCTCGTCGGTGGCAACCGAGCCCTGAACCGCGAGGATCACCTGTGGGCCCAGCTCCTTGAGGGCGTTGGCGAGCGAACCGATGCCCTTCACGACGCCGGACGCGCCCTTGTCCTCCTCAGGCGGCAGGTAGTTCTCGCTGAACATCGTGCCGACCTCGTCACCGCCCCACGGTGACGCCGCGTGCAGGGCCGTGATCCGGCCCTCCAGCTCCGCCCACCGGTTGACCAGCTCCGCGCCGATGGAACCCAGCCGACCGGCCGCCTCGACCGCGACGGCCGGGTTGACGAACGTCATCTCCGGCTTCGTCATGGGCGGTCCACCTCCGCGAGCTCGTGGTCCATCCGTCGCATCGGGCCGGCGAAGTCCATGTTGAGGTGGCTGGCGATGTCGGCCTCCGGCATGAACGGCTTGAGGGCCGCCGTCACCTGCTCCTGCGCCTTGGCCGCGGCGGCCTGCACCGTCCTGGTGATGGTGGCGGCCAACTGCTTGGAGTCGGGACGGCGGTAGAGGCGCGGGTCCAACTCCAGCGACATCAGCTGGCCCCGAGGCCCGACCGTCGCCTTGACCAGGCCATCGTCCGAGGTGACCGTCGCGGACACCGCCATCAGCGTCTGCTGAAGGTCGCCGAGGCCCTTGCGCAACGAGTCGAGTTCGACAAGCAGCTCGTCGGTGCGCGCTCGAAGCGCCGCGTTGTCCACGGTGACGTTTCCCCCAGGTCGTCGACGACGTGAATGTCGTTGCTCGACCACCTTACGGACATCGATTGCCACGCGCGACCCCGCCACGCCCGCATGGCCGGAGTAGCATGCACCGGCGACATTCGCGGTGAACGGACGGTGGGCGTGACTGGGCGACGGCTGCTGCGCACGGGCGGGATAGCCGCGACCGTGGGCGTGCTCGCGGTGACGGTGGCGCTACCCGCACAGCCCGCCCACGCGGCTGGATGCGAGCCCGCGCGCGTGGTACGCGAGGTGCCCTGGGCGCAGCGGATGCTGGCGCCGGAGCGGGTGTGGCCACTGTCCACTGGCGACGGAGTGACCGTCGCCGTCCTCGACTCGGCCGTCGACACGAGCCATCCGCAGCTGCGGGGGAGGGTCTCGGCCCTGGTCAACTACCTCGGCGCGCCACCCACGAGCTGCGTGCCGCACGGCACCTCGGTGGCCAGCATCATCAACGCTTCGCGCATGGCGGACGTGGGCTTCCAGGGCCTGGCCCCGCAGGCGCGCGTGCTGCCCGTCCGGGTCACCGACCGGGGACCGGACGGCGCGGGTCAGGCGGCCGACGTGACGGCGTTCGCGACGGCCATCCGCACCGCCGCGAGCCGGGCCCGTGTCATCAACATCTCACTCGTGATGCGCCAGGACGACCCGCGGGTCCGCGCGGCCATCGAGGACGCCATCAAGGCCGACGTCGTCGTGGTCGCCGCGGCCGGCAACGGGCACCCGACGAACGCCGGCGACACGACCGTGGACCCGCCGGTCTATCCGGCGGCCTACCCCGGGGTGCTGGGCGTCGGCGCCATCAACGAGGACGGCACCCGCCTGCCGGAGTCGCAGGTCGGTGCGTACGTCGACATCGTCGCCCCCGGCGGCAAGGTCCTCGCGGCCACGCCCGGCAGCGGGCATATCGAGGTGAGTGGCACGAGCTACGCGGCCCCGTTCGTCGCGGCGACCGTGGCGCTCGTCCGGTCGGCGCGCCCGCAGCTGAGCGGGCCGGAGGTCGTCAACCGCATCATCGCCACGGCCACCCCGGCGCGCAACGGCCCCGGCTTCGGCGCGGGCATCGTGGACCCGTACCGGGCGGTGACGGAGGAAGCGCTGTTCGGCGGCCAGGCGGCCACGCTTCCCGGCGCCTCCGTGAATCAGGTCGACCCCGTCAGGCAGGCGCGCACCGAGCACTGGCAGCGGCTGGGCCACGTCTCGCTGCTCATCGGCGGGCTGGGTCTGGCGCTGGTCACCGCGCTGGCCTTCAGCGCCTGGCTGATCCGCGGCGGCCGGCGGTTGCGCTGGCGGCCGACCCGCGCGTCACGACCCGAATGAGAACAAGGCCCCGCGTACCTGTCGGAACGCGGGGCCTTCGCCGGAATGCCTACTCGAAGCGCTGCATGTTGGCGCGCTCGCGGGCCTCCATGGTCTCAGCGGAGCGGGTGACGGCCGTCTGGATCTGCGTCAGCAGCAGGTTGATGTCGCTCGCGGCCGAGTCCCACTGCGCCTGCTTCGCGGCGAACGCGGTCTTGGCGTCACCGTCCCACGTCGAGACGATCGGCTGCAGGCTCTGCTTGAGCCCGTCAAGCTCGCTGTTCATGTTCGACACGGTGGAGCCGATGTCCTGGGCCGCGGCGTGCAGCGCGGCGAAGTTGACGACAAGGTCGCCCTGTGCCATGTCCTGTCCCCTTCAAAGTGGTCCGGCTGGTCAGCCGAGCGTCAACGCCTGGGTGATCTGCCCGGCGGTGGCGCCGGCGTTCTGCATCTCCGAGCGCATCTCCTCGTCGGACACGTCGTAGTCGCGACCGGAGGAGCCGACCGCCTCGGCGATCGCCCGCAGCGCGGCGTTGAGGCGCGCCATGTCCCCGTCGAACCGCGTCCGGACCTCCTGGAAGGACGACCCACCAGCGCCGACCCAGTACTGCTGGAGCGGCGAGAGCCGGTCCATCAGTGTGTTCAACATGCTGGTGAGACGATCGGCGACGGCATCGACATCCTGCTCGGTCTTGATCATAAGACCGGTGTCGGTACGCATCCCTGACATCTGCTTCAGTCACCCCGCTTCCGCTGCCCTGGCCACACGTGCTCAGGCATCTCGGTGACACCGGCCGATGTCACCGTCGATGCGACCGTAGCGTAAGCGCGCATTGTGGACCACCCGCACGCCGGCCAGGCCGATCGCAGGCGGCTCAGTCGATCGGCTGTACCGGCTCCGCCGCCGCCTCCGGATCGAGTTCCGGGCCTTCCGGCAACCGGGCCACCAGACCGGCCGGCAGTCGCACCGGCTCGGCATCCGGGTAACCCAGCATGCGCAACACGTCCGGCGAGGACAGCGGGTACCGCACGCCGAGGTCGGTGACCAGGAAGAGCGTCCCGAGCTGCGCGCTCGGCGACGACTGGGCGGCCACGACCGCGCCGTGACCGGGTGCCACCACCACGCGGTCGACCAGCGAGGCCCCGCGCTGCGTGCGTCGCTCCGTGGGCACGCCCTGCCCCGTGAACGGCTCCGCGTCCACGAAGACCCGGGCGACGCTCTCGTTGCCGGCGAACGTCGCGCACATGGTCGCCTCGGTGCCGGAGAGGCGCGCGATGCGCGGCGGTGTGTCCGGGGGACGTTCCGCCGACGCCGCGGGAGCCTCCGCGCGCGGCGCGGCGAGCGCCGCGCCCGCGGCCAGCTCCCGCGCCTGCGGCGCGTTGTTCGAGTACGCCCTGCGGGTCTGCGGGTCGGCCAGCGCGACGGCGGCCTCCACGGGCGTGATCGGCCGCAGCCGTTCGCGTCCCACGAGGTAGTACTGCTTCTTGTCGGCGGTCTCCACGACCAGGATCTGACCCACCCGCGCGTCCGGCATGTCCGGCAGCGCCCGGAACGGCTCGCCGCGGCCGTCCTGGGTGAGCGGCGCGATGGCTGTGCCTTCCGGCAGCGCGTTCAGCCACGACCCGCCCACCGCGACCTGCGGCTGCTGGGTCAGCGCGAGCGCCTCCAGCACGACGTCCGCCGAGTTGATGCGGTACCGGTAGCCGTGCCAGACGAGGTAGAGGGTGTCCCCGCCGGGCAGCTTGACCAGCAGCGCCTCCTGGTCGCTCAGGACCCGCCCACCCGGCGCGGCCGTGCCGACGAACAGCGCTGTGGTCGCGCTCTGACCGCCGCTGGCCGTGCGCGCCCCCGCGGTGCACAGCGACCACGGCCCGGTGAGCAGGCGGGTGGGGTCGGGCAGCGACTCGGGCGCGTTGGGGATGCCGACCATGGGCGCGCGGGGCTGGCCGGCCAGCTGCTTGCGCGGCACCGTGACCGTGCTCGGCGACTGCTGTAGCAGCAGGGCCGAGGTGAAGTTCGCCGTGGGTACGAGGACGCCGTCGCGCAGCACGTACGCCGCGCCGGACTCCCGCTCGAGGATCACCGAACCGCCGTCGCGCCAGCCCGCGCCCGTGCGCCCGGTGACCAGGCCGAACAGGCCGACGGCCGCGAGCGCGATCACGCCGACCATGATGCTGCCGAAGGCCGCGCCGACCAGCCGGCGAAGCGGCGACCGCAGCGGGTCCGCCTCGCCCGCGACCATCGCGGAGACCGCTCGTTGCACGGCGAACTGGTACGACTGAACTTGATCTCGCCGTGACGGCACGGACCCTCCCTCTTCCTGACCCCGTCGGCCGGGTGCGCCGGCATTACGATAGCGGCGGCTGGCAGCTCGCACCGTACGGCAGGAGGTTCGGCATGGTGACCCGCGAGGACGCGGTAAACCGGGTACGTGACTGGTGGGCCGATCACGATCGGGTCGTCGGCGACGCGAACATCGGGGTGCACGAGTTCGACCTCGGCTTCGTGGTGTGGGAGGTCAGCCCGCCGCCCGGCACCGGTGCGGGACCGACGATCGAGGGCGGCACCCGGGTGGTGGTCGACCGGAGCACCGGCGACCTGAGCACCTGGCCGTCGCGGCCGCCCCGGTTCGTCGCCGACATGTACCGCACGTTCCACGAGGCCCGCGAGCGGTTCCCCGCCGACGTGTACGACGACCTCGCGGCGGCCGGCTGGCGACCCGGCCGCGACGTCAGCGTGGCGGTCGACGGCTGGCTGCAGCGCACCGGCATCGACCGCGAACTGCCGCTGTTCGACGCGGCCCGGCGCGTGCTCACCGAGTTCGGCGGGTTGACGGTCGCGCAGCGCGGCCCGACGGGCAAGCCGGGCGGCGGGTTCGCCAGTCACTTCTACCCGGCCAGGCACGCCCCCACCACGCCGGAGATCCGCGAGTTCGCCGGCATCATCGGCGCGCGCGTGTTCCCGGTCGGCAGCAACGAGGACGGCCCCAGCCACCTGGTGGTCGACGAGCGCGGCCGGATGTTCCAGCTGCACCCCGTGGCCGATCTGTTCCTCGGCGACACGGTCGACGAGGCGTTGACGTGGGTCACCCGCGGGGGCGAGCGGCCGGCGGTCGACGACGCCGGCCGCTGGACCCCTACAGCTTGATGTCGAGCATCGTGCCGTAGAGGCCGAGGACGGCGAGCGCCACCGGCCCGATCGCAAGCACGAGCACGACGTCCAGCACGTCCGCGATCCGGCCGGGGTAGGGCGACCCGCCGCGACGGCTGAACACCAGCGCGGCCGCGGCGATCAGGCCGGCCGCGATCAGCAGGCCCGGGATGATGACGCCGAGCAGGTACAGGTCCGGCATGCGGCCGGCCACGTTCGCGAACAGCAGCGCGGCCCCGAACCCACCGGCGACCAGCATCGGTACCCGCATCTGCACGGTGCGCCAGGCGCGCGTACGCAGCAGCAGCGCCGCCACGGCGATCGCGGACAGCAGCGGCGCGGCCACGCCGCCCGCCCGCGCGGTGAGGGCGAGACACACGGCCGACGCCAGGCTCACGCCCAGCACCAGGCCGGTCAGGATCACGTGGCCGCGACGGGCGGCGGCGAACACCGAGTCCGCCGGGGGCGGCGCCTCGTCGCGGAGCAGGTCCTCGACGGTCTGCGGAATGGTCGGAATGGGGACCTTGCCGGCCCGTACGGAAAGGAGCGGCAGTGCCGGGTGCATGAGGACGAGCACGGTCAGCACCACCGCGGCGCTCTGCGTGCCGTCCAGGGAGGTGAGGCCGAGCGCGGCCCCCGCGGCCGTCGCGGCGCCACCGACGATGCCCGCGATGAACACGCCCCCGCCGTCGGAGATGCCGACCTGCCCGATCGCGGCGCCCACGAGCGCGGCCGTGCCGGCGACCAGCAGGTGCGGGGCGCCCAGGTCGCCCAGCCCGTCCCCGGCACCCGCGAGCGTCAGCAGGCCGCCGACGAACAGGTACGGCACGCCGATGGCGCCGGACACCGCGCCGGCCACCGAGTCGCCGACCGCCCGGGCCAGCACGGTGCCGAGGATCAGCAGCACCACCCCCATGACGATGGCCACCACGGCGCCGACCGACAGCGACTCGGCCCGCAGGATGAGACCGAGCGCGAGCAGGAGCGCCACGGCCGCGCCCACCAGGCCGGCCCGCCGCGTCGCCAGGCCGCTCCACGGCGTCCCGTGCGCCCGGGCCCCGGCCGCGATGGCCTCCACGACGTCGTCGTACTCCGGCTCGGGCCAGTCGGCGGAGCGGGGGACCAGGTGCAGTGTCTCCCCGTGGCGCAGTTCGAGCGCGGACAGGGTGCGGGTCGGATCGAGCAGGGCACCGTCGGCGCGCCGCAGCACCCAGCCGCCCAGTGCCCACATTGGACTGTCGGGCTGCTCCGGTTCGGCCTGTTCGCCCGCCTGCCGCACGACGCCGGGCAGTAGGGTAGCGACCGGCACATGCTCCGGCAGGGCCACCGCGAACCGCCTCGACGGTGCGATGATGACGACTCGCGCCAGACCGGTACCAGCTTGGGTGACCATGGATTGCCTCGTCTCTCAATCTCCGAAGACGGTTCCGCAGTCCGCCACGCTAGCAACCGCGCCATCAGAAGGGGAGCCAGCCGCATGACGACGGTGATCGTGAAGCGACCGCAGCGTCGCCCGGAGCCGCCGTACCCCAGTGGAGAGATCCTTCTCGAGTCTCCGCCGGAACTCCCCAAGCCGACCGGTCGGGCCTGGGGCCAGATGATGATGATGCTGCCGATGCTGGCCGGGTCGGTCGCCATGGCGCTCATGTTCGCCGGCCAGCGGGGCGGCACTTTCGCGTACATAACCGGTGGTCTGTTCGGGCTGTCCACCATCGGCATGCTTGCGTCACAGTTCGGGCAGCACGCGGGCGGCGCGAGCAAGCAGGAGATGCTGCAGGCGCGACAGGAGTACCTGCGGCACCTCGCCCAGCAGCGGCGGCGGGCGCAGACCGCCGCGAAGGCGCAACGGCGCACCCTGCTCTACCGCCACCCGCACCCGCAGGCCCTGTGGACGGTCGCGGAGAGCCCGCGGGTGTGGGAGCGCCGGTCGGGCGACGGCGACTTCCTCACGGTCCGCATCGGGCTTGGGCAGGCCGAGCTGGCGACGCCGCTCGTGCCGCCGCAGTCCAAGCCGCTGGAGGACCTGGAGCCGATGTGCGCACTGGCGCTGCGCCGGTTCCTCACCGCGTACACCAACGTGGACGACCTCCCGCTCATCATGGCGCTCGACGGGTTCAGCCGGGTGTACGTGCGCGGTGACCGCGACCGCGTGGCGGACCTCGCCCGCGCGGTGTTGGCGCAGGTCAGCGCGTTCCACGCGCCCGACGACGTCCTCGTCGCGGTGTGCGCCGCCCCTGAGCGCCGGCCCGCGTGGGAATGGGTGAAATGGCTGCCGCACGGCCTGCACCCGACGAAGGTCGACGCCGTCGGCGAGCTGCGCCTGGTCGCGACCACCCTGACCGGCCTGGAGGCGATGCTGGAGGACGTGCTCGCCGGGCGTCCCCGGTTCGGTCCCAGCGCCGCCACCAGCCACCCGCACCTGGTCGTGGTCGCCGACGGCGGCGACACGGCCGGCTCGGACCACCTGATGACGGACGGGGGCATGGAGGGGGTCACCGTCCTCGACCTCGACGGCACGCCGCCGCGCGTCCTGGACCGGTCCACCCTCGTGCTGGAGATCGCCGAGGACGGCCAGCTCCACGCGATCACCTACGAGGGCCGCAACGTGCTCGGCCGTCCGGACGCCCTGAGCCAGGCCGAGATGGAGACGCTGGCCATGGGCCTGGCGCCGATGCGGCCCTCCCTGGTCGCGCGGGGTGACAACGCCGTGGCCAGCCGCGACATGGGCTTCGCGGAACTGCTGGAGCTGGGCGACCCCGAGACCTTCGAGCTGGCCCGGATGTGGGCGCCGCGCCCCAACCGCGACCGGCTGCGCGTGCCGATCGGCCTGGCGCAGGACGGCACCCCGGTGGAGCTGGACCTCAAGGAGTCGGCGCAGGACGGCATGGGCCCGCACGGCCTGCTCATCGGCGCCACCGGTTCCGGCAAGTCGGAGCTGCTGCGCACGCTCGTGCTCGCCCTGGCCGCGACGCACAGCTCCGAGGTGCTCAACTTCGTGCTCGTCGACTTCAAGGGTGGCGCGTCCTTCGCCCGCCTCGACAAGCTGCCGCACACCAGCGCGCTGATCACCAACCTGAGCGACGAGCTCGCGCTCGTCGACCGCATGACGGACGCCATCAACGGCGAGCTGATCCGGCGCCAGGAGCTGCTGCGC
The DNA here is from genome assembly GCF_039528415.1 of Luedemannella helvata. NCBI lineage: Bacteria > Bacillati > Actinomycetota > Actinomycetes > Micromonosporales > Micromonosporaceae > Luedemannella > Luedemannella helvata. The sequence goes on from NZ_BAAALS010000004.1 coordinate 44,614, forward strand.
CGGGCCGGCAACTACGCGTCCGCCCGCGACTACGAGCGGGCCCGCACGGCGGGTGCCCCGCTCGACCCGCTGCCCAGCCTGCTCATCATCTGTGACGAGTTCTCCGAGCTGCTGACCGCCAAGCCGGACTTCATCGACATGTTCGTCCAGATCGGCCGGGTGGGCCGCTCGCTCGGCATCCACCTGCTGCTCGCCAGCCAGCGACTGGAGGAGGGCCGGCTGCGCGGGCTCGACACCCACCTGTCGTACCGGATCGGCCTGCGGACCTTCTCCGCGATGGAGAGCCGGGTCGTCCTCGGCGACATCGCGGCCTACGAGCTGCCCCGCTCGCCCGGCCACGGCTACCTGCGCTTCGGTACGGAACCGATGATCAGGTTCCGGGCGGCGTACGTGTCGGGCCGCTACCAGCGGGCGCACACCCCGCTGATCAGCGCGGTCGCCGGCGACGAGGTGCACATCGAGGAATACACCACGGCGTACGTGCCGCTGCCGGCCCAGCCGGCCGCGGACAAGCCCGAGCAGCCGGAGCCGGAGGAGACGCCGGAGGGCGAGAGCCTGCTCGACGTGATCGTGGCGCGGCTCATCGGCCAGGGCATGCCGGCCCACCAGGTGTGGCTGGCGCCGCTCAAGGAGGCCGTCCCGCTCAATGACGTGCTGCCCCCGCTGATCAGCGACCCGGCCCGCGGCGTGACCGTCTCGGCGGGCGAGCTGCACGGCGCCCTGCGGGTGCCCGTGGGCGTGGTCGACAAGCCGCTCGAGCAGCGCCGCGACGGCCTGTGGCTCGACCTCGCCGGCGCCGGCGGTCACGCCGTCGTGGTCGGCGGGCCGCAGAGCGGCAAGAGCACCTTCATGCGTACGCTCGTCGTCGGGCTCGCGCTCACCCACACGCCCCGCGAGGTGCAGGTCTACTGCCTCGACTTCGGCGGCGGGTCGCTGTCGGCCGTACGGCAGCTGCCGCACGTCGGCTCGGTGGCCACCCGGCTGGACCCGGGACTCGTCCGGCGTACCATCGCGGAGCTGCGCCAGCTGCTCACCGAGCGGGAGCGGCGCTTCGCCGACCACGGCATCGACTCGATGGCGTCGTACCGGCGCCGGCGCAACGCGGGGGAGTTCGCCGACGACCCGTTCGGCGACGTGTTCCTCATCGTCGACGGCTGGACGACCATCCGCAGCGACTTCGAGGACCTCGAGAGTCACCTGACCGAGATCGTGACGCGCGGCCTGTCGTTCGGCGTGCACGTCGTGGTGAGCGCCGCCCAGTGGATGGACCTGCGGCCGGCGGTGCGCGACTCGTTCGGCACCCGGCTGGAACTGCGCCTGGGTGATCCCGCGGGCTCGGCGCTGGACCGTCGCGCCGCGCACAACGTGCCGCGCAAGGCACCCGGCCGGGGCATCACCGCCGAGAAGCTGCAGTTCCTCACCGCGCTGCCGCGCGTCGACGGGCTCAACAGCGAGGAGGACCTGGCGGCGTCACTGTCCTCCCTGGCCACGGACGTCAGCAAGTTCTGGACCGGCCCGGGCGCGCCGCCCGTACGCCTGCTGCCCACGACCCTGCCGTACGCGAACCTGCCGGTGAGGGCCGAGCGTTCCGGCGTGCCGATCGGCATCGCCGAGCTGGACCTCGCGCCGGTCTGGCTCGACTTCGCCACCGACCCGCACGCGCTGGTCTTCGGTGACTCCGAGTGCGGCAAGAGCACCTTCCTGCGCTCGGTGGCCCGGGCCATCACGGACAGGTACTCGCTGACCGAGGCGCGGATCATCACGGTCGACTACCGGCGCAGCCTGCTCGGGGCGGTGACGACCGACCACCAGATCGGCTACGGCACGTCGGCCCCGGTCACGGAGAACATCATCCGGGAGGTCGCGGGCGTCATGCGGTCGCGGCTGCCCGGCCCGGACGTGACCGCCGAGCAGTTGCGCGACCGCAGCTGGTGGAAGGGCCCCGACCTGTACGTGCTGGTCGACGACTACGACCTCGTCGCGGCGGGCGGCACGAACCCGCTGACGCCGCTCGTCGAGTTCCTCGGCCAGGCCCGCGACATCGGACTGCACCTCATCGTGACGCGGCGCAGCGGCGGCGCCAGCCGGGCCCTCTACGACCCGGTGATCATGCGGTTGCGCGAGCTCGGATCATCGGGCATCGTCATGGCCGGCGACAAGAACGAAGGCATTCTCCTCGGCAATGTCAAGCCCGGTCCGCAGCCGCCCGGTCGCGGTTGGCTCGTCACCCGGCGCGAGGGCGCGCGACTGGTGCAGCTGGCGTGGCTCGCGCCGCCGGAATAATCCAGCGATAGAGATGTCTTGCCGAGATTATGTACGCTGCGAGCCGAATAACTGTTCTGTGGTGACAGGGTCGGGGGTGTTCAGTGGCTGACGCATGGTTACACAAGACGGTCGACGTCGACATCAATGGCGTTCTTGATTTCGCCAATCGTGTGATCACCGTGCAGGAGGACTTCGCGAAGAGCCTCGGCGAAGGCGTGACACCGATGATGAAGGTGAAACCGGCGTTCGGCGGCGGCGTCGTCAAGGAGGGCGCGTACTTCCGCGGCATGCACGACAACCAGGTGCGGGCCGCCATGGCGATGATCAATGACGTGGTCCGGGGTCTGGCCGCCCTGTCCAAGGCCTCCGCGGGCGTCGCGGTCGAGTACCTCAACGGCGACGCGGAGAGCCAGGCGAACGTCGACGACGTCTACAACGCGTTCACGCCGTCCCCGCCCAAGGCCGACGAGCAGCCGACCACGACGACCGCGGCCGGTTCCGACGTGCCGTACGACGAGGATCCGCCCGACATCCCGGCCTATGTGCCGACCCCGCACGCGCCCGGATCCGGGGAGATCATCGCGCCGGGGGCCGCCGGCCAGTACGTCATCGGCGCCGACGACGAGAAGATGAACGAGGACGTGGCCGACGTGCCGCGGCCGGACCGCTGATAGCCGAGGACGAGGAGCGCCCATGTCGGGGAACACTTTCGGCTATCAGCCGCCCACGCTACCGTCCTACGTCCAGCAGTACATGGACTACGCCCGCGCGTACGAGATGCCGGAGTTCGCGCCGACCAGATGGGACTCCAAGGACGAGGTCAACATCCTCACCCTGTGGGCGGCGATCCAGAACGAGAGCGACGAGGAGGCCCGCGGCGTCGCCGAGATGTGGCGACGCATCTCCGTGCTCCTGGAGTCGACCAGAGCCGACCTCGAACGGCACGCGGTCGCCCTGCAGGCGGTCTGGAAGAGCCCGGCCGGCGAGGAGTTCCTGCGGCGGATCGGCGCGGCCATCTACTCGATCGACGAGTGGCGTGCGACGGCCGACGCCAACAAGGCCTCGCTGAACCGGGTGGCCGACACGATCGCCACCACTCAGGAGAAGATGCGTGACCTGTGGCAGACGTACACGACGGAGGAGGCGTCCGAGAACCAGAAGCGCGAGTACGAGCGAAGCGACAGTGTGTGGAGCTCGATCGTGCACGGCTTCAAGGAGGATCCGCTCTCCTTCAATGAGGTGCGCGACAAGCACACGCCGAAGGCGATCGAGTACATGAAGGCGCTCGCCGACGTGTACGTCGACGAGTCCATGGCGGTTGACCGCGGCACGTCGTACCGGGGCCCGACGGTGGCCAGGGACTTCGTCTACGAAGGTGGCGGCGGCGGCCGGCCGCCGGGCGCTCCCGGGGCGCCGAACGTGCCGGTCATCAACCCGCCGACCCTGCCGTTCCCGGACGTGCCGACCCCGCCCCCCGGTCCCGAACTGGCCGGCCTGCCCACCGCGCCGCCACTTCCCGTGGCGCCGGTCGTGCCGCAACCGCCCACGGTCGGGCCACCTCCCGGCTCGTTGCCTCCCGGCCCGTTGCCCCCCGGCCTGCCTCCGGGCGGGCTGCCGGTGACACCCACGCGACCGGGCCTGCCCACGCCGCCCAACAGCGGGCCCGGGCGGACCCCCGGCCTGCCGGGCGGCGGCGGTCGCAATCCGGGACTGCCCCCGGGCACGCCCCGCGCGCCGGGGCGCCCGACCCTGCCCGGGCAGTCTCCGCGCACGGGAACCCCGGGAGCCCCGGGCACGCCCCGAACGCCGAACCTGCGCGGGGCGTCGCCGCGCAACGGCGGCGCCACGCCGCGCCTGCCGGACGGCACGCAGCACCCTGGCCAGCAGAGTCCCGCCCGCCCGACCCCGCCGAAGCTGACGGGCCGGCGCGGCACCCCGACCACGGCACGTCCGGGCGGCACGCCGGCGCTGCCGAACGAGACGCCGGGCCGCGGCTCGTCTCCGCTGTCGGGCCGGCGAGGAGCGACCCCGCCGCGCGGTGCGGGCGCGACGACGCCGCCCGGCGGCGCGCCGACGCGCGGGTTGACCGGCCGTACCCCACCCCAGAAGCCGCCGACCGGGCGCGTGGGCCAGCCCGGCGCGGCGCCGGAGCCGACCTCCGGTGCCAAGCCGCAGCTCGGCGGGCGGCGCGGGCCGCAGCCCGAGGCGGGCCTCCACGGCCCGGGGACCCAGCGCCGGTCGAAGCGAGCGGAGGAGCGCGCGCTGGGCGGCGACCGCGTGGAGGACGAGGGGTTGTGGGACGTCAACCAGGCCGGTCCGGCCGTGGTGGACACTCCGCCGGAGACCCCGCGGCCCAACCCGTCCGGTCCGACGATCGGCCGCACACCGTGAGGTTGCACCACCCGAGGACCCGCACGGCTCCTCGCCCGGCAAGGATCCGGTTGCTCGCGGCCGGCCTGGCACTCGGCGTCGCGGCGGCCACCGGCGTGGCCGCCGCGCCCGCTCACGCCGCGCCCGCTCACGCTGCGGCAGTGCGCGCCGACCAGGCCCGCGACGGTCAGTGGTACCTGAAGCCGCTCCAGGTCAGCGAGGTGCACAAGGTAACCCAGGGGGAGGGCATCACCGTCGCGGTGATCGACTCCGGCGTCAACGCCAACCACCCCGACCTCGCCGGCAACGTCCTGCCCGGACACGACATGGCCGACCCCGACAGCCCGGACAAGGGCCGGCGCGACCGTCACGGCCACGGCACCGGCATCGCCACCCTCATCGCCGGGCACGGCCACGGTCCCGGCGGCAGCCAGGGCATCCTCGGTATCGCCCCCAGGGCGAAGATCCTGCCCATCAACGTGTGGAGCGCCAAGCAGAAGTCGAGCCTGAAAGGCGCGGTGGGCCCGGCGATCCGCTGGGCGGTCGACAACGGCGCCGACGTCATCAACGTCTCGCTGGCTGGCGGCTGGGAGGCGGACGACCTGCCGGCGATCAGGTACGCCCTGCAAGCCGGAGTCCTCGTGGTCGCTGGCGTCGGCAACTCCCCGTCGGTGCTGGTCCAGGCGCCGGCCAACGTCGGTCTGACCATCGCCGTCACCGGCCACGACAAGGCCGGAAAGCCGGTGACTTCCGTGCGCGGCACGCCCGTGGGGGACGAGGGCGACTTCGGCATCGACATCGCCGCGCCCGGCAAGGACATCATGGTGCCCGACCCGGACGGTGGTTATGACAAGGCCACGGGCACGAGCACGTCGACCGCGATCGTCTCCGGCGCGCTCGCCCTCGTGCGGGCCGCCCACCCGAACGCGGGCCCGGGAGACCAGATCAAGCAGCTGACCTGGACCGGCGACGACATCGGCCCGAAGGGCCCGGACGACACGTTCGGCCTGGGCCGGCTCAACCTCATGCGCGCCGTGACCGGACAGCCGCACGACTACGCCGCGTCCGCCCCGCCGACGCCGACCCGTAAGCCGGCCACCGGGACGGAGCGGGCGGCGCTCGAGATGGACGCCGAGTACAGGATGATCGAGGCGATCCTCATCGCCGTCATCAGCCTGTTCTGCCTCAGCAGCGTGGCGCTCGTGGCGTTCCTCGTGATGCGCCGCCGGCGCCGGCGCGCGGCCCGGGCGGCCGAGGACGGGGACGCACCCGACGGACCGTAGGCCTACCGGACGCTGGCGAGGTCCGCCAGGGCCAGGGTGCGCAGCTCGTCGACGGTCGGCCGGCGGTCGAGCCGGCGCAGGCGCCGGGCCTGCGCGGCCCGGATCGCCTCGAACAGCTTGCGGGCCTCGCGGGCGTTGCCGAAGTTCTCGTCGCGTACCACCCGCGAGAAGTGGTCGAGCAGGGCGGGCTCCAGCTCCGGGGGGAGCAGGTAGTCGTCCGCGCCGGCCATCTTCGCCACGATCATGGTCAGCTCGTCGGGGGTGTAGTTCGGGAACTCGATCGTGCGCGAGAACCGGGACGCCAGGCCGGGGTTGAGCGCCAGGAACGACTCCATCTCGCGGGTGTACCCGGCGACGATGACGGCGACCTCGTGGCGGTGGTCCTCCATGAGCTTGACCAGCGTGTCGATGGCCTCCTGCCCGAAGTCGGTGCCGCCCCCGCCGCGCGCCAGCGTGTAGGCCTCGTCGATGAAGAGCACCCCGCCGCGGGCCTGCTCGAACACCTCGGCGGTCTTCTCCGCCGTGTGGCCGATGTACTGGCCCACGAGGTCGCGGCGGGAGACCTCGCGGAGGTTGTCCCGCGGCAGCACGCCGAGGGCGGACAGGATGGCGCCGTAGAGCCGCGCCACGCTCGTCTTACCGGTGCCCGGCGCGCCCGCGAAGATCAGATGATGGCTCATCGCGCCGACCGACAGGCCCTCGCTGCGGCGCCACTCGTTCACCTGGATCTCGTCGATGAGGTCGCGCACCTCGGACTTGACCGCGTCCAGGCCCACCAGGGCATCCAGCTGGGCGAGCAGGGCGTCGACGGCCTTCTCGTCGGCCTGGCCGCCGGCGGCGCCGCCCGCGCCCGCGGGCACGCCGACCGGGCCGACCCGCGCGCTGTCGGCGGCGGCCACCGCCACCACCGTGTCGGCCCCGTCGGCGACATCGATGCCGGGCGGCGCGGTGTTCTCCACCCGGCACTGCACGACCTCGCCGCCGCAGTCGCGACCGACCCCGATGCCCACCCCGGCCGTGTCGTGCACCCAGGTCCGACGGATCACGGGCGCGCTCTCGTACCCGACCGTGATGCCGGCGTCGCCGGTGCGACTGACCTCGCATCCCTCGATGGTGGGCCGGCTGAACTGGTAGACGTACACGCCGCGGCCACCGCAGCCGGAGATCACACACGCGCGCACCACGGGGTCGGCGCCGATGCGGCAGATGAGCCCGTCCGTGGCGATGTCGTCGATCGTGCATTCGTCGATCGAGCCGGACGCGTCCTCCACGATGATGCCGCACTCGGCGCCCGTGACGGTGCAGCGGCGGGCCTGCACGGACCCTCCGGTGACGGTCAGGCCCGCGGCGAGGCCGGCCGACAGGACGCAGTTGTCGACGGCGACCGTGCTGATCGTGGCGTGCACGGTCGGGAAGTCACCGGAGCGCAGGACGAGGTTCTGCAGCGTCAACGTCGCGTCGTGGCACCGGATCGCGGAGTACTCGATGCCGGTCGCGTCGATCGTGACCGTCTGCGGGCCCTCGGCGGCCACCAGGCGCACGTTGACGCCCTGGACGAGCAGCGCCTCCGTGTACGTGCCGGGCGCGACCTCGATGGTGGCCTCGCCGGTGCTGCCGGCCAGATCGGCGAGGGCGTCGGTGATCGACCGGTACGCGCCGCGCTGTAGCGGCGACACGAGAAGGGTCCGCGTCATCGCACTAGGGTGCCAGCTTCCGCCCGGGGCTGCCCGCCCGGGTGGTGTGCCGCTATGGTCGGTGAGCGATGAACGCACCTCGAAGTCTTCCCCTGACCGCAGGCGCCTTGCTCATCGACGGTGTGGTCTTCCGGCACACCTCGGTGCGCGGCGACACCGCACCCGATCTGCATCCGGTGGTCCGCCGCTTCCTGCACGAGCTGCCGGCGGCGCAGCGCGAGCGGTTCGCCGGCTGGTGCGCCGAGACCGTGCTCATCTCGGACCGGTTGCACCTGGCCGAGCGCGACCGGCCCGGCCCGCTGACCGGGTCCGCGGCGCGGGCCGAGCTGTGGGGCGCCACCCTGAGCGTGGTGTGGGTGCGCGAGCCCGGGGACCCGGTGCACGGCACGCCGTGCCCGTCGTGCCGCTCGTGTGCCGCGCTGCTCGACTGGTTCGGCGTCGAGGCCATCGGCACGCCGGTCGCCGCCGTGCGTGACCTGGCGGCCGCCGGCGGCACCGCGGCCGGCCTCGCCCAGCGGTGGCGGTTGGCGCTCGGGTCGTACGCCGCGCCGGACGGCCGCCGCCACGACGTCGTGCCGGCCGCGGTCGCGGCGTTTTCCCGCTACGGCGGGTCGCGGGTCGAGGCCTCCGGCCCGGGGGATCAGGTGGCGCCGACCGGGTACGTGATCGATCCCACGCGCGCCCTGCACACCGTGGGCACGATGGCCGCGCTGGGCACCGCGATCGGCCGCAAGGTCACTCCGCTCGGCGTGACCGACGACGGGGCCGGGCTCCTGGCGATCGACGAGGACGGCCGGGTGTTCGTGATCGACGCGACGGCCGAGTGGTGGCTGGGCGACGGGATCGACGGGGCGCTGGACGCGTTGCTGACCGGTCGGGCGCCCGCCCGGCTGCGGGAAGACGGCACGTGGACGTGACCGCCGTCCCGCAGTGGCGGCCCACCAACAGCCTGGAGCGCGCGCTGCGCGACGCGGTGAACCGCGCCGACCGCGACGACGCCCAGGCGATCCTCGGTTCCGCGGCGCTACTGCTGCCGCAGCCGCCCGGCGGGCTCGCCGAGCCCGCGTGGCCCACCGGGCAGGCGGACGGGCGCACCTTCGTCATCGCGTTCACCTCGGCGGCCGCGCTGCGCGCGACCGTGGGCACCGAAGCCGCCCACCGGAGCTCGCTGTTCGCCGACCTGGCGGACGCGTGGCCCGACCCGGCGGTGTGGCTGGCGGTCAACCCGGGCACCTCGCTGGCGCTGCTGCTCGACGCCGACATGGTGCGCGAGGCGGCCCGGCGGGGCGAGCAGCTCGCCTTCCCGGTCGACGCCCGGCTGCGCGCCGCCCTGCACGCCGGCGACCAGGCCGGGTACGCCCAGGCGCTGCTCGACGCGGACCTCGCGCTGCCGATGGCGCCCGGCTGCGGGCCGAGCACCGATCTGACCGACCCGGAGTTCGGCTGGTGGCGCTCGGTCACGCCGGACGGCGGGCAGTCCGTGGTCGTGTACACCTCGCGCGAGCGGCTGCGCGCGGAGCTGGGCGACGACGCCGCGTACGTGACCGTGAGCCTGGTGAACCTGATGTCGGCCTGGCCGGAGGAGGTGGACGCCCTCGCGGTGAACCCGGGCTCGCCGATCGCCGGCATGATCTCCGGCGAGGCCGTGGGTGGCCTGCGGCGGTGGCTCGACCGCGCGGTGACGGAGGCCGAGAAGGCCGCCGCGACGGTCGACCCCAACCTGCCGCCGGCCCAGCGGTTGCAGGCCGCGGAGGAGGCCGCCCGCGCGGCCGTGGCGCGGCTGGCGCGTGAGGGCGCCGCGCCGGGGTAGGGCCGGTTTGCCGCGGTGCCCAATGATGGACGCCATGAGAGCGGTCGCCTACACCCGGTACGGCTCACCGGACGTGCTCCGGCTCGTTGACCTGCCGGTGCCCGAGCCGCGCCCGGGCGAGGTGCTGGTGAAGGTGCACGCCGTGTCGCTCAACGCGTCCGACTGGGAGAACCTGCGCGGCCGGCCCGCGTACGCCCGCCTCGGCGGGGTGTTCCGGCCGCGCCGCCACGTGCTGGGCTCCGACATCGCCGGCACGGTCGAGTCGACCGGCGCGGGCGTGACGGGGTTCGAGCCGGGCGACGCGGTCTTCGCGGACATCCTCAGCTACCTGGGGGGTTTCGCCGAGTACGTGCGGGTGCCGGCGAAGGTCCTCGCTCCCGTGCCGGCCGGCATGTCCTTTGTGGAGGCGGCCGCCCTGCCTCAGGCCGGCGCGGTCGCGCTGGACGGCATCCGGGAGAAGGGGCAGGCCCGGGCGGGCCAGCGGGTACTCATCAACGGCGCGGGCGGCGGCTCCGGCTCGTACGCCATCCAGCTCGCGAAGCTGGCCGGCGCCGAGGTCACCGGCGTGGACAACGCGGAGAAGCTCGACTTCATGCGCTCCCTGGGCGCCGACCACGTTATCGACTACCGCCGGGAGGACTACACGGCGCGCGGCGAGACGTACGACCTGATCCTCGACCTGGCCGCCTACCGGCCCGCCGCGGCGTACGCGCGGGCGCTCGCGCCGGGCGGCCGGTTCCTCTACGTCGGCGGGTCGGTGCGGACACTGGCGCGGGTGCTCCTCGCCGGGCCGCTCGTCGGCCGCGCCGGGGACAAGAAGATCGGCCTGCTCGTCGTCCGGCTGGGCGTGCAGCACATTGCCCCGCTCGTCGAAATGTGCTCGACGGGCCGCGTGCGCACCGTCATCGACCGTAGCTACCCGCTGGGCGAGGTACCCGAGGCCCTGCGCTACCTGGGCGCCGGCCACGCCAGGGGCAAGGTCGTCATCACCGTGGCGTAGCGTGCGGGCGTGGAGATCTACGTCAGCACGGACGTCGAGACCGACGGGCCCATACCCGGGCCGAACTCCATGCTGAGCTTCGCGTCCGCGGCGTATACCGCGGGCAAGGACCTGGTGGGGACGTTCAGCGCCAACCTCGCCACCCTGCCGGGCGCGAGCGGCGACGAGAAGACCATGGCGTGGTGGGCGACCCAGCCGCGGGCCTGGGCGGCGTGCCGTGCCGACCAGCAGGCGCCCGAGACCGCGATGGTCCGGTACCGGTCATGGCTTGTTGAGCTGCCGGGCAGGCCGGTGTTCGTCGGCTACCCGGCCGCGTTCGACTTCCTCTTCGTGTACTGGTATCTGATCCGGTTCGCCGGCTCCAGCCCGTTCTCGCACTCGGCGCTCGACATCAAGTCGTACGCGATGGCGGTGCTGGGCACGGACTACCGGGCGACCACCAAGCGCGCCATGCCGCGCAGCTGGTTCGACGACCTGCCGCACAGCCATGTCGCCCTCGACGACGCGATCGAACAGGGCGCCCTGTTCTGCAACATCCTCGCCGCCAACCCCCGCCGGGTCCCGTAGCCTGGGCGCATGTGGCCTCGGGTTGACGGCCTGCGGGCGCTGGAACTGGGCAGCCCGGGGGAGATGCGTGCGCGGCTGAACGCGCTCGTGCTGTCGGGCGCCAAGCGGGCGACCGCCGGCGTGCTCGACGAGTACCTCGACGAGGGCGAGGCGCTGGAGTACGTGGGGGAGCGGCTCGCCCTGCTCGACGACGCCGGCGCGCGCGTGGCCACGGTGGAGGTGACCGACGTGACCCAGGTCCGCTTCGCCGACGTGCCGTGGGAGTTCGCCCGGGCCGAGGGGGAGGGTCACGCGTCGATCGAGGAGTGGCGCGCCGGCCACCTGCGCTACTGGCGCACTGTCGAGGGCCGGGCCGTCACCGACGATACCGAGATCGTCTGCCTTCGCTTGCGCGTTGTCCCGTCATCGGCCGACGTAGGCTGGCCGGCATGACGATCTATGACGTGGCGATCGACGCCCTGCGGGGCGGCCCGGCGGACCTCTCGCAGTACCGGGGCAGGACGGTCCTCGTGGTCAACGTGGCCTCCAGGTGCGGCCTCACCCCGCAGTACGCGGGGCTGCAGAAGCTCGCGGACACGTACGCCGACCGGGGACTGGTCGTGCTCGGGGTGCCGTGCAACCAGTTCGCCGGCCAGGAGCCGGGCACGGCCGACGAGATCGAGCAGTTCTGCCAGGTCAACTACGGCGTGACGTTCCCGCTCACGGAGAAGGTCGACGTCAACGGGCCGGGCCGGCACGAGCTGTACGCCCGCCTGACCGCCACGCCCGATGCGGACGGCGAGGCCGGGGACGTGCAGTGGAACTTCGAGAAGTTCCTCGTGGCGCCCGACGGCTCCGTGCGCCGGTTCCGTCCGGGCGTCACGCCGGACGCCCCCGAACTGGTCGAGGCGATCGAGGCGGCCGTCGCCGGCAGGTGACCCTCATCCGGTCGGCCGTCGTGGCGCGGCCTCGACCCCGCGCGGGCCCAGGTGTGTTTCGTGCGTGTATGAGCATGAGGGTTTTCCCTTGTAATTGTTGTACATCGATGTTTCGACTGGGAGGATCCCGGCATGGCCTGACATCGATGGATTGAGATCCACACGGGGGATCCGTCCGGCCTATCCAGATACGGCCCAACCGGGGCCGTATCCCAGTTTCTCTGGGGAGGTCGGCGTGAGACTCACAAGGTCGGCGCTGCTTCGATGGGCGCCCGCGGGCGCCGCAGCCGTACTCATCGGCGCACTGTTCAACGCCCCCACGGCCGCCGCCGCGCCGGTCGGCCCGGGCGACGCGCCCGACACCGGACCGCGCGCCGCGGCCGTCGCCGCGGAACTGGCGCGGTCGCTCGGGGCCCGCACAGCCGGGTCCTATCTGGACGGATCGGGCGCCCTGGTGGTGAACGTGTCCGACGCGTCCGCCGCCACGGCGGTCCGCGCGGCGGGCGCCACGCCGCGGGTCGTCGCCCGCTCGGCCGCCGAGCTCAACAGCGCGATGGGCGAACTGGGCCGCACGGCGCGCATCCCGGGTACGGCGTGGGCCGTCGACCCGGTCAGCAACCAGGTCCTGGTCTCGGTCGACCCGAGCGTGACCGGCGCGAACCTGGCCAAGCTCAACGCGGCGGTCTCCCGGTTGGGCGACGCCGTGCGTGTGGAGCGGGTCTCCGCCGCGTTCACCCTCACCGCGAGCGGCGGCGACGCCATCTACACGGGCGGCTACCGCTGCTCGCTCGGGTTCAACGTGCGGTCCGGCTCGACGTACTACTTCCTCACGGCCGGGCACTGCGGCAACCTGGGCTCCACCTGGTACGCCAACTCGGCGCGTACGCAGGTGCTGGGCACCCGCGCGGGCAGCAGCTTCCCGGGCAACGACTACGCGATCATCCGGTACACCACGACCGGCACCCCGCCCGGCACCGTGGGCGGGCAGGACATCGCGTCGGCGGGTACGCCGGTGGTGAACCAGACGGTCACCCGCCGGGGCTCCACGACCGGCACCCGGTCCGGCCGGGTGACGGCCCTCAACACGACGGTGAACTACCAGGAGGGCTCGGTCAGCGGCATGATCCGCACGACGGTCTGCGCCGAGGGCGGAGACAGCGGCGGCCCGCTGTACTCGGGCACCGTCGCGTACGGGCTGACCTCCGGCGGCAGCGGCAACTGCTCGTCGGGCGGCATCACGTTCTTCCAACCCGTCGTCGAGCCGCTGAGCGTCTACGGCGTCCAGGTGTACTGACCCGACGTCGGCGGGCGGGGCGAGGTGCCCCGCCCGCCGACCCGTCGGCGGACCGCCGCGGCTAGCGGGGCGGCGGCGCGTTGCCGGCGCTCGCGTCGCCCAGGAAGGCGGGCGGGCCGAACGGCTCGTGGGCGAGGCCCAGCGCCTTGCTGGCCTGGACGGTGAAGTCGCGGAAGATCGGCCCCGCGACCGTGTCGGCGGTCATCCGCCGGCCGTCGGCCAGGCGCAGCGGGCGTTCCTGGGCCTGGTTGCCGGTCCACACCGCGACGGCGAGCCTGCGGGTGTAACCGAACGTCCAGGCGTGCGCGATGTCGGTGGCGCTGTCGGCGTACTGCCAGGTGCCGTTGACCACGGCGGCGTCCTGCCCGTCCGCCAGGCGCCGCTGGAACGTGTGGCTGAGATCGGCCACCGCCGCCGCGCTGAGGACGCGCTCGGTGGCACCGGTGGGCAGCTTCTCCGCGTACACGGTGGCACCGGCCTTGGTGACCTCCTTGACGAAGTGCGTCTGCGCGCGCACGCCGCCGGCCGCGAACGTGGCCATGGCGCCGGCCTGGTCGACGACCGTGACGGGGTACTGGCCGATGCCCACCTCCGTGCCGAACTGGGCCAGGACCGCCTGGTCGGGCGCCGCGCGCAGGTCGACGCGCGTGATCCCGCCGGCGGACCGGGCCCACATGTCGCGCACGCCGGCCGCCCGCGCCATGTCGAGCACCTTGGGCATGCCGACCTGTTCGGTGAGGCCGAACAGCGGGACGGTGAGCCCCGCCCGCGCCGCCTGCAGCAGCGTGCAGGTGGGCTGGCAGTCCGCCGCGACGTTCTCCCGGACCGGACTGTCGGCGGTGCGTCCGCTCCTGGGGAACGCCTTGACCCGGCTGGCGTCCCAGTACGACTTCAGCGAGATGCCCTCCTTCAGCGCGGCCGCCACGTCGTAGATGGCGAACGTGGCGCCCGGCGGGTGCGCGCCGTAGCCGGTCGGCGTGCCGTGCTCGTCGTAGTACCAGCCGGCGTAGTCGGCGCCCGTGCCGCTATGGCCGCCGAAGTAGGCGAGCACCCGGCCGGTGCCGGGCTCGACCGCGACGAGCGCGGCCCGCAGGCCCTTGGGCTTGCCGGCCAGGTGCGAGCGGTTGGCGGTCTCGTCGGCTAGGGCGATCGCGAGGCTCTCGGCCTCCTTGTCGATCGTCGTGACGATCTTGAGTCCGCCGTTGCGCAGATAGTCGGCCGGCTTGTCGCGAAACTCCGGCAGCTGGCGCAGCTCGCTGAGCGCCTGCTGCACGACGAGGCCGGTCGGCCGGTCCAGCCGGCTCGTGCTGCTGGGCATGTTCGGCGACCACTTCACGAACGTCTCGGGGTAGGTCAACGCCGCGGCCTCGTCGGCCGAAAGCTTCTTCATCGCGTGGGTAAGGCCGTCGCGGATGTAGGCCCAGCGGTCCTGGGCGGCCCGCCGGTTCACCGACGGGTCGAACGCGGAGTCGCCCGGCGACTTGATGACAGCGGCCAGGACCATGGCCTCGCCGAGGCTGAGCGAGGTGGCCGGCTTCTTGAAGTACGCATGGGCGGCCGCCTCGATGCCGTACGCGCCGCGCCCGAAGTAGACCGTGTTCAGGTAGAAGCCCATGATCTCGGCTTTGGTGTACTGGTCGTCGAGCTTCCACGCCATCACCGCGACATCGGGCCTGCTCCCGTCGCTCAGGTCCGCCGCCATGCGCGCGTACTGCATGGTGATGGTGGCGGCCCCGTCCTCGTCCGCGCCGCCGACCGCGCCGCGCACCAGGTCGCCGAGGTCCACGCCCGGGTTCGTCTCGAACGAGCGGTCCTCCGCGGCCATGACGGCCCATGCCACGTACGGCGGCAGTGTCGTCGTGTCGATGACGGTGCGGTTCTGGTCGCCGAGGCGCGCCATCTCCGTCGTGCCGTCGGAGTAGTAGACGACCGTCGCCTCTGGCAGCGTCAGCGTCTCGGGCACGGGCACAGTGGAGATGTAGTAGCCGATGGTCGCCGCTCCGATGCCGAGCACGCTGGCCAGAACGGCAAGGATAATCACCAGCTTGCGGAACCGGCGCGGCCGTTTCGCGGCGTTCCCGGTCTCGGCGGGTGTCTCATCGTGGTCCGGGCTTTTCTCCGTGTCCATCGGAATCCTTCGCCGTCGGGGCACGAGCCGCACCATTATGGCGGTGGATGCCCCATCGGGCTGCCCCGTCAGACGCCGAGGAACTGCTCACCCACCGCGGTCATCTGATGCTCGAAGTACTCCCGTCGCGCGGTGATGGTGTTGTTGAGCTGTCCGAACAGTTCGAAGCTGACGGCCCCGAACAGATGGATCCACGCGTACGACCCGGCGAGCAGGACGTCGTCGGGTAGCTCGACGCCGAGGGCGTCCCGCACGGTGGCGAGGTCGGGGGCGACGGCGGCGGGCACGTCGCCGATGCGCGGCCGGCCGCCGGCCGCCGAGGCGTCCATGGCGACCCGGATCAGCGCGAGGGGCGTGCGCCGGGCGGCGAGGACGGTCTCCGTCGGCGCCGCGTAGCCGGGCACCGGGCTACCGAAGATCAGCGCGTACTCGGCGGGCTCGGCCAGCGCCCAGTCGCGCACCGCGTGGCAGCAGGCGAGCCAGCGCCCGCGCACGTCGCCCCGGTCGGTGACGGCCGCGTCGGCACCCTCCACGGCGTCGCCGAGCGCGTTGTACGCGTCGACGATCAGCGCGGTGAGCAGCTCGTCCCGGCTGGCGTAGTAGCGGTAGAGCGCCGAGGAGACCATGCCCATGTCGCGGGCGACGGCACGCAGGGACAGGTTGGCGCCGTCGGTGGCCAGATGCCGGCGCGCCACCGCCTTGATCTCGGCGAGCATCTCGGCGCGCACCCGGGCGCGGATCGATCCAGCAGGCATGCGGAGATTGTCGCACACATGCGAGAGCAGTGCTCTTGCGTAGCCGCCCGACGTTGTGTAATCATCGCTCCAGAACGAGAGCACTGCTCTCACGACTGGGGAGAACCACATGAACCTGCACGTCATCGTCGGCTCCGGCGCCGTCGGCGCCACCACGGCCCGCCTGCTCGCCGAGCGCGGCGACCGCGTCCGCGTCATCACGCGCAGCGGCTCCGGCCCGGCGCACCCGGCCATCGAACGCGTCGCCGCCGACGCCACGGACGCCGACCGGCTGGCCGCGCTCACCGAGGGCGCGGTCGCCCTCTACAACTGCGCCAACCCGGCCTACGACCGCTGGCTCACCGACTGGCCGCCGCTGGCCGCGTCGCTGCTCACCGCCGCGGAGCGCAGCGGCGCCGCGCTGGTCGTCATGGGCTGCCTGTACGGGCACGGCCCGGGCAGCGGGGTCATGACCGCGCACACCCCGCTCGCCGCGACGCACCCGAAGCTGCGCATGCGCGCCGACATGTGGCGCGAGGCCCTCGCGTGGCACGAGGCCGGCCGCATCCGGGCCGTCGAGGTCCGCGCCAGCGACTACCTCGAAGCGCAGTCGATCTTCAGCTTCGCCCTCGGCGGCCGGCTGCTCGCCGGCAAGCGCGCCTGGTCGCCGGCCCCGCTGGACGTGCCGCACAGCTTCACCTCGACCACCGACGCGGCGCGTACCCTCGCGACGGTCGCCACCGACGAGCGGTCCTTCGGCCGCGCCTGGCTGGTCCCCAGCCACCCGGCCATGACGATCCGCCAGCTCGCCGACCGCTTCGTGACCGCCAACGGCGCCCCGGCCGCCAAGCTGGCCACCATCCCGCACGCGGCGGTACGCGCCGTGGGCCTGTTCGACCGGTTCGTCCGCGAGCTGGAGACGACCCGCTACCAGTTCACCGACCCGTTCGTCATCGACTCCACGGAGACCACGCAGACGTTCGCCCTGCACCCGACCCCGCTGGACGAGGTGCTCCGCGACACCGCCGCCCGCCTGCGCGCCGCGTGAGTCCCGTGGGGGCGTTGAAGCCGCGGCGGGAACGTCCCCCCGTTCCCGCCGCGGTCCGTCGCTACGTGTAGATGATCGCGTGGGAGATGCCGAACACCGGCCGGTACGCCCCGGCGATCTGGCCGTTGTCGTTGAGGTCGACGAGGTCCGCCTCCGAGTTCACGCCACGGGTCGTCAGGTCGGTCCACGCGCCGCGGTACCAGGACGCCGGGTGGACGCCGCCGTCCGCGAGCTGGGACGTGGCGAGGACGCGGCCCCTGTCGTTGATCGCGATCAGGTGGGTGGTGTCGCCGCCGAGCGTGCCGACGTCGGTCAGCTCCCCACCGCGCCACAGGGCGCCGCGCTCGCGCTGCCCGGCCGAGAAGACCCAGCCGATCACCCAACCCTTCTCGTTGATCCCGTACGTGTTGCTGCGGTTGAACGCCCCGGCGCCCAGGTCCGTCACGGCGCCGCCGCGCCACGTGCCCGCGTGGAAACCGCCCTCGACCAGCCGACCACCCGACACGACGCCCTTGTCGTTCAGGTCGGACACGTCGTCGAGCGGCAGCCGGGTCAGCGTGCCGTGGCGCCACAGGAAGGGCACGGTGCTGCCGTCCCCGGTCGCCGCGACGCCGACGACGTGGCCCTTGTCGTTGATCGAGATCGGCCGGCTGTAGGTGCCGCCGAAGGTGCCGATCGTCGTCACCCGGCCCTCCGTCCAGACGACCGCGACCCCGTCGAGCTGGCCGGCGATCTGACCCTTGTTGTTGATGTCGGCCGGCTCCAGCGCGCCCAGGTCCGTCATCCTTCCCTCGCGCCAGACGAACCCGTGCCAGCTGCCGTCGACGGTGGCGCTGTTGCCGACCACCTCGCCGAGGTCGTTCATCGCGATGGCGTAGCTGCTCTCGCCACCCAACGTGCCCAGGTCGACCATGCGCAGCACGGTCGGCGCGACGGCCTGTGCCTGGGCCGGCGCCGCGCTCGCGACGAGCACGGCAGTCAGCGTGACCGCCATGGCGGTCAACCGGGACAACGACATAGGCATGGACGCTCCTTCCCCGGACGGCGCCCGTCCGGACCCACAGTGGACGGGTACGTCGAAGTGACGCGTACCCCGCCGATGTGGTTTACCGGTCGCGACCGGTGTAGGTGGAGGAATTGTTTTCGGAAGAGCGCTGAGGGGAAACTCGACGCGCTCCGAAACTTCAACACGGATGCGGCGCTGTCGGGAGAAAAGGAGATGAACTGAGTCGCACAGAATGAGCCTTACTTTTTTCGGAGGTCAGACTAATGTGGCGCCCCCGACTGTCTCCGGCTGCGAAGACGTGTCAATGTGAAGCGCTACTTGACGTGGTGATTTCGCGCATGACATAGTCGCGCATCGAACTCTTCTGCAGATAGAGCGGCGAATTTTCGATTTTCGAAGTCGTTTCCGAAAGGATTTTGAATGTTTCGAATCGCCCGCAGAGTCTCCCTACTGGCCATCGCCGGCATCGCCGCGAGTCTGCTTGTCGCCACTCCGGCGCAGGCCTCGATCGGACCTTGCACGGTGAGCACGCCCGGAACGGCAACCGTCACGGTGTACTGCGGAGGGCACGCCCCCTCAACCTTCCGCGCGAAGATCAATTGCTTCACGGCTATCGGTTACCGCACCGAGTGGCGCTACGGTCCCTGGCGCACCGCGGGCGGCGGGGTCTCCTCCACGGTCATCTGCCAGAGCGGATGGACCCGCATCGGGTCCGGGTACGACGCCATTCCATGATCGAGTGATAGCCGGTCGCTGATTTCCCGCGTCCACCGGCCGGCGGTCCGGCCGGTGGACGCGCACGCCGCGACTCGGGTGGACGTGAGCGGCGGGCGGGGTTGGTGATCGGCGCGCCGGGCGGGCAGGATGGAGCGGCCATGACGCTCACCGATCAGCTTCCCGGCGCCGACGCCGGCCCCGACGCCCTCTTCGACGCCATCGCCACGTGGGCGAGCGGCCAGGGGCTCAGCCTCTATCCGCACCAGGAGGAGGCGCTGATCGAGATCGTGACCGGCGCCAACGTGATCCTGAACACCCCGACCGGGTCGGGCAAGAGTCTCGTGGCGCTCGGTGCGCACGCCGCCGCCCTGGCGAACAATCAGCGCTCCTACTACACGGCGCCGATCAAAGCGCTCGTGTCGGAGAAGTTCTTCGCGCTGTGTGACGTGTTCGGACCGGCGAACGTCGGCATGCTCACCGGCGACGCGAGCGTCAACGCGGACGCGCCGATCATCTGCTGCACGGCCGAGATCCTGGCCAACATCGCGCTGCGCGGCGGGGCGGACGCCGATGTCGGCCAGGTCATCATGGATGAGTTCCACTTCTACGCCGAGCCCGACCGGGGCTGGGCGTGGCAGGTGCCCCTCATCGCCCTGCCGCAGGCCCAGTTCGTCCTCATGTCGGCCACCCTGGGCGACGTCACGCGGTTCGTCGACGACCTGTCGCGTCGCACCGGCCGCAACACGGCCGTCGTCGCCAGCGCCGAGCGTCCCGTACCGTTGATCTTCACGTACGCGATGACGCCCCTGCACGAAACGCTCGAAGAGCTGCTGCAGACCCACCAGGCGCCCGTGTACGTGGTGCACTTCACCCAGGCCGAGGCGCTGGAACGCGCCCAGGCCCTGATGAGCGTCAACGTGTGCACCCGCGCCGAGAAGGACGCCATCGCCGCCAAGATCGGCAACTTCCGGTTCACGGCCGGGTTCGGCAAAACGTTGTCGCGGCTCGTACGTCACGGCATCGGGGTGCACCACGCCGGCATGCTGCCCAAGTACCGCCGGCTCGTGGAGACCCTCGCCCAGGCCGGGCTACTCAAGGTGATCTGCGGGACGGACACCCTCGGCGTGGGCATCAACGTGCCGATCCGCACCGTCCTGTTCACCGGACTGTCCAAGTACGACGGACAGCGGACCCGGCTGCTCAAGGCGCGCGAGTTCCACCAGATCGCCGGCCGCGCCGGCCGGGCCGGCTTCGACACCCTCGGCACGGTCGTCG
Organism: Luedemannella helvata; assembly: GCF_039528415.1. Taxonomy (NCBI): domain Bacteria; kingdom Bacillati; phylum Actinomycetota; class Actinomycetes; order Micromonosporales; family Micromonosporaceae; genus Luedemannella; species Luedemannella helvata. The sequence continues at coordinate 64,722 of NZ_BAAALS010000004.1, forward strand.
TGCAGGCGCCCGAGCACGTCATCGAGAACGAGAAGGCCCTCGCCAAGGCCGGCGACGACCCGAAGAAGCGCCGCAAGGTCGTGCGCCGCAAGCCGCCCGAGGGGTCGATCGGCTGGGGGCAGCCGACCTTCGACCGGCTCACCACGGCCGAGCCCGAGCCGCTGACGAGCGTGTTCCATGTCAGCCACGCCATGCTGCTCAACGTCATCGGCCGGCCGGGCGACGCGTTCGCCGCGATGCGCCAGTTGCTCACGGACAACCACGAGGACCGCGCCGCGCAGCGCCGGCACATCCGCCGCGCCATCGCCATCTACCGCGCGCTGCTCGCCGGTGGGGTCATCGAGAGGCTGCCTGAGCCTGACTCCGAAGGGCGCTCCGTCCGGCTCACGGTCGACCTGCAGTTCGACTTCGCGCTCAACCAGCCGCTGTCGCCGTTCGCGCTCGCCGCCATGGAACTGCTCGACCCGGCCGACCCCGCGTACCACCTCGATGTCGTCTCCGTCATCGAGGCGACGCTGGACGACCCGCGGCAGGTCCTGTCCGCCCAGCAGTTCAAGGCCAAGGGCGAGGCGGTCGCCCAGATGAAGGCCGACGGCATCGAGTACGAGGCCCGCATGGACCTCCTGGAGAGCGTCACCTGGCCCAAGCCGCTGGCCGACATGCTGGACGCCGCGTTCGAGACCTACCGCACCGGGCACCCGTGGGTGGCCGACCACCAGCTCTCGCCCAAGTCGGTGGTCCGCGACATGTACGAGCGGGCCATGACCTTCACCGAGTACGTCAACTTCTACGGCCTGGCCCGCTCCGAGGGCCTGGTGCTGCGCTACCTCGCCGACGCCTACCGCGCGCTGCGCCAGAGCGTGCCGTCGGATGCCCGCAGCGAGGAACTGGCCGACCTCATCGAGTGGCTGGGGGAGCTGGTCCGCCAGGTCGACTCCAGCCTCATCGACGAGTGGGAGAAGCTGCGCAACCCCACCGACGAGCCGGTCGCCGAGGAGCGCCCGCCGGCGGTCAGCGGCAACACCCGCGCGTTCCGGGTGCTGGTGCGCAACGCCCTGTTCCGTCGCGTCACCCTGGCGGCCCTGCGACGTTGGGACGAGTTAGGCGAACTCGACGCCGAGTCGGGTTGGGACGCGGCGGCCTGGGCGCAGGCGCTCGCCCCTTACTTCGAAGACCACACCGACATCGGTACGGGCGCCGCGGCGCGCGGCCCGAAGATGCTGCTCATCGACGCCGGCCGGGACATGTGGACGGTCCGGCAGATCCTCGACGACCCGGCCGGTGACCACGACTGGGGCATCACCGCCGAGATCGACCTGGACACCTCCGACGAGCTGGGCGCCGCCGCGATCCGGATTGTTGACGTAGGGCGGCTTTGACGATCTCTCCGTCCTAAAGGACGGGGATTGCCTCCACGCTGCGTGTGGAACACGCGGCGTGCGGGCGGATTCCTGCTTCTCGACGTGAGGTCGGCCGCGGTGCCGGCACGAGTGCCGGTCCTACCCGCGTTCCACAGGCGTTTGAGTTGTCCCAGCGTCCCTGGGCCAACACGTTGATCGCCGCGTTGATGTCCCGGTCGTGGGCGGCCCCGCAGGGGCACGTCCATGACCGGACGGACAGCGGCTTGGGTCCGTCGATACGGCCACACGCCGAGCATGTCTGCGACGTGGGCGCGAACCGGTCGATCTTGGCGAAGGTCCGCCCGTACCGGGCGGCCTTGTACTCCAACATTCCGACGAACGACGACCATCCGGCGTCGTGCACGCTCTTCGCGAGCCGTGTGCGGCCGAGACCGACGACGCACAGGTCCTCGACATAGATCGCTTGGTTCTCGCGGATCAACGTCGTGGACAGCTTGTGCTGCCAGTCCCGCCGGGTGTCGGCCACCCGCGCGTGAGCGCGGGCCACCTTCACGGCGGCTTTCTTGCGGTTGTGACTGCCGCGCTGCTTGCGCGAGAGTGCCTGTTGCAGCCGTTTGAGTTTGCGGGCCGCGCGGCGCAGGAACTTCGGCGCGGTGACCTTCGTGCCATCGGACATGACCGCGAAGTGGGTCAACCCAAGGTCGATCCCGATCTCGGACTCGACCGGCGGCAACGCCTCGTCGGTGGTCTGGACGACGAACGAGGCGAAGTACCGGCCCGCCGCATCCTTGATGATCGCCACGGACGACGGGTCCGAGGGCAGGGTCCGTGACCAGCGGACCGCGATGTCGCCGATCTTCGGCAGCCTGAGCCGTCCGTTGTCGAGGACCTTGAACCGGCCGTTCTTGGTGAACCGGATGGCCTGCCGGTTGTCCTTGCGCGACCGGTACCGGGGCGGGGCCAGCTTGCGGCCCCTGCGCTTACCCGAGATCGAGGCGAAGAAGTTGCGGTACGCGGTGTTCAGGTCGGCCAGGGCCTGTTGCAAGACGACGGCGGACACCTCGCCCAGCCAGGCCCGCTGCGGCGTCGTCTTCGCCTCGGTGATCAGACGGCGCGACAGTTCGGCGTCGCAGATGTACTTCTCGCCCGCCTCCCGGGCCTGCTGACGCAGCCTGAGTCCGTCGTTGAACACCACCCGCGCGCACCCGAACGACCGGGCCAGCGCCTCGCGCTGGACGGCGTCGGGGTACACGCGGAAGTTGTACCGCAGCTGCACGGGACACACCATACCATATTGGTCTATGGCTGAACTTGCAGGTATCCGCACGGTAGACACTGTGTTTTCGCGATGCACGCCACTTGGTTTTCGTGACGAAGTTCCGGCACAAGGTATTCGCCGACCGGCACCTGACCCGCATGGAACAGGTCATGCGCGACGTCTGCCCGCACTTCAAGGCCGAACTGGTCGAGTTCAACGGCGCCAACAACCACGTCCACCTGCTCGTGAACTACCCGCCCAAGATGGCCGTGGCCCGGCTGGTCAACTCACTCAAGGGCGTATCCTCGCGGCGCCTACGCCAGGAGTTCCCCGACCTGATGCGGCACTAGGGCGTGTCTTATGGATCTCGGGTGAGGTCGCGTAGCCAGATCTTCATCGTGGCGACGTCGACGGCGGCCTGGTACATGAACTCTCGCTTGTCGTAGCGGGTGGCAACCGCCCTGAACTGTTGAGCTTGTTGATGGCTCGTTCGACGACGTTGCGCTGCTTGTACAACTGACGGTCGAACGCCGGTGGCCGCCCGCCTCGGCTGCCCTTGGCCTTGCGTGCGGCGATCTGGTCCTTCTTCTCCGGGATCACCGCCGTGATCCGGCGGCGGCGCAGCTCAGTACGGATCTTGCGGTTCGTGTACGCCTTGTCGGCCAGCACCCGACCCGGCCGGGTACGCGGCCGGCCCACCCGATGGCGGATACGCACACCGTCCATGACCTTGGCGAACCCGACACTGTCGTGACGCTGACCGGCGGTCAGGACCCGGCTGACCGGCCGGCACCGGCGGTCGGCGGCCAGGTGCAGCTTCGTACTCAGCCCGCCCCTCGACCGGCCGAGCGCTTCACGATCACCCGATACGCCCGATACCGGCCGCCCCTTTTAGCGTCGCCGGCCTGCTCGGACAGCTCCTTGGGCAGCTCATGACGAGCACCGGCAGCGTGCTGGTGTGCCCGGACCACGGTCGAGTCCACGCCCAAGGTCCAGTCCTCGCCCTCCTCAAGGTCGCAGTCGATGCGCAACGCCTCGCAGATCTTCGCCCAGGTCCCGTCCAACGCCCACCGGCGTTTGCGCTGATAGACCGTCTTTCACGGCCCGAACCGGGCAGGCAGATCCCGCCACGTAATCCCGGTCCGCTCCCGGAACAGAACCCCGGAGATCGTCGCGCGGTGATCCCGCCACCGGCCACCACGGGCCGGATCCCCAGGCAGCAAGGGCTTGAGCAACTCCCACTCGGCGTCGGTGAGCTCGAACCGTCCAACCACGACAGATGTGATACACCCTCACGCCTCACAGATCCACGAGACACGCCCTACTACCAGGCCAACAAACTCTGGTCCGGCTCGTACTTCGCAGGCTCCGTCGGCGGCGCACCGCTAAGCGTCGTCAAGCAGTACATCGAGCAGCAGAACCGTCCCGGTTAAGGCACTACTCGGGCCTTGGCGGCCCTCCCAACGCCGGCCTTCCCCCCCGACCTGAAGGCCGAAGCACTGGCCCGCACGGCAGGTAGCGTATGGCGAACACCCACGGGGAGGGGATGTTCCGTGCCCAACGACGTCAACGCGTCCATCATCGACGAATTCCGCGCCAACAAGGGCCAGCTCAGCGGCCCATTCGCCGACGCTCGACTGCTCCTGCTGACCACGACCGGCGCCCGGTCCGGCCGGCCGCACACGGTTCCGCTGCGGTATACGCCCCACACCGGGGACCGCGTCGTCGTCGTGGCGTCCGCGGCCGGCGCGCCGCGCCATCCGGCCTGGTACCACAACGTGCTGGCCAACCCCACGGTCACGGTCGAGAACGGCGGGTTCACCTACGAGGCCCGCGCGGAGGTCCTCGCTGGCGACGAGCGGGACGAGGTGTTCGCCCGCATCGCCGAGCACGACGCACGCTGGGCTGACTACCAGGCCGCGACGGCGCGGGTCATCCCCGTGGTCACGCTCGCCCGGCTCCCCAGCCCTCCGCGGATAGCCGGCGCCTCGTTCGGGACCGTACTCAGCGCGATCCACGACACCTTCCGCCGCGAACTGCGGCTGATCCGCGCCGAGGTGGCGGCCTCCGGCGCGTCGGTCGGCGCCCAGTTGCGGGTCAACTGCCTGGCGCTGTGCGGCGGCCTGACGCAGCACCACACGATGGAGGACGGGGGGATGTTCGTCGGCATCGGCAACCAGCGACCCGACCTCGCCCCCGTGCTGGCGCGCTTGCGCGAGGAACACGAGGCGATCGCGGCCCTGGTCGAGGGTCTGGACCGGGTGCTCGCCGACCCCGGCCCCGACCGGGCGACGCTGCTCGCCGAGGTCGACCGGCTCACCGCGGAGCTGGAGAGTCACCTGACCTACGAGGAGCGGTCCCTCATCCCCGTCCTGGACGGCGCGGCGCCCTGAACGCGTTCGAGCAGCTCCCGGGCCGCGCGGCCGCGGTAGCGCGCCAGCGTCCTCACGAGAGCCTCGCGGACCTCGGGATCCGGGTGGTCGGCGAGGAAGGCCAGCTCCTCGGCGCCTCCGCGCCGGCGCATGCCCAGCTCGTACAGGGCGTATTCGATGTCGTCGGAGGTGGTGGCCGCGCGTAGGTCCGCCATGATGGCCGGCTTGGTGCGCGGCGCGTTCTCGTAGGGAAAACGCCGGCGCAGCTGTGCCGCGCCGGGGGTGCCCGACTGGATGCACGCGGGACACGTGCAGGGGCGCAGCCCGTGCGCGTCGGGCTTGTAGCGCCACCCGATCCCCTGCGGGACGCGGCGTACCCGGCGCACCTCGGCGGCGGCGACCGGGCGGGGTACGAACACCTCGTACCCGCGCGGGTCGGCCAGGCCCCGGATGGTCGCGGCGGCCTCGGCCGCCGACACCCGGGTCGGCTCCTGGCCGTACCGACCGACCGTGACCGGCTCGTCGTCGGGGATCCGCACCTGGACGCCGACCAGCGTGCTCTGCTTCCAGCGGCGCAGTTCGCGCACCCACTGGTAGGTCAGGGTGAACGACGGCAGCACCGGCATGCAGTACACGCCCCGGTCGCCGAACCAGCCGGGGCTGCGGCCGGCCAGACCGGTGCGGACGACGCGTCGCGCGTTGCCGGCCGGGGTGAGGTGCACAAGGTCGGTCACGCCAGTGAGGGTAGCGAAGGGGGTCAGCGCCCGGCCCAGTCCAGCGCCCGCAGCGCCCGCAGGGTGTTCCAGCGGCTCGGCTGGCCCACCGCCTCCAGGTGGAACGCGACGCGACCGGGGTGGACCCGGTCGAGCGGCCACGTGCCGTCGGCTCGCCGCTTGGCGCGCAGCAGCTCGACCGCCTCGGCCAGGCGGGGGTCGGCGGAGGCGCCGGCCCGCCGGAAGTAGTCGAGCCCCCGCAGCACGTCGTAGTGCCAGTAGTAAGGGAAGGCAGCGTCCAGGTACTCCGGCTTGACGATCTCGCCCGTGCTGGCGCGCCGGAACAGGTGCCGCTCCAGCAGGTACTCCTCGCCGGCGCGGCGCGCCTCGCGCACGGCCGCGTCGCCGCCTGTCGCGCGCTCGTACGCCAACAGCCCGTCGAGAACGTTGATGGTCGTGTCGAACGACGAGCGCATCGATCCGTTCTCCGCCTCGCAGTTCCAGCCGCCGTCGGCGAGGGGCTCGTCAAGGAGCCGCGCCACGACCGACGCCACATCGATGCCGAAGTAGACGCCCGTCTCGACCGTCCGGCCGTTGATGCAAGGTTCGACCTCGCCGTCGAAGTACCGCTGCCCGGCGTGGTCCCACCGCGCGTGCTCGGCCACCAGCCCGACCGCCCGGCGTGCCGCCGCCGACGCCGGGTCGAGCCCGAACAGCTGCAGCGTCTGCAGGGTGTGCATCGTGGTGGTCCACGGCTGCCCCGCCTCCTCGCCGGAGTAGCCGGCGGGGAACAACGTGCCGCCGTCCCACAGCCCGTCCGCGCCCTGCCGGGCCAACAGCGCGGCACCCCAGCCCTCGTGCGCCACGCGCGCCCGCGCCGCGGCGACCTCGTCCGACCCGGCGTCGGTCAGGTCGGCCAAGGCCTGCCACTGGATGGCCGGATCGCCGGCGAGCAGCCAGTCGCGGACGGCGGGTGCGGTGGTCACGCCACCGAGGGTAGCGGTCAGCCGGCCGCCTTGAGCAAGGCGATCAGGGCCGCGTCGGCCTGGCCGAGGAAGGGCTGGCCATCGATCGGCGTGGTCATGATGCGCTGGCAGCCAGTCAGCTCCACGTAGATCTCGCCCTGCTTGTCGTCGGTGCGGCTCAGCAGGGCGAACCTTTCGGCGGGGGTCGAGCACGCCCCTGCCTTCGGCGCGGCGCGCAGGGCGGCGGCGATCGGGGCCCATTGCTTGGCGGTCAGGACCTTGCCGGAGGTGAATGCGCCGGCCGGCTTGGCGCTGCCACGCTCGCCGGGCGGCACGGCGTAGACGCACAGGCGGATCTCGTCGTCGTCGGTGAACTGGCTGCCGAGGGTGGGCGCCCAGGTCCGGTCGGGGTTCATCGTCGTCTCGGCCCAGACCATGTCGGCCCAGCTCGGCGAGCAGCCCGAGGCCGCCGCGCCCGACGACATCAGCTCGCGGAGGAAGCGCCTGGACACCTCGGTGAGTCGCAGGGCGGCGATCGCGTCGCGTACCTCAATGCGGATGCTGCCGCAGGCGTCGCCGGGCACGCCGGGGCGCCCCCACCGGTTGTCGGCGTCCACCAGCGCGACCCACGGGATCGTCGGGAGGTCCAAGGTGCAGGCGCCCTCCGTGCCGGAGGGCTCGTCGGGCAGGCGCAACGCGGCCAGCAGCGCGGCGATGTCCTCGGCGCGGCGCTCGGTCGCCATCAGTGCCTCGCTGCCGTCGGGGCGCTTCTCGACAACGGTGGTGCAGACGACGGCCGCCACGGGCGTGAATCCGTCGCCGAGCCGGGGCAGGTCGAGTTCCTCGGCGCCCATGGCCTTGAGCGGATCGGGCCACACGTTGGCGCAGCCCGACCACTTTCCTGCCACGGCCATGGTCCCCGTCGGCGGTCCGCCTTCCGGCATCGCGCCGGAGGGCTCGGCCGGCTGCGTACAGGCGCCCAACAGCGCCCCGACCGCGATCAGCACCCATCCGAACCCGCGCACCCCGACCTCCCCTGTCGTCCATCATTGTGGACGACGCCCGCCCCCGACGGGTTCCCCGTCGGGGGCGGCGATGGGCTCAGGCCGGGTCGCGGTTGTAGAGGCGTACCGACCAGCGGTAGCCGACCAGCGTGATGGCGACGCACCACGCGGCCGCGATCAGGCCCGCGTTGCCGATGCCGGTGCCGAGCAGCAACCCGCGCAGGGTCTCCATCATCGGCGTGAACGGCTGGTTCTCGGCGAACCAGCGCACCACGGCGGGCATCGAGTCGGTCGGCACGAAGCCGCTGCCCAGAAACGGCAGGAGCATCAGCGGCATGGGCAGGTTGCTGGCCGACTCGACCGTCTTGGCCCACAGCCCGAGCCCGACGGACAGCCAGATCATGGCGAGGGCGACGAGGGCGAGCAGGCCGGCCGTGGCGAGCCATTCGACGACGCCGGCGGTGGGCCGGAAGCCGACCGCGACCGCGACGCCGATGACGACCGCCAGGCCCGCCATGGTCTGGGTGAGGCTGCCGAGGACGTGTCCGGCGAGCACGGACGGGCGGAAGATCGCCATCGTGCGGTACCGCGCGATGATGCCCTCCTTCATGTCCGTGGCCACCGCGATCGCGGTGCCCTGCGCCGTACCGGCGATGGCCAGCATGAGAATGCCGGGGGTGACGTAGTCGGCGTAGTCGCCCCGGTCCCCGGCCAGGCCGGCGCCCATCGTGCCGCCGAACACGTACACGAACAGCAGCAGGATGATGACGGGCAGCCCGATCAGTACGGCCGTCATGGCGGGGAAGCGGCGTGCCCAGCGCAGGTTGCGGCGCAGCATGGTGAGGCAGTCGCGGACGGCGTAGGTCATCGCGCGGAGGTCCTTTCCGTGGCGGTGAGGGCGAGGAAGACGTCGTCGAGGTCGGGGCTGTGCACGGTGAGGCTCTCGACCTCGACGGACGCCGCGTCGAGGCGGTCGAGCACCGCGCGCAGCGAGCGCACGCCGCCGTCGCTGGGCACCTGCAGGGCGAGCGCGTCGTCGTCGCGCGTCGCACCGTCGAAGGCGCGGGCTGCTGTGTCGAGGTCGGCGGCTGACGCGAAGACCAGCCGCAGGTGCCCGCCCGGGACCAGGCGTTTCAGCTCGGCCGGGGTGCCCGCGGCGACGATGCGGCCGTGGTCGAGCACCGCGATCCGGTCGGCGAGCTGGTCGGCCTCCTCCAGGTACTGGGTGGTGAGGAAGACCGTGGTGCCGCCCGACACGAGCTCGCGGATGATCTGCCACATGGTGCGCCGGCTGCGCGGGTCCAGGCCCGTGGTCGGCTCGTCCAGGAAGATCACCCGAGGGTGGCCGACAAGGGTCATGGCGAGGTCGAGGCGGCGGCGCATGCCGCCCGAGTAGGTCACGGCCGGCTTGCGGGCCGCGTCCGTCAGGTCGAACCGGTCGAGCAGCTCGGCGGCGCGCCGCCGACCGGCCCGCCGGTCGAGGTGGCACAGGTCAGCCATGATCAGCAGGTTCTCCTCGCCGGTGAACAGGGCGTCGATGGCGGAGAACTGGCCGGTGACGCCGATCATCCGGCGGACGGCCTCGGGGTCGCGCGCCAGGTCCGCGCCCCCGACGGAGGCTGTGCCGCCGTCGGCCCGGATGAGCGTGGACAGGATCCGGACGGTCGTGGTCTTGCCGGCGCCGTTCGGGCCCAGGAGCGCGAAGACCTCGCCGGGCGCGATCGAGAGGTCGACGCCGTCGAGGACGACCGTGTCGCCGTAGCGCTTGCGCAGGCCGGCGGCCGTGATCGCGGGGGTGGTGGAGCCCATGCTTCCTCGCTTCATGCGGAGGGATGTGACATGACGCGATACATCGTAACCGCAAACGCGATACAACGCGACTGGATCTTTCGGGTGAGCGAGGCTCGCCTCAGGCTGGCTAGGATTCCGGGGTGTCCACCCCGCCCGCCGGCGCCACGGTCGTGCACCGGTTCTTCGCCCGCGACACGCTCGTCTTCGCCCGCACGGCCCGGGTGGTCGTCAACGACGCGCGCGGCAGGTGCCTGTGGGTGCCCAACGGCGTGCCCGCCGCGATCCGGCTGGCCCACGACGGTCGCGGCATCCGCGACATGCCGTTCGCCGAGTGGGTCAAGCAGCCGACCCGCCTCACCGAGCGGCGCTGGTGGGGCCCGGACATCCTGATGTACTTCCCGCCGTCCGGGTCGCACTCCGTGTGGCTGTTCTGGGACGCGCGCGGCGCCTTCACCGGCTGGTACGTGAACCTGGAGACCCCGCCCGTGTGGTGGACCGACGCCGACGTGTCGGGAGTGGACACCACCGACCACGATCTCGACATCGTCGTCTATCCCGACCGTGCCTGGGAGTGGAAGGACGAGGACGAGTTCACCGAGCGGCTGGCGTTCCCGGAGCACTACTGGGTCGACGACGAGGCCGCCGTGCGGCTGGAGGGGGAGCGGGTGGTGTCGCTCATCGAGCGCGGCGCGTTCCCGTTCGACGGCACCTTCTGCGACTTCCGGCCGGACCCGTCATGGGACCTGCCGCCGTGCTTCCCGGACGGTTGGGACGCCCCCCGCAGGTATCCGTGATCGCTGCTCCGGCCCGGCGGGTCAGTGGAACTGGCCGGTGACGCCCGCGACGATGGGGTGGACCTGCAGGTCGGCACAGCCCTTGCTGGGCCAGGCGATCCGGAACGACTGGGTCTCGTCGGGCGGGGTGACCAGCAGCCCGGCGAAGGGCTCGCACGCGCCGTCGGCCGCCTCCAGCAGCGCGGAGGCGGCCTGGCCGGCGGCCACGTCGATGTGCGGGATGGGCCGGTCCTCCGGCAGGCCGCCCAGCGGGCCGCTCTTGGCACGCCGGGCCTGCGTGATCTGCTTGTCGGCGGCGTCCAGCCCGGCGACCCCCGGGTACCCGTAGAAGCGGCACGGCCCGTCACCCGCGTTGGTGAAGATGAGCACCACGCCGTGTTGGCCGCCGGACCTGCCCGCGTCGCGGGCGACGATGGCGAGGTTGCCGGCCGCGCAGCGTGGCGGGATCGCGGCCGAGGTGGCGCCGGCGCCGCCGACGCCGGCCGCACCGTCCAGGCGCGGCGCCGTCGTCGGCGACGGCTTCGGCGGGGTGGGCCGGCCGCAGGCGGACAACACCGTCACCGCAGCCAGGGCGGCGCTCGCCGCCCGCAATCCGAACCGCTGGAGCATCCTGTCGTTGTACCACCAGCCGTCGAGCCGGCCGGACGCCGCTGGGATAGCGTGTGGCAGTGAGCGCAGTCAAGGTCCTCTTCATCGGCGGCAGCGGCATCATCAGCTCCGCGTGTTCGCTGCTGGCGGTCGACAGCGGCATCGAGCTGTACGTCCTCAACCGGGGCACCAGCACCCACCGCCCGCTCCCCGAAGGGGCGATCATCCTGCGTGCCGACATCCGCGACCCCGGCTCCGTGCGCGCGGCGCTCGGCGACCTGGAGTTCGACTCGGTCGTCGACTGGGTGGCGTTCACGCCCGAGCACGTGCGCACGGACATCGAGCTGTTCCGGGGCCGCACCCGCCAGTACGTGTTCATCAGCTCCGCGTCGGCCTACCAGACGCCGCCCGCCCGGCTGCCCGTCACCGAGTCCACCCCGTTGCGAAACCCCTACTGGCAGTACTCGCGGGACAAGATCGCCTGCGAGGACCTGCTGACGGCCGCGTACCGCGAGGAGGGCTTCCCGGCCACGATCGTGCGCCCGTCACACACGTACGACAAGACGTTGATCCCGCTGGAGGGCGGGTGGACGACCCTGGCGCGGATGCGCGCCGGCAAGGAGATCGTGGTGCACGGCGACGGCACGTCGCTGTGGACGCTGACCCACCACACCGACTTCGCGAAGGGGTTCGTGCCGCTGCTGGGCCACCCGCGTACGCTCGGCGACGCGTTCCAGATCACCTCGGACGACGTGCTGACGTGGGACCAGATCGCGCAGGCCTTGGCGGCGGCGCTGGGCGTCGAGGCACGCATCGTGCACGTGCCGTCCGACGCGATCGCGGCGGCCGACCCGGACTGGGGCGCCGGCCTGCTCGGCGACAAGGCGCACTCCATGGTCTTCGACAACAGCAAGCTGCGTTCGGTCGTGCCGGACTACCGGGCGGTCGTGCCGTTCGAGCGGGGCGCCCGGGAGATCGTCGCCTGGTACGACGGGGACCCGGCCCGACAGCAGGTCGACGCGAGGCTCGACGCCCTGATCGGCGACCTGGTGGCCCGCCACCGCGTCTAGCGGTGCGAACTGCTGGAAGATCGCCGTTTGATGTACCGGAGCGTAGCCCCGCTGCTCGCTGGGCCACGAAACATAGATCATGGCGACAACTACATGATCGCGACCAGGAGCGAACGGTCCTTAACGGATGATGTCGTGCGCGGTTTCGTGGCTCGATAGTTACCACTGCAATCCGCCCGGTGCGGGACACTGAGTGGCCAGGACGGACGTATCGGGGAGTCTGTATGGCTGGTCGGCGGACCGCGGGGGCCCAGCTCGCGGCATTGGTCGTGGTCGGCGCGCTGGTGACGGCGTGCACCGGCGAAGAACCCGACAAGCCCACCCCGAGCGCGTCGGCGACGCAGCCGCCGGTGTCCGAGCGGCCGGCGTCGGTCGCGTGGACGCTGCGGGACGTGAAGCCCATCGGCCAGCCGGTCAACGTGGCCGGTGTCGCGGTCGGGTACGTCGTGAAGAGCCGCCGGCTGTACCTCGTCGGCATCGACCCGCGGGCCGGCAAGGAGCTGTGGCGCAAGGAGGCGTCGCCCGGCGAGGTCGTGACCGGCATCGCCGTGCAGCCCTTCTTCATCCAGGACAAGGTCGTCTACCAGCGGCCCGACCGGACCGGCAACCTCTACACCCGCATCGTGGTCGCGGACCCGCGCACGGGCGAGGACCTCGTTGTCACCAAGCCCTTGTTGGTGACGTCGCCGCCCGGGGACTGTTCGGACGGCATCGACGTCTGCACCACCTCACGGTCGAACTACCGGGGGCGGGCCGTGTTGCACCGGCTGCGCATTGCCGATGGCAGCTACGTCGCGGAGAAGTCGGACACGCCGCCGGGGGCGCGCCTTGTCGGCGACGCCGGCCTACTCGATCTCGGTGGTCGCGACCCGGAGAAGCTCGCCCTGTCCCGGGACGGAAAGCTCGTCTGGCAGATCAACCTCTCCTCGGCGTTCCCTACCGGCTACAGCACGGACTACGGCTGGCACTTCGAGCACTACCCGAAGCAGAACGTCTATGTCGGCACGCTGCACCCACAACTCAGCAAACTACCCAACGGCAGCTACGTGGCCAGCCTCGACAATCGGGCCACCACGGCCGCGCTCTCGATAGCGGACGGATCGGTGCGCTGGCGTTCCGCTGGCACGGACCTGTTCTGCCGTAGCCACCTCTACATCGAGGACCCCGCCTCCGCGGACGACGGTCTGCCCGTGCGCTGCCGCTACCGGGGCACCGAGAAGTACGCCAACGACACCGCGCGGGCGACCTTCACCGATCTCGACGTGACCGTCGAGGGTTTCGACATCGCGACCGGCGATACGACGTGGCAGGTGCCGGCGGGCAGGACCGAGGCGCTCATCGACTGGGACACCAAGCCCGCCATCGCGGGCGCCACGGCCCGCCTCATCCGGGGCGGCGCCGAGCCGCTCGTGCTGGACGTGGCGACCGGCAGGAGCGTCGTGCCGGCCGCCGACGCGGCGTTCTGGTGCGCCAGGCGGGCCACCTTCGATTACCGGGAGCCGTACTACGTGCGCGGAAAGCCGGTCCGTGAGCGGGCGGGCGGCACGCACGTGAGCGTGTGCGACGCACGCGGCAAGGCGAGCGACCGTGCCCCGACGATGGGCGCCACGGCGGCCGCCGGTGCCGGCTTCGACACCGTGGCCGTCGTGGCCACCGCGAGCGGGTTCACGGGATACCGGGCGGGCTGACCGGCACCGGTCCGTCACAGGGCCGCTGCTCGCCGGAGAGCGGGGCGCCGCCGAGCCAGTCGGGCAGCCGCCTGGTCTCCGGTACGGGCGCCCAGCCCGCGCTGTCCTGCGCGTACGCCCATTGTGTTCCCCGCGCGGACAGTGCGCCGAGCGCGGACAGGAGGCGGTCGACGTCCTCCACGGTGCTGCCGACGCCGAAGCTCGCCCGCACGGCCGCCGGCACGCCGAGCCGGTCCAGCAGGGGATGCGCGCAGAACCGGCCGTCGCGCACGCCGATGCCGTGCTCGGCCGACAGGTAGGCCGCCACCTTGCCGGCGGGCACACCGTCCACAGTGAACGCCACCAGGCCCACGGCCCCGGGACTGTCGGGCCACAGCCGCAGCGGCGTGATGCCCAGCGCCGCGAGGCCGTCGACCAGCCGTTCGCGCAGGTGATGCTCGTGGTCCACGAGCGCGCCGGCCGGCAGTGCCGCCAGCTCCCGGCAGGCCCGGGCGAGGGCCGCGACCCCCACGACGTTCGGCGTGCCGGCCTCGTGCCGCGCCGGCGCCGGCGCCCAGGCCGTGGCGGCGACGGTCACGTCCGTCACCGCGCCGCCGCCGGCCAGGTACGGCTCGGCCGCGTCGAGCCAGTCCCGACGGCCCACCAGCACGCCAGCGCCGTACGGCGCGTAGAGCTTGTGGCCCGAGAACGCCAGGTAGTCCACGCCGGTGCCGGCCAGGTCGATCGGGCGGTGCGGGGCGAGCTGGGCCCCGTCGACCGCGAGCCGGGCGCCGTGCCGGTGCGCGATGTCGGCGATGGTGGGCAGCGGCGTGCGTTCGCCGGTGACGTTCGAGGCGCCAGTGACCGTGACGAGCGCGGCCGGGCGGCGGCGCAGCTCCGCCTCCAGCGCGTCGAGCGTGGCGGCCAGGGTCGGGCGGGCGGCCAGCACCCGGTCGCCCCGGCGCTGCCACGGCAGCAGGTTGGCGTGATGCTCGATGTCGAGCAGCACTGCCTCGCCCGGAGTGGCCGAGGCGAGCAGGCCGAACGCGTCCGTGGTGTGCCGGGTGAACACGACCACGTCGTCGCCGCGGGCGCCGACGAAGGACGTGACGGCCGCGCGGGCGTCCTCGTAGAGCGCGGTGCACACGCGGGACAGGTACCCCGCGCCCCGGTGGACGCTCGCGTAGCTGGCGAGTACCTCGCCCACGTGCTCGGCCACGGTGGCCAGGGCGGGCGCGCTCGCGGCGTAGTCGAGGTTCGTGTACCGCGTCTCGCCGCCGTCGACGAGCGGCACGCGCGCGTCCGTGCCGACAACGGACAGCAGGGCGGTGGGTGTGATCGATGGTGCCGTCACGGCATGACCCCCTGGGATCATCGGGGACCCGGCAGGGGTCCGCGCTTGCGCCGCCCCGGTCGGGGCGGGCCGTGTCATCACCCGGGGCACCCCGCCGCGGAGGAGGGTTGCCGGCCAACAAGCCGGGGCTACGCGTTGGCACTCGTGACAGCTCCGACCATAGCAGCCCGCGGCGAAGGCGTGAATGTCAGCCGGCGATGGCAGAATCCGGGCTTCGCCGCAGCGGGGTGTCTGGGAGGACGAGCATGGGGTGGTTGCCGACCGCCGACGGGTACGAGGTGTCGTTGCAGGGCAGCAAGGTGGTGTGCCGCAAGGGTCAGGGCAAGCAACTCAAGAGCCTGCCCAAGGCGCTCAAGGACGACGATGTCGTCGTCGGGCTGCGCCAGCTCGCCGAGTGGCTCGCCCGCCACGAGACGAGCTGCCGCGCCGAGGTCGAGCGCTGGATGATCCGTTCGCTGCCGGTGCCCGCCCAGGTGCTGGGCCGCGTCTGGGCCGACGAAGCGTGGCGGGCCGCGCTCACCGACGCCGTCGTCGTACCCGTCGACGAGGCCGGCGACTGGATCCTCGACGACGCCGGGTTCCTGCGCGAGGCCGACGTCGCGCGCGGGGTCGGCGTGGTGAACCTCGACGGCGAGTCCGTGTGGCTGACGGCCGCGCAGTTCGCCATCCCGCACCCCGTGCGCCTGGCCGACCTTGACGACCTGCGCGAGTTCGCCGCCGAACTGGGCGTGGCGCAGGGCACCACGCAGCTGTTCCGCGAGATCTGGCGCAAACCCGAGGACAAGGCCGAGCAGTCGCGGGCCCTCGGCGAGTTCTCCGGCGGTCGCTTCGAGGAGTTGCGCCACCTGACCGCCCGGGCGACGAAGCTGGGCTACCCGATCCGCGGCGGTTACGCCACCTGCCGCGTCTGGGAGGGCGGCACAGCTGTCACGGCGACCGTGTGGGTCGGCGCCGACGACCCGAGCTACGAGGCCGAGACGGGCGAGCTGTCGTTCACCAACCCGCAGGGCGAGACCGTGCCGGTGACCGAGGTCGGTCCGATCGCCTGGTCCGAGGGCATGCGCATGGCCGCCGCCCTGTACGCCGGCCGCGTCGTCAAGGAGGAGTCCGAGTGAGCGACGACGCGCTGCGGGAGGCCGGTGCGATCCTGCCGGGGGAGGCCGCTCCGGACCGGTCCGTGGACACGATCACCGCGCGGTCCTACGGGCATCCGGTGCTCGACGGTCGTACGGTCGTGCGTCTGGTGCCGGGTGCGCTGGGTGAGGCCGAGGACCTGAGCATGGAGTTCCTCGGCTTCGCCGCTGAGGCGGCGCCGGTCGTGGTGGGTCATGGGCGTCGGGAGGCGTTGGGGTTCCCGGCGTGGGCGTTGGTCAACGATCCGGCCAACGGGCGGCACGCGTTGGCGTTGGTCAAGGACATGGAGAAGCTCGCCCGGGTGGCGAAGTCGAAGCCGGGCAACGCGAAGGACGGCTACGACGCGCTGGCCAAGCGGCTCGGGCGCGCGGCGCCGCATTTCCTGCCGACGTTCTGGGAGCAGGTGGGTCGGGCGTTCCTCGCCGCCGAGAACCCGAAGGCCGCGGGTACGTGCTTCACTGCGGCGCGGCAGGCCGAGCAGGTGCACGGTCTACCGGTGGATGAGGACCGGTTGCGTGATGTGCATCTGGAGTTTGCGTTCGCTGGTGCGTTGACGGCGAAGGCGTTGAGTGAGTACGCGCGCCAGGTTGCTCAGCGTCGTCCCGCCGTCGAGGCGTACGAGCTGGTGCGGACGCTGGCGGTGCGGCGGGTGGCGGGCGGTCTGCCGCCGTATGTGGGGATGGCCGATGACCTCAAGCGGCTGGCGAAGGCGGCTGGGCTCACGCCGGACGCGGAGGCCGAGACCGTGATCGGCGAGCTGCTGGGCTATCCGGCGGTGGCCAAGTCGCATGAGGGTTTCTGGAAGGCGTACCGCCCGGCGTTGTTGCGGCTGGCCCGGCGCGACCCGGCGACGCGCGGCCGGCTGTTGGCCCTGCTGCCCGACCCGCCCGGCTACGGTGCGGACGCCACCGACACCTGGCTGCAATTGCTGGACGAGGCCGGCGCCCTGGACGCGCTGCGTTCCCCGGCCACCGCGCCCGAACCGGCACGGCCCGTCGGCGGGGTCGCCGGCTGGGTGCAGCGCTTCGTGGACCACCGCAACCGTGGCTGGCGCCGCGGCGGCCGGATCCCGCGCTGGAACACGCTTTTCGCCGAGCTGATCGGCACCGTCCGCGACGAACTCGTGGCCAGCGGCGGCGAGCTGCGCCTGGGGCTGGACTCCTACTGGTTCGCCGACCTCGACCTGCTCGACATCGCCGTGGCCGCCGGCGTACCGCTGAAGACCGCGGCCGCGGGGCAGCGCCGGGGCGCCCGGTTCAACGTCAACGCCTGGCTCGGCGGTTCGGAGGAGACCCGCCGTGACCTGGCCGCGGTCGCCGCCGACGAGCGGTTCCTGCCGTTTCTCGTCGCCGGCCTGCGCGAGAACCTCGGCGGGCGGCGCGGCGGCGACAGCGACCGGCGCCGCCAGGAGGCCTGGCGTCAGCGGGCCACCCAGCGGCTGGCCCCGGCCGGCCTGCGCACGGCAGCCACGGTGTGGCTGGATACCGTGCGCGAGAAGCTCGGCGCGGCGCCGACGCTACCGACCCTCGCCGACGCGCTCGACGAGGTCGCACCACTGTGGACGTACGACGGAGTGTCCCTGCACCCGGACGTCTTCGGCGCGCTCGCCGGCGCCGATGTCGCGGAGGCACTGGCGCGGTCGTTGCGCGGCGGCCATCCCGCCGAGCTCGGCTGGCCCGAGCACGACGCGGCCTACACCGCGCTCGGTCAGGCGCAGGAACTCGACGCGTGGCCGGACCTGGTGCTCAACGGCCCCGACCGGGCGATCGTGCTGGGACCTGACGGGGTGCTGCTCGAGCACGCGTTCCGCACCCCGGCGGGCGTCAAGCTCTCCTCGTACGACCGGCTGCGCGCCAACGCGTGGGTCGACGGCGAGCTGCGCGTCAGCTGGTCGACGGGTCGCTACTGGTCCGGTCGGCCCACCGAGGTGCTCGAAACGCGCGGCTGGTACAGCTCACGAGTGTCCGGCGGCCTCCCGCTGCCCGGCGGCGGCCGGACAACCGGTGGCCGGCCCCTGCACGTCGGGGATGCGGGCGACCCGGAGGATCACCGCGTCATCAGCGACGGCTCGGCGTACTGGCGCTACGAACGCCCGGACGACCCGGCCAAGGGCCCGGCGTGGCGCGAGTACGACCCGGCGACCGGCACGCCGGGGCGCCGCAGCCTGCCCGCCTTCTTCGACGTCGAGCTGGCCGACGGCGACGTGCTGGACGTGGCCGCGAGCTTCCTGCGTCCCGCGCCGGAGGCGTTCGTGAACTCCCCGACCGGCTGGCGTGACGGCCTCGTCGGGTGGCGGCTGATCCGGCACGCGGACGGCACCTGCACCGGCACGGGCATCGACGGCCGGTCGGTGCGGTGGGCGCCCGTCGAGCCGGAGGGCCACGGCGCGTTCCTGGGTGCCTTCCGGTTGCCCGGCGACGACCAGCCGCGCGCGGTGACGTACCAGGGCGACGGGAGCACCTTCGGCCGGGTCGCGCCCGGGATGACGGTCACGCTGTGGGACGCCGAGGGACGCCAGCCGGTAGCCCGTTGGTCGACGGGCCCCGGCCTGCCGGAGCCCGCGTTCTGGCACGCGCTGCGGCCCCGCGACGAGGCGGGCTCCAAGGCGCTGCGGTCGGTGGACGCCGCCCAGGCCCGTCGGCTGCTGGCCGCCTGCGCGGACGCGGCGGCCGACGACCTGTTGCCGGCCGCCCGTGGGGCCGTCGCGGACCTGCTGGCGGAGATCACGGACGAGCGGCTGGCCGAGGCCGTGGCGTGGTCGGTGGCCGGTGCGGAGCAGACCCGCCGGCTGCAGCGACAGGTCGCGCGACTCCTGGCGGAACGCGACGACCCGTCGGCGGCCGAGTCGGTCGCACCGTCAGCCGGGGCCCACGTGTCCGAGCTGGACATTCAACGCGTCGTCGCCGACCTCGACGGCGGGCGCCGCAACTACGCGTACGCGGCCAGCCAGTCCGTCACCGGGACCCTGGACCAGATCGCCTGGACGACCGCGTTTGTGAGCGGCGGGGAGGCGACGCTGGCCGACATGCCGGTGGGCGACCCGACGTGGGCGCGGCTGCTGCCCTGGCCCGGCGCGGTGGTCGTGCGCGCCGCGTCGCCGTTCACCTCCGACGCCGACCGGACGGCCCTCGCGGCCCTGCTGCGCCAGCTGAGCGGACTGCGTCAGGCCGGCGCGGACGCGCGGCTGCGCGTACTCACGGTCCGGTGCGCGGACGGGGTCGTCGACTCCGGCGGTGGCGCGGTGCTGGACACCGGTGCCTCCACCTTCGTGATCATGCGGGGGCCCCACCAGTACTACAGCGACCGCACCACCTGGGAACGCATCGCGATCGAGGTCAGCGCCACGGGCGAGTTCCGGGTGCCGGCCGGGGTCTTCGTGACGTCCGCGCACCCGCTGACCGGCTGGGGCGACGCGGACCGGCTCGCGACGGCGGCCGACCTGGTGGAGCGCCACGGTGCCGCCCCGCTGCCCGTCGCCGGCCAGGACACCGTCGCCGCGGCGACCGGCATCAGCCGCGCCGAGGCAGCCCTGCTGCTCGCCGCGCTGCCGAGGCTCACGTCGTACGAGGCGAACTTCCTGACCGCGCAGGAGCGGGCCCTGCTGGGGCACAAGTCGGAGACGCTGCGCGTCGCCCGCGCCGCCCTGCGGCAGATGCCCGCTCCCGACCGGCTGGCGCTGCTCGACGCCGCGATGCCGGCCGACCCGGCGGACCTGTGGCGCGCCGGCCCCGACGCCGACGGGCTTGCCCGCCGGTGGATCGAACGCTTCGGCGCCGTCATCCCGATCCCGGACGAGCTGCTCGCCGCGGCCGGCCGGGTCCTGATGAGCAACGACGCGAACCCGCTCCGCACGCTCGTCCGGCCGTTGCCGCACGACTGGCTGCACACCGACGGCGTGTCCACCGCGGACGGGTGGCGGGTGACCACGACGGCCGCCGAGGGGGAGCCGTTCGAGGGGTCGCACCTCACCGGGGTCTCGATCCTGCTGCCCTGGCTGGCGTACCGGTTGCCGGCCGGCGACCCGATCCGGGCCGCGCTGCCCACGGCGTACGGGCTGGTCCGGGAACGGCTGCGCAACGACAAGCTGCTCGTCGGCGCGGTGTCCGTCGAACACGGCCAGGTTCCGCCCGGCATGCCGGCGCTGGTCGAGGGCAGCCAGTGGGACACCCACTCCTGCTACCACCTGCGGCCCGCGGCGTTGACCGGCGCGGACGATCCGGCGCTGGCGTTCATGGACTCCTGGGTCACCCGGAGCCTGCGCCTGCTGCTCGACGAGCGGTTCGCCGCCACGATGGCCGCCATCGAGGCCGAGACGTTGCCGGCCGGGCGCTACCCGCACGACCCGACGCTGACCGTGCCCGACCTCGTCGAGGCGGTCGCCGCCGAGTACGGGCTGGACGCGGACGCCGCGGCGTACTACCTGCAACTGCTCGCCCTGCCCGACCCCACCGACAAGCGGGTCGTCGAGTGGAACGGCTGGAAGGCGGCCCGGCTGACGGCCGCCCGCAAGGCCCTGACCGCCACCGACCTCGTGGTCGAGGCCAAGCGGGAACGGGCCGGACGGTCGCTGTTCCTGCCCGGCGGGTGGCTGCCGCTCAAGGCGCCCGACCTGCCGATCGAGGCGTGGAAGACCGGCTTCGGTGCCGACGGCAGCCTGCCCGGCGGGCAGGTTCTCGTCACCACCCCGGTGCCGCAACTGTTCCGGGCCGCGTGGGCCCGGGTCGCGTCCGGCGACCGGCCCCGCTACCAGTCCCTGTCGGAGGCGCGATGACCATCGAGGCATTGCGGGAGGCCGGTGCGATCCTGCCGGGCGAGGCCCCGGCCGACCGGTCCGTGGACACGATCACCGCGCGGACCTACGCGCACCCGGTGCTCGACGGTCGTACGGTCGTGCGTCTCGTGCCGGGTGCGCTGGGTGAGGCCGAGGACCTGAGCATGGAGTACCTCGGCTTCGGGATGGTGGGGGCCCCGGTCGCGGTGGGTCACGGGCGCCGGCAGGCGTTGGGTTTCCCGGCGTGGGCGTTGGTCAACGATCCCGCCAACGGCCGCCACGCCCTCGCGCTGGTCAAGGACATGGAGAAGCTGGCCGCGCTGGCGAAGTCCCGACCCGGGCTCGCCAAGGAGAGCTACGACGAACTCGCCGACCGGCTCGGGCGCGCGGCGCCGCACTTCCTGCCGACGTTCTGGGAGCAGGCGGGCCGGGCGTTTTTGGCGGCGGAGAACCCGAAGGGCGCGGGTACGTGTTTCAGCGCGGCGCGGCAGGCCGAGCAGGTGCACGGCTTGCCGGTGGATGAGGACCGGTTGCGTGATGTGCATCTGGAGTTCGCGTTCGCTGGTGCGTTGACGGCGAAGGCGTTGAGTGAGTACGCGCGCCAGGTCGCTCAGCGTCGTCCCGCCGTCGAGGCGTACGAGCTGGTGCGGACGCTGGCGGTGCGGCGGGTGGCGGGCGGTCTGCCGCCGTATGTGGGGATGGCCGATGACCTCAAGCGGCTGGCGAAGGCGGCTGGGCTCACGCCGGACGCGGAGGCCGAGTCCGTGATCGGCGAGCTGCTGGGCTATCCGGCGGTGGCCAAGTCGCATGAGGGTTTCTGGAAGGCGTACCGCCCGGCATTGCTGCGGCTGGCCCGGCGCGACCCGGCGACGCGCGGCCGGCTGCTGGCCCTGCTGCCCGACCCGCCCGGCTACGCCGAGGTGGACACGGACGCGTGGCTCGAACTGCTGGACGAGGCCGGCGCCCTGGACGCGCTGCGCTCGCCGGCCACCGCGCCCGAACCGGCCCGGCCCGTCGGCGGGGTCGCCGCGTGGGCGCAACGCTTCATCGACTACCGGGCCAGCGGCTGGCGGCGCCGCGGGACCGCGCCGCGCTGGAACGCGCTGTTCGCCGAGCTGATCGACCCCATCCGCGAGGACCTCCTGGCCAGCGACGGCGAGCTGCGACTGGGCGCCGGCTCCACCGCGTTCGCCGAGTTGGACCTGCTCGACGTCTGCCTCGCCGCCGGCGTGCCCGTGGCGGGGCAGCGGGCCGGCGCGCGCAGGGCGTTCGACCTCAGCGACTGGCTCGCGCTGCCCGCCGGGAGCCGTCGCGACCTGACCGCGATCGCCCGCGACCCCCGCTTCCTGCCGCGCCTCGTCAACGGTCTGCGCGAGCACCTCGGCCTGCGGCGCGACGACGAGACCGCCCAACGCCGGCAGAAGGCGCTGCGCGAGCGCGCCACCTGGAAACTGGAGCCCGCCGGGCTGCGCCTGGCCGCCCACTCGTGGCTCGCCGCCATCGGCGAGCGCATCGGCCCGGAGCCCACCTCGCTGGTCCTCGCCGACGTCATCGACGAGACCGCTGGTCTGTGGACCTACGACGGGTTGTCGCTCGCGCCCGACACGTTCGCCGCGCTGGCGTCGGCGGACATGGCCGGGGCGCTGGCGCGGTCGCTGCGCGGCGGCCTGATCGCCGAGCTGGGCTGGCCCGAGCACGAGGCGACCGCGACGGAGGTGGGCGAGGCCACCGAGCTGGAGTTCTGGCCACAGTTGGTGTTCAGCGGCCCGACACGGGCGGTCGTCCTCGGGCCTGAGGGCGTCGAACTGGACCACACGTTCCGCGCACCGCAGGGCGTCACCTTCGACAGGTACGACGACCCGCGCGTCGGCGCGTTCGTCGACGGGCAGCTGCGCATCGACTGGTCGACGGGCTGCTACTGGTCCGGCCGCCCGACCGAGGCCCTTGGCGGCACCCGGGGCTGGTACCGGTGGTGGTCCGACGGTGGCCTGCCGCTGCCCGGCGGCGGCCGTACGAGCGGCGATCGGCCGCTGCGGGTGGGCGACGCCGCCGAGCCGGACCACACCCGGGTCATCAGCGACGGCTCGACCTACTGGCGCCTCGAGGACCATCCCGACCAGGACGGCGCTGAACAGTGGCGGGAGTTCGACCCGGCGACCGGCGCGGGCGGCCGGTGGAGCGTGCCGGCGTTCTTCGACGTCGCGCTGGCGGCCGGCGACAGCTTCCATCCAAAGTGGAGCGATCTGCGGCCCGCACCGGCGGCGTTCGCCGCGTCGCCGCTGGGATGGCGTGACGGCCTGGTGGGCTGGCGGGTGATCCGGCACACGGACGGCGCGTACACCGGCACGGGCATCGACGGCCGGACCGTGCGTTGGGCGCCCGCCGACGGCCCGGACCGGTACGGGCGGCTCGCCGGAGCCCTGCGCCTGCCGGGCGACGACCCGGTCCGTCCGGTGACCTACGACGGCTCGGACGACGAGGACGCGGGCGGGCTGGTCACCGTCTGGGACGTCGACGGGCGCCTGCCGGTCACCCGGTGGCGGACCGGTCCCGGCCTGCCGGCTCCCGTGTTCTGGCACCCTCTGCGGCCCCGCGACGAGGCGGGCTCCAAGGCGCTGCGCTGCGCCGACGGCGATCTGGCCGCCCGGCTGCTGGCCGCCTGCGCGCAGGCGAGCGCCAAGGACGTGCCCGACGCGGCCCGCCGGGCCGTGCGCGAGCTGCTGGGCGAGATCACCGACGCCACGCTGCGGGAGGCGGTCGCCTGGTCGGTGACGATGGCGGAACGTACCCGGCGGCTACAGGGTGACCTCGCCGGCCTGCTGGCCGAGCGGCTTAACCCGCCCACGCCGCAGGTCCCCACGGCGAAGGCTCGCCCGGCGGTGTCCGAGGCGGAACTGGTCCGGGTCGTCGTCGACCTCGGGATGCCGGACGACACCGCCGGTCACACCGGGCCCGGCACGATGGCCGACCAGGTCACGAGCGTCGCGGCCCTGCTGTCGGCCGGATCGGGCACGGCCGACGAGCTGCCCGCAGCCGAGACGGCCTGGGCGTACGCGTTGCCGAACCTGGGCGCCCTCGTCGTGCGGGCGGCGTCGCCGCTCACCTCCGAGACCGACCGCACGGCGCTGCGGGAACTGCTCCGCGTGCTGGCGGGCTTCGGGCACGTCGGCGCCGACCCGCGGCTGCGCGTGCTGACCGTGACGTGCCCGGAGACACTGGTTGACCGCGAGGGCGGCGCGGTCCTGCGCACCGGCACGTCCACGTTGGTCATCCTGCGCGGCCCGCAGCAGTACCACCGCGAGCGCGGCGACTGGGAGCGCGTGGCGATCGAGTTCAGCCCGACGGGCGAGTTCGGGATCCCGGACCAGGTTCTCGTCACGTCGGCGCGGGTGCTGACCGGCTGGGGTGACCCGGCCCGGTTGGCCGACGCCATCGAGCTGTTGGAGAGCGAGGGCGCGGCCCCGCTGGCGACCGGGTCGTTCGACCGTGTCGTGGCGGCGACCGGCATGAGCCGGTCCGAGGCGGCCCTGTTGCTCGCCGGCCTGCCGGGGCTGACCTCGTGGGAGGCCAACTTCCTCACTACCGGGCAACGGGCCACGCTCGGCCTGCGGGCGGACACCTTGCGGGCGGCCCGCGACACGCTCCGCGAGCTGCCGGCCGCGGACCGCCTGGCGCTGCTGGACGCCGCCATGCCGGCAGACCCGGCCGACCTGTGGCGCCACGGGCCCGACGCGGACGGCCTCGCGCGGCGCTGGGTCGAACGCTTCGGCGTCGTCGCCCCCATCGCCGACGATCTGCTCGCCGAGGCCGACCGGATGCTGCCGCGCGGCGGCGGCCAGACGGTACGCGTTCTCGCCCGGCCCACCCCGGGGGACTGGCTGCACACCGACGGGGTCTCCGAGGCATACGACTGGGGCACGAGGACGACCGCGCCGTCCGGTACGCCGTTCGACGAGAACCACCTCGTGGCCGCCGCCGTCGCGCTGCCCTGGCTGGCCTACCGGCTGCCGGTGGGCGACCCGGTGCGCGCCGGGCTGCCCGCGGCGTACCGGCTGGTGCGGGAGCGGCTACGCAACGACGCGCTGCTCCTCGACGCCGAGTACCTCGAGCGCGCGAGCGTGCCGCCGGGCATGCCGGCGCTCGTGGAGGGCGAGCACGACGACGACGCGGCCTTCTACAGCCTGCGCCCGGCGGCACTGTCCGGAGTGGACGATCCCGCCCTGGCGTTCGTCGAACATGACATAGCCGCGAGCCTGCGGCTGTTGCTCAGCGACGGGCTGGCCGCCCTCATGGACGCGATCGACTCGGAGACGCTGCCGGCCGGCCGCTTCGCCCAGGACCCGACCGTCAGCGTGCCCGACCTGGTCGAGGCCGTCGCCGCCGAGTACGGCCTGCCCGCCGACGCCGCCGCGTACTACCTGCAGTTGCTGGCTCTGCCCGACCCGACGGACCGGCGGGTCACCGAGTGGAACGGGTGGAAGACGGCCCGGCTGACGGCGGCTCGCAAGGCCCTGGCGGCCACCGACCTGGTGGTCGAGGCCAAGCGGGAACGCGCTGGACGCAGCGTGTTCCTGCCGGGCGGCTGGCTGGCCTTCACCGCGCCCAACCTGCCCGTCGAGGCGTGGAAGACCAGCCTGGGCACCGACGGTAGTCTGCCCGACGGGCGGGTCCTCGTCACCACCCCCGTGCCGGAGCTGTTCCGGGCCAGCTGGGCCCGGGTCGTCGCCGGTGACCTTCCGCGCTACCACTCCCTGTCGGAGGAATGATGACGACGACCGCACGGCAGATCGACCCGCCGGAGCACCGGTACGCCGAGGAGCTGGAGTTCCTCGCGGCGGCCGACACCGGGCCGCGCCCGCCCGCCTGGCGGCTCACCCCGCGCGCCGTGGTCACGTTCATCGCCGGCTCCGGCGGCAGGCCGGTCGACGGACCGGGCAAGACGAAGAAGGTCATCGAGCCGAAGTTCGTCGGCGAGCGCGCGCTCGTCGAGCGGTGCGTGGTGACCCTCGCGGGCGAGCGCGGCCTGCTGCTCGTCGGCGAGCCCGGCACCGCCAAGTCGATGCTGTCCGAGCTGCTCGCCGCCGCCGTCTGCGGCACCAGCGGGCTCACCGTGCAGGGCACCGCCGGCACCACCGAGGACCAGCTGCGCTACGGCTGGAACTACGCGCTGCTGCTGGCCAAGGGTCCCAGCCGCGACGCGCTGGTCGCCTCGCCGGTGCTGGCCGCCATGACCGCCGGGGCGGTCGCCCGCGTCGAGGAGGTCACCCGCTGCCTGCCGGAGGTGCAGGACGCGCTCGTCTCCGTGCTGTCCGACCGGCGCATGTCGATGCCGGAGCTGGCCGGCATCGACGACGCGGTGGCCTACGCCGCGCCGGGGTTCACCGTGATCGCCACGGCCAACCTGCGCGACCGGGGCGTGTCGGAGATGTCCGCGGCGCTCAAGCGCCGGTTCAACTTCGAGGTCGTCCCACCCATCGCGGACCTCGATGCCGAGATCAACCTGGTACGCCGGCAGGCGCGCGCCGCCGTCGAGCGCGTCGGCGCGGCGTACCAGGTCGACGACGCGGTGCTGGAGACCCTGGTGACCGCCTTCCGCGACCTGCGTACCGGCCGCTCCGTCGAGGGCTGGCAGGTCGAGCGACCGTCCACTGTGATGAGTACAGCCGAGGCGGTCGCGGTGGCGGCGTCCATCGGGCTGGCGACCGCGTACCTGCCCGGCCGCGACCCGCTGTCGCTGCTGCCCGGCCACCTGCTCGGGGTGGTCCGCAAGGACGACGAGAGCGACCAGGCGCGCCTGCTCGCGTACTGGGACGGGCCGCTGCGCCGGCGCGCCACCGGTGGCGCGCGCATGTGGCAGCAGCTGTGGGAGCAGCGTGACGCCCTCCAGCACTGACCCGGCCGGCGCCGTCGAGGCCCTCGCCGCGAGCGAGACCCCGTACCTGATCGGGGTGCGCCACCACTCGCCCGTCGTCGCGGCGGCCGTGCCGGCGCTGCTCGACGCGTACCGGCCCGACCTGGTACTCATCGAGCTGCCCGAGGAGCTGGGGGAGTGGCTGCCCTGGCTCGCCCACCCGGACACGGTCGCGCCGGTCGCCCTCGCCGCGGCGCGCGGCGCGGCCCGTACCGCGCCGCGCCGGGGCGCCCGGCTCGTGGCCGGCGACGACAGCGCGCCCGGCGACGACGAGGGCGACGGCCCGCTCGGGTTCTACCCGTTCGCGGACTTCTCGCCGGAGCTGGCCGCCATCCGGTGGGCGGCGGCGGCCGGCGTCGAGGTGGCCCCGTGCGACCTGCCCCTCACCCATCCCGGCTGGCGTGCCCGCACGCCGGATGCGCAGACCGATGCCGATGTGGACCGCCCCGGGGGGACCCCGGTCGCGGACCGGCTGGTGCTGACCGGCCGCGACGGTGAGGACCGGTGGGACCGGTGGGTGGAGGCCGCGGCCCCCGGGTCCAGCCCCGAATCCGTACGCCGGGCCGCGCTGGCCGTGGGGTGGGCGCTGCGCCACGACGCCGAGAACGGCGGTGGCGTGGACCCCGTCGACCTCGCCCGGGAGGCGTGGATGCGCGCGCGGGTCGCGGCCGCCGCCGGGCGCCGGGTCGCCGTCGTCCTCGGCGCCTTCCACGCCCCGGCCCTGCTGTCCGGGGCCGACCCGGCGCCCGAGGCGCCCCCGGCCGCCCGCGACCTGGTCACCTCGCTCGTGCCGTACACGTTCGAACTGCTCGACAGCCGGTCCGGGTACCCGGCCGGCATCCGCGACCCGCACTGGCAGCAGTCCGTCTTCGACTGCGGCGCCGAACCGGCCGGCGTGGAGGCCCTCGCGTCGTCGTTCGCCGTACGGGTGAGCGCCGCGCTGCGCGACGCCGGGCACCCCGCCGGGCCCGCCGAGTCGCGGGAGGTGGCGCGCCTGGCCACCGACCTAGCCCGGCTGCGCGGCCTGCCCGCCCCCGGCCGGGGCGAACTCGTCGAGGCCCTGCAGACCACCCTCGCCCAGGGCGAGCCGACCGGGCGGGGCCGGGCGGTGGCCCGCGCCATGAGCGACGTCCTCGTCGGCGACCGCCGGGGGCGGCTGGCCCCCGGTACCCCGGCCAGCGGCCTGCTGCCCGCCGTCACCGACCTGCTGACCCGGCTGCGGCTGCCCGCGCCCGGCGCGGCACCCCAGACCGTGCGGCTGGACCCGCTGCGCTCCCCACTGGACCTGCGCCGTGAGGTCGCGCTGCGGCGGCTGGCCGTGTGCCAGGTGCCGTACGCGAAGGCGGAGGAGGTCGTCGGCGTCGGCGGCGCGGACGCGCTGAGCACCGCGTGGCGGGTGCACTGGACGCCCGCCACGGACGCGGCGATCACGGTCGCCGGCCTGCACGGCGTGACCCTCGCCCAGGCCGCGGCCGGGCGGCTGCGCGCCCAGCGGGCCAGGGAGATCGCCGGGGGCGGCCCGACCGCCGCGCAGGCGCTCGCCGGCGGCGCGGCGGCCGCGGCGGCGGCCGAGCCCCGCGCGGTGCGGCCCCGCCTCGACGACGTGGCCGCCCACGTGTGCCACGGCGGCACCCTCGAGGAGATCGTGGCCGGCGTCGACCTGGTGGAGCGCGTCAGGGCGGGCCACGTGCCCGGGCTCGCCCCGCCCGAGGGCCTCGACGACCTGGTCGAGAACCTGTACGCCGCCGCCGTGCGCGCCGTCGACGGGCTGGCCGGCGCCACCGACCCCGCCGACGCGCGCGCCCTGCTCGCCCTCGTCGACCGCGCCGGCGCGGCCGGCCGGCTGCTGCGCCTGGACCACGCCCTGGCCCGCATCGCGGCCACCGGTACGCCGCTCATGCAGGCCGCCGCCGGCGCGGTGCGGGTGCTCCTGGAGCTGGACACACCCGAGGAGTACGGGCTGCGGCTCGCGTCCTGGGTGGACGCCCCCGCCGACGGGCTGACCGCCCGGCTGCAGGGCGCCCTCACGGTCGCCGGCCCGCTGCTGGAGGCGGGCGACGCGACCGTCACGCCGCTGCTCGACCGAGTCGAGGAACTGCCCGACGACGACTTCCTGCGCCGGCTGCCGGCCCTGCGCGGCGGGTTCGACGCGCTGAGCCCGGCCGCGCGCGACCGGGTGCTCACCATGGTCACGGACCGGCTCGACCAGGCCGGCGGCCCCGTCCTCGACCTGCGCGACGCCCTGCCGGACGACCCGGCCGCGCTGGCCGCCTGGCTCGCCGCCGACCTGGCCGGCCGCGCCGCCCTCGCGGACCTCGGCTTCGACCGGACCGGCGCGGGCGCGCCCGCCCTCGCCGCGACGCCGATGACGACCGCCACCGCGCCGGCCACGGCCGCGATGCCGACCGCCGCGCCGGCCACGGCTGAGATGCCGACCGCCGTCGCGTCCGAGCCGGCCGGCGACGCGCGCTCGCCGGGCGTACCCGGGGAAGACGACGCGGACCGTGCGGTCGCGTCGCGGACCGTGCCGCCCGCGCAACGCTGGCGGCTCGTCCTCGGCCGGCGTCGTGACGAGCTACCGGCGGCCGGGCAGCGGTTGGCCACGGCGTTGGATGAGCTGTACGGCGCCGGGCGCGGTGAGGGCTCCTACAGCGCGGAGGGCGCGGGCAGCGGCGGGCAGGGCGGCGGCCGCGGCGCCGGGTTCCCGACCGTGCGCGAGTGGGCCGACGAGCTGGAGGCGCTGTTCGGCGCGCGGGTGCGCGAGGAGGTGCTGGCCCGGGCCGCGTCCGCCGGGCGGGTCGATGTCGCGCTGGCGCTCGACCCGGAGTCGGTGCGGCCGTCCGTGGAGTTGCTGCACGCCGTGCTGTCGCTGGCCGGCGGGATGTCCGAGGCGAACCTCGCGCGGCTGCGGCCCCTCGTCGCCCGGCTCGTCGCGGCGCTCACCGAGCAGCTCGCCCGGCAGCTGCGGCCGGCGCTGACCGGGCTGGCCAGCCCTCGACGCACCCGCCGGCCCACCGGCGTGCTCGACCTGCCCGGCACGATCCGGGCCAACCTGCACACCGCGCGCCCGGACGACCGGGGGCGGCTGCTGGTGCTGCCGGAGCGGCCGGTGTTCCGCACGCGCAGCCGGCGCGGCGTCGAGTGGCAGCTCATCGTGCTCACGGACGTGTCCGGCTCGATGGAGCCCTCGACCGTGTGGGCGGCGCTGACCGCGTCGATCCTCG
The DNA here is from genome assembly GCF_039528415.1 of Luedemannella helvata. Lineage (NCBI taxonomy): Bacteria > Bacillati > Actinomycetota > Actinomycetes > Micromonosporales > Micromonosporaceae > Luedemannella > Luedemannella helvata. Next base: position 94,699 of record NZ_BAAALS010000004.1, read on the forward strand.
CCGGGGTGCCGGCGTTGAAGACGCACTTCGTGACGTTCTCCGACGGGGTCATCGACCTCACCGAGCGCGTCGACGACCCGCTCGCCCTGCTGCTGGAGGTGCGCGTCGGCGGCGGTACGCACATCGCGAAGGCGCTGCGGTACGCGCGCGACCTCGTGACCGTGCCCAGCCGCACCATGGTCGTGGTGATCAGTGACTTCGAGGAGGGCTACCCGCTGTCGGGCCTGGTGAGTGAGGTGCGCACGCTGGTCGGGGCGGGCTGCGCGCTGCTCGGCTGCGCGAGCCTCGACGACCGGGGCGCCGCCCGGTACAGCACCGCGGTCGCCGCCCAGCTGGTCGCGGCGGGCATGCCGGTCGCCGCGCTGAGCCCGTTGGAGCTCGCCCGCTGGGTCGGGGAGCAGGTGAACCGGTGAGCCTTCCGGAGGTCGCGCCCGACGTCCTGGCCGACGCTGTCGACTCGCTGCCCGGCCGGCTGCGCAAACGCCTCGACGAGTTCGTGACCCAGGCGGCCGGTTGGCCGGTCGCGGCGGACGGGACCGGCGGGTACGTCGTGACCGTCGACGAGCAGACGACCGTGACCCTCGCCGCCGTCGTCCGGGCGGCCGGCGACGCGGCCTGCACATGCCTGCTCGCGCCCCGATGCCTGCACCGCACGGCCGTGCTGAGCGCCGCTCCGGTGCTGAGTGCCGCGCCGCTGTTCGCCGGCGACGCCACGGACGCCGGGTCGACCGGTGCCGGCGTGGTCGCGGCGGCCGGGCTCGGTGACGGGACCCCCGCCGACGGGGCCGCTGCGGCGCCCGTGGTCCTCGACGACGCCCAGGTCACCGCCGCCGGCAGACTGTGGCGGGCGGCCGTGCCCGTGCTGGAGTCCGGCATCCCCGGCTCGGGCGCGGTCGCGCAGGCCCAGCTGCTGCGCGCCGTGCACGAGGCGCGCGGCGTCGGGCTGCACCGGGCCGCCGCCGCCGGGGTACGCGTCGTCGAGTCGTTGCGCGCGGCCCGCGCCGAGGACGCCCGCTTCCGCCTCGCCGACCTCACCGACGACCTGCGCGAGCTGCTCACCGTGTGCCACCAGCTGACCTCCGGCGCCGGTGACCTGGCGGCCGCCCGGGGTACGGCGCGGCGGGAGTACGAGGACCTGGGCAGCCTGCGGCTGTCCGGCCTGTTCGCCGAGCCGGTGCTGACGACCTCCGGGTACGCGGGCGCGGTCACGTACCTGTGCGACGACGACCGTCGTCTGTGGATGGTCAGCAGCGTGCGGCCGGGTGGCGTGGCCGAGGCGCGCGGCGCAGCCAACGGTGCGGTGACCCTGGGCGAGGTGCGGCTGAGCCACCGCGACGCCGGGCGGGCCGGGGTCGTTGTCGTGGGCGCGAAAGCGTCCGCCTCCGGCCGGCTCAGCGGCGGGGCGCGGGTGCGCGCCGTGCGCGCCGACGGCCGCGCGTGGACGGACGAGCCGCTGGCCGGGCTGTGGCGCGAACCGCTCGCCGCGCAACTGGCCCGCTACGACGCGGCGCTCGCCCTGCCCGCGCCCGTCCGGCCCGCCGGGCACGACCTACTGTTCCTGCGCGGCACCCTCGGTGTCGGGCGGGACGGCCTCGTCATCACCACCGCCGACGCCGGCGTGATCGCCGTTGCCCCGGCGCTGGCCGACCCGGCGCTGCCCACGGTCACCAACCTGCGCCAGCTCGCCCGCGCCGCCGCCGGCCACGAAGGGCTGCTCATCGGCCGGATAGCGGGTACCCGGGTCGTGCACGGGCTCGCGCTGTCGGCCGACTGGCTGCCGGACCGCCTCGGCGGCCACGTCGACCTCGCCGTGGACGCCCTGGACCGCTCCGACCTGCCCGGCTCGGCGGCCGACTCCGTCCCGGACGCGCTCGCCGGGCCGGGATCCGCGCAGCCCATCGGGACACCGCCCGCGCTGCACCTGCTGCGCATGCGGGTCGAGCGCGCCGTCAGCGGCGGCCGCGCCGCGGTACGTACCCCGTCGGGGCCCGACGCGGCGCGCCTGAGCGCCGCGCAGCTGGCGACGGGCGCGGCGGTCCTGGCCGCCCTGCACGAGGCGGCCGCCGGCCGCACCCGCGACGTGTTCGGCCGGCTCGACCCGCTCGACGGCGACCGTCTCGCCCGCGCGTGGCTCACCGCCGCCGCGTACACGGACGCGGCGAGCCGACACCTGGCCGTGGCCGGCTGGCTCGCCGCCGACCGACCCGGCTGACCCAAGGAACCGACGTGCGGCAGGTCGTCCCGCCAGCTCATCCGGCGGGCAGGCCGCGGCGCAGCACCACGTTCTCGGCCGCGCTCCACGCCAGCGTCGTGACCAGGTACAGCACGGCGGCCAGCGGCAGGAAGAGGGCACTGAGGACGCTGAGGAACGGCAGCGCCAGCACGAACGCGGGCGGCTCCGGCGCGCCGGTCATCGCTGCCACCCGGCGCGTCCGCCGCAGCGACACGACGGCCAGCGCCACCACGATGAGCAACAGCGCAACGAACACGAACGGGTGCCCGCCGCCGACCAGATGAGTGGACAGGGGCCCGCCGAAGAACCCGTGAGCCAGCAGCGCGTTCGGCTCACCCGCCACGGTGGGGGCGGTGAACACGCGGTACCAGATCAGAAAGGCCGGCGCCTGGGCCAGCATCGGCAGGCATCCGGCCAGCGGGGACGTGCCCGTCGCCTGGTGCAGGGCCAGCGACCCCTGTCACGCGGCCGACCAGCCTGACCAGCGGCGTACGGAGATGACTACGACCGGCCCGGGCGGCGCGGTCAGCTGGTACTGCGGGTACCGGCGCGCGAGCGCGGCCAGCGGCCCGGCCGCTCGCGCCGACCCGGCCTCGATGACGCGGGCCGTCCCGTCGGCGCGCGCCCACCACAGCCGCTCCCAATCGTCGTCGTAGTGGTCGACGAGCACGCTGACGGCCGGGTTCGCCGCGATGTTCGCCAGCCGCCGCAGCGGCGCGCCCGACTTGGGCTTGCCGTCGACGGCGAAGCACAGCCCGTCGTCGCCGACCGGCGCGAACACGATCGGCACGAGATGTGGGCGGCCCGCGACGTCGGCCGTGGCGAGCCGGGCCACCCGCGCGTCGGCGAACCGGGCCCGCGCCTGAGCGGCAGTCATTCGCACAGCTCACACCATAGGATGTGACCATGCGATTTGGACTTTTCGTTCCCCAGGGATGGCGTCTCGATCTTGTCGGGGTCCCCGCCGCCGACCAGTGGGCCACGATGCGTGACCTCGCGCTCGCCGCGGACGCCGGGCCCTTCGAGTCGATCTGGGTCTACGACCACTTCCACACCACCCCCGTACCGACCGACGAGGCCACCCACGAGGCCTGGACGCTCATGGCCGCGTTCGCCGCCGTGACCGAGCGGGTCCGCCTCGGCCAGATGTGCACGTGCATGGGCTACCGCAACCCGGCCTACCTGGCGAAGGTGGCCGCCTCCATCGACGTGATCTCCGGCGGCCGGGTCGAGATGGGCATCGGCGGCGGCTGGTACGAGCACGAGTGGCGCGCCTACGGGTACGGCTTCCCGAGCGCGGGCGAGCGGCTGGGCATGCTCGACGAGGGCGTGCAGATCATGCGGCAGCTGTGGAGCACCGGCACGGCGACCCTGGACGGCACGTACTACCAGGTCGACGGGGCGATCGGGCAGCCGCGGCCGTTGCAGGAGGGGGGCCTCCCGCTGTGGATCGCCGGCGGCGGCGAGAAGAAGACGCTGCGCATCGCCGCGAAGTACGCCCAGTACACGAACTTCGACGCCACCCCGGAGGCCTTCGCGCACAAGTCCGCGATCCTGGCCCAGCACTGCAAGGACGTCGGCACGGACTTCGACGCGATCACCCGGTCGGGCAACTTCAATGTCATCATCGGCGAGACCGAGCAGGACGTGGCCGACAAGCTGGCGTGGGTCCGCACCCACCTCGAGCCGCTCCTGCCGGCCGCGGAGCTGGAGCGCGTGAGCGCGCAGTACGCCTCCGGCCCGCTGGTCGGCACCCCGGAGCAGATCGTCGAGCGGCTGCGGCACAGCCGCACGCTAGGCCTGACGTACGCCATCACGTACTTCCTCGACGCCGCCTACGACCGGGGCAGCATCGACCTGTTCGCCAAGCGGGTCATCCCGGAACTGCTCGACGTGTAGCGCGCGGATAAGCGCAGCTCAGGGCCCATGCGGGCCGACAATGGGTGGGTGAAGAGGCTTCTGACGGCGGCCGTGGCGGTCCTGCTGACCGCCGCGGCCGGCTGCGCCACCACGGACGACCGCGCCCGCCCGGCCGGCGGGAGGACCCTGGTCGTCGCGCTCGACCTGCCGTTCCAGGGCGCCGCGAGCGACACGTCCGAGTCGGTGGCCAACGCGGCCGACATCTACCTCGACGAGATCGGCGCCATGGCCGGCCCGTACCGGATCGAGCTCAGGCGGTACGACAACGCCACGGCCACGAAGGGCAGCTGGGACGACGCGACCTGCGTCCGCAACGCCACCGACCACGTGGCCGCCACCGACGAGGTCGCCGTGCTGGGCGCGGCGAACTCCGGCTGCACGAAGCTGCAGTTGCCCACCCTCAACCAGGACCCGGCCGGCCCGATGCTCATGGTGTCGCACTCCAACACCAACCCGGGCCTGACCAAGCCGTGGGAGCAGGGTGAACCCGAGAAGTACTTCCCGACGGGCCGGCGTGGGTACGCGCGGGTCATCACCACGGACGAGTACCAGGGGGCCGCGGCCGCCCAGTTCGCCGCCCGGGACCTGAAGGTCGGGCGCTGCGCGGTCCTGCACGACAACCAGACGTACGGGCAGGGGGTGGCCGAGGCGTTCGCCGAGGAGGCCGCCCGGCAGGGCGTCACCGTGCTCGACCGGGGCGCGTGGGACGCGCGGGCCACCACCTACACGGCCCTGTTCCAGGCGGTGAAGGCCACGGACGCGGACTGCGTCTTCCTGAGCGGCATCTACGACAACAACGGCGGGCAGCTGGTGAAGGACAAGGTCGCCGTCCTGGGCCCCAACAGCGGCGCCGTGCCGCTCATCGTGCCCGACGGCTTCTTCGGCTTCCGCGACTTCCAGCGCCTGCCGGCCGCCGAGGGCGCGTACCTCACCTTCGGCGGCCTCGGCCTGGCGCAGATGAAGGCCGCGGGCGGCGCCGCGGCCCGGCTGCTCGCCGACTACCGGGCCCGGCACGGCTCCGAGCCGGCGAGCGCCTACGCCCTCTACGGGGTGCAGGCGTTGCAGGTGATCCTGGCCGCCGTCGCCCGCTCCGACGGCTCCCGGCGCGGCGTCCGCGATCAGGTCTTCGAGGGTACGGGCGTGAGCGTCCCCGCGGCCCAGGCCATGCTCGGCAAGGACGTACGCATCGACCCCGCCACGGGCGACGTGAACGTACGCGACCTGTCGGTGCTGCGGATGACCGGCGGCGCCGAGACGTTCCTCAAGGCGTGGCCCCTGCCGTGACCGCGCTACGCCTCGCGCGTACGCGACCGGCCTGGTCGTGCCCGCGTCCCGCGACGGTTGAGCGAACGCTAGCGCCGGAAGACGAGCAGGTCGTTGGTCTCGTACTGCGGCCCGTCGCCCAACGAGGGCAGCGCCTGCTCGATTCTGGCGAAGCCCGCCTCGGCGACCTCGGCGCTCATGAGCTCGAACACGGACACCGAGCGCAGCTTGAGCCGTTCATAGTCCTCGGTCAGGCTCGCCGAGCGGCGCCACGTGACCTCGTCGCGGGCGGCGAAGGTCCACCCGGCCCCGGCGAAGTCTCCCTTGACCTCATCCTCCGTGCGGAACTGCGCCCGGTCGGCCGCCTTCCATTCGGGTACGACGCGAAACCACCACACGTCGGGCATCCGGTCGGAGAAGTTCATCTGCACGCACAGCGTGCCGCCCGGCTTGACGACCCGGTGCAGTTCCCGGGCGGCGGCCTCGCGATCGGTCACATGGTGCCAGACGAAGAACAGCAGGGCCGCGTCACACGATGCGTCCGGCAACGGGATGTGCTCGGCCGACCCGGCCGCGTACGTGACCGCGGGATGGGCGGGGGCCTGCGCGCGCATCCTGTCGGACGGCTCGATCCCGTGGACCGGGCCGCCGAAGGTGCGTGCCAGGGAGGGCGTCAGCCGGCCGGTGCCCGAGCCGAGGTCAAGCCAGACCAGCGGCCGGGTCTCGGGCACGTGGCGGGCGAACGCGTCCATCCACGCCCGCAGCGCGTCCGGGGACATCTGCCGGCCGGCCGGGTACACGGCATGCAGGCGCGCGTCGTAGTCGACCTTGTCCATGCTCGCTCCCTAACCGAGTCCGGCGGTCGGCCGGCCGTACGCCTTGGCCGCGAGGTGGCCGTCGGGCAGGAGCCGGATGGTGACCGTGGTGAGAGTGAACTCCTCGCCGCGCCGGGTGTCCGTCCAGTGCAGGTCTTCCGGGACGGTCACGTTGATCGCCAGGGCGCTCACGGTGAGTGCGACGCGGCCGGTCATCGCGGCATCATCGCACGCCGTCGTCAGGCGTGCCCCTGCCGTGGCACGATGGCGCCATGGCCGGGCAGCGGTGGCGCAACAGTCGCCTGGCGCAGGTCATCGGTGAACTGACAGCGGAACTCGACCACGCCTGGGCCGAGCTGCTCGGCGCATCGGGCGTCGCGCCCGGCACGCCGGACGAGACGGCGCTGGCCTGGCTGGTGGCGGATGATCCCACCGGGTACGGCTGGCGCGTCGTGGACGCGGCGCTGGACCGGCTCACGTGCACCGAGTGTGGCGCCACGTTGACCCGGGGACCTGTGGGCTGCGGGCGGTGCGGCTATTACCACGGCGTGCGCTTCGCCGCCCGCGAAGTCGACCGGCCCGACGTGCCTGCCGGCAACGAGCACGCCATCCGGGTCGCCTTCGCCGTCGCCCGTGCCCGCCACCGGTACTCGCCCCGCGCCCGGGCGGGCTACGAACTGGTCCTGCCCTCGCTCGTCGCTGGCGACCTGCCCACCACCGCGCAGGCCCAAGCCGCCAAGGCGTTGATCAATAGGCTGACGCCCGAGGAGTGCGATGACGTCGCCTCCCTCGCCGAGGTCGAACGGCTCGCGCACCGTCGCGGACCAGTCAACGGATGAGTCCGCCCAGGCGGGAGGCTCCTCACACTCGGCCGTACCGCCTTGATCGGGGATGCGAACATGTCCGGCATGACAACTTACGAGGACGAGCGCACCGTGTCCCGGGCCGATCTGGCGGCCTGGCTGCGGCAGCTCGCCGATCAGCTGGACTCCACCGGGCACATCTTCTACGGCGCGGGCGGCCGGGTCGCGGTCGCCGACACGGTGGAGTGCGAGCTGGAGATAGAGCGGGACGGTTCGGAGGTCTCCGTCGAGATCGAGTTCAGCTGGAGCGGCCCCGAGACCGCCGGCAGCGCGGACGAAGAAGACGAAGAAGACGAAGAAGACGAAGAAGGTGAGGAAGAAAGCGACGGAGAGGAGGAGGACGAAGAGGGCGAAGAGGGCGAGGACGCCGGCACCGAGGAGGCCGAGTCGGACACCTCAGCCGAGCCGGCTGAGTCCACCGAGACGGCCGAGCCCTCCGAGCCCGCCGACGAGGGCAGCGCTCCCCACTCGACCGAGCCGGCCACGGTCTCCGAATCTGAGCCGGCCTCCGGGCAACAGGCATAGATGCACCACGAGGGCTGGGGGAGTACCCAGCCCTCGTCTCGTTTCTTGAGCGCCTCCGTCAATCGCATGTGGACGGTCGGCGGTTTCGCGCGCGGCACCCGCGTCGTTATGGTCGGCCGACCTGATGCGAGGAGGACGCGGTGTCCGATGTGGATGTGAGCCGGCGCGAGTTCCTTCGGTGGCTTTCCGTCAGCGGCGCCGGAGTGACGGCCGCGGCGATCGCGCCCATGCTGCTGCCGGGGACGGCCAACGCCGCGCCCGCCGGTGCGACGATCTATGTCAACGCCACCCTCATCGACGGCACCGGGGCGCCCGCCCGGCGTGACGCCACGATCGTCGTGGTCGGCGACCGGATCGTCGCGGTCGCCCACGGCCCCGGCGTCCCGCGCCCGGCCGGCGTGCGGACGGTCGATCTGCGCGGCCGGTACGTCATCCCCGGCCTGTGGGACATGCACGCCCACAACATCGTCGACGAGGCGATCTTCCCGCCGCTCTACATCGCCAACGGGGTGACCGGCGTGCGCGAGATGCGCGGCGGCCCGGCCGTGCGGGCCACGCGGGCGCGCATCGAGGGCGGCGAACTGGTCGGCCCGCGCGTCGTCGCGGCCGGGCCGATCGTGGACGGGCCGGTCACCTTCCTCGGCCCGGGCGACATCATCGTGAACAACCGCGCCGAGGTCATCGAAGCCGTACGGCGGATCAAGCGCGACGGCGGCGAGTTCGTCAAGGTGTACTCGCACCTGACGCCCCAGCTCTACCAGGACGTCGTGGACGCGGCGCGCCGCGAGCGCATCACGTTCGCCGGACACATCCCGTACCTGGTGACGGCCGAGACCGCGTCGCGCGCCGGGCAGCACACGGTGGAGCACCTGCTCGGCGTCCCGGTCGCCGTGTCGCGCGAGCGCGACGTCATCAACGCCCTGATCGGCGCCACGCCGCTGGTCGACCCGTTCGCCTACTACTACTTCATGCGTGAGCTGGACTGGCGGGCCAGCCTCAGCTACGACCGGCGGACCGCCGAGGCGTTCTTCAAGCTGCTGATCAGGAACAAGACCTGGCAGGTGCCGACGATCACGGTGCTGCGCATGGTCAACAGCCCGCTCGGTACGTTCGACGACGACCCCAACCTGGTCTACATCCCGGAGGCGTACCGGGTGCCGTGGGGCCAGCGCCATGCCATCTTCGCGCCGACGACGCCGGAGCAGACGGTCGTCCAGGCCCGCTTCCTCGACTCGCTGATGAGTCTCGTCGGCGCCATGGAGGAGGCCGGCGTGCCGCTCGTCGCCGGTACGGACTGCAACAACCCCTTCGTGATCCCCGGCTTCAGCCTCCACGACGAGCTTGCCCTGCTCGTACGGTCGGGGTTGAGCCCGATGCGGGCGCTGCAGGCCGCCACCCGCGACGCGGCCCGCTGCCTGGGCATCGACGGCACGCACGGCACGCTCACCCCCGGCAAGGCCGCCGACTTCGTCGTCCTGGACGCCGACCCGCTCGCCGACATCAGGAACACGGCCCGCGTCAACGCGGTGGTGACCCGCGGCCGGTACATCAACGGCGCCGAGCGGGCGCGGATCCTGGCCGATGTGCGCTCGGCCGCGCAGGACCCGTCGCCGGCCACCCTCGCGGCGGCGACGGCCGCGTGCGCCTGCTACCCCGCGAGGTAGCTACCCGGGCTCGACGGCGATGTTGTGCGCATGATCGGATCAGTCTAGGCGCGCGCCCAGTCGATGGTCGCGGCCTGCGGATCGTGCGGCAGGTACGACACCGGCACCGCGCGGCCGGGGGCGAGGACGTGGTCCTTCCCGTCGGGTACGCGGGTCAGCGCCTCCGTGCGCAGTTCCGTGCCGCCCGGCCCGACGTAGCTGAACCCGACGCGCACGAGCGGGTCGTCGGCGTGGTCGACCGGCAGATCGGGGGTCAGCTCACCGGCGTCGGGCCCGACGAACTCGACCGACAGGAGCTGGCCGTAGGAGGCCACCCCGCCCGCGACGATGTCGTCCGGCCGTACGGTGGTGACCGTGACCTCGGTGTCGGGCTCGGTGACGGGCCCGGCCGGGGCGATCGCCACCTTCGTCGGGTCGGCGGGGTCCACGCGGACCGGCACGATCGCGCCGGGTTGGATCGAACCCCACGCGGAACGGCCCGCGAGCACGTGCCGGACGCTCACGTCGTACGGCGGCCGGCCGGTCACGCTCACGCGCAGGCCGAGGTTCACCACGAGGTTCACGCCGTTGACGACGACACCCGTGTCCCGCACGGTCAGCACCCGCGCGGTGCCCGGTGACCCGTCGCGCAGCAGCGCGGAGGTGTCCAGGCCAGCCACGTACCGCCCGGTCCGCACCAGGACCAGGCCCACGACCAGGAACGTCGCGGCCGTGATCGCGGCGTTGAGCCGGTGCGCCTCCGACGCGACGAGGACCCAGACCGCCGCGCCCGCGCCGGCGGCCAGGAACGCGTAGCCGAGGAAGGTCAGGATCCACCGGGTGGTGCGCACGGCCGCCTCGCTCTCTGTATCGATGGAAGCGTATGGCGGCCGGTCGGTGCCGCTTCGGCTGCGTCCCCAACGCGACAGGTCTCGCCACCGGCCAAAAGGTGCAACGGTGCTTCCACCAACTGTCCACAAAGGTGCGCTGCCGCATCCGCGTGGTGGGCTGGCGCGGGCGTCCATGGCACGATGCGGTGTTATGCCGCTGACTCGACGGGCCATCCTCGGCACCGGCGCGGCCGTCGCCGCGGCCGCCATCACCGGGTGCGCCCGAGACGAACCCACCGCGCTGTGGCGCGACGCGGGGGCGACCGCCGAGCCCGGCGCCGGGGCGGTTGCCCGGCCGTCCGGGTCACCGTCCCCGTCCCCTTCGCCCAGCGCCACGCGACGGCCGCCACCGACCGGTGCCCCGTACACGGCGAAGTTGACGTCGACCCTGCAGCGCTACCTCAAGCCGACCGCGGAGAACCCCAACCACCCGACGTACGCGGGAGCGGTCGCGCTGGTGATGGTCAACGGCAAGGTCACCGCGCATGTGGCGGTCGGGCACGCGCTGCGCTACGGGGCCGGGCCGGTCGAGCTGCCGGACGCGAAGCGGGTCGCCATGCGGCCCGACTCGATCTTCGACCTGGCGTCGCTCACCAAGGTGTACACGTCGATCCTCTTGTTGCAGCAGGTGGAGCGCGGCAAGGTCGACCTGGACGCCCCCGTCGTGGACTACCTGCCGGGCTTCACGGGCGCCGGGAAGTCCGCGGTCACCGTTCGGATGCTGCTCACGCACACCAGCGGGCTGCCGGTCGGCGCGAAGATCTCCACGGTGTCCGGCCTGTCCGCGCGGCGCGCGGCCGTCCTCGCCACCCCGCTGCTGTCCGGCGCCACGCCCGGCGACACCTTCCGGTACTCCAGCACCGGCCTGCTCGTGGCCGCCCAACTGGTCGAGAAGGTCACCGGCAAGGGCCTCGACGCCGCGCTGCGGGCCGGCATCACCGGCCCGCTCGGGCTGCGCGACACCGGGTTCAACCCGCTGGGCTGGCTCAGCGCCAGCGCGAAGTCGGGCCGGCTCGTCGCCACGGACGCCCGCTCGTCGCGCGGCCTGCTGCGCGGCGTGGTGCACGACGACGTGACCAACCAGCTCGGCGGCGTCGCCGGCAGCGCGGGGGTGTTCGCCAGCGCGGCCGACGTGGCGGCCGTGGGCCAGGCACTGCTGTCCGGCGGCGGTCGCCTGCTCAAGGCCGGCACGGTCAAGGCGATGCTCACCAACTACAACAAGGGCCTGCCCGCGATCGACCCCGACCGGCCGGGCCGCCCGTCCGATCACGGCCTGGGCGTCACGCTGCGCCAGCCGTGGTTCATGGGCCGGCTGTCGGCCGCGTCGACGTTCGGGCACACGGGCTTCACCGGCACGTCGCTGCTCGTCGAGCCGCGCCGCAAGCTGGTCCTGGTGCTGCTCACCAACCGGGCGCATCCCAACTGGAGCTGGGCAAACCCCGACCCGATGCGCGCGGCCGTCGCCAACGTCCTCGCTGACGCCCTCAGCTGACGGCGCGGGCGAACCAGACCTCCTCGGCCGGCCAGCGCCGCGCCCACTCGTCGGGCAGTTGCGGAAAGTCGGTATTCGTCGCGTCCGGCGGCACCTGTACCTCGATGAGGTCCTCGACGATCAGGCCGCATCGGGTCAGCAGCCTGATCCATTCGCCGTGCGGCAGGGAGAAGAGCTGGTACTCGTCGCCCTCGTCGTCGCGGCGCACCACGCGGTGCAGCCCGAACAGGTCGCGCACCAGCCGATCGGTCGCCGGCCCCTGCTCCGGCACGCACAGGCGCGCCAATGTGGACTGTGCCATGAAGATTAGGCGCCCGCCGGGGCGCAGCAGCCGGGCGGCCTCCGGAATCCACCGGTACGGGTCGCACCACACGGACGCGCCGTACTCGCTGATCACCAGGTCGGCGCAGCCGTCGCGCAGCGGCACCCGCTCGGCGTCGGCGAGCAGCAGCGGGAAGCGCGGGCCGACCGCGTCCTGTAGGCGCCGCGCCGTGCCCAGCTGCCGGGCCGAGACGTCCACGCCGACCGGCCGCGCGCCGCCACGGGACAGCCACGCCGACACGTACCCGGTGCCGCAGCCCAGCTCGACCACGGACAACCCGGCGAGCCGCGCCGGCAGGACCGGCAGCCGCGACTGCGGGACGCGCCACATTCCCCAGTACGGCTCGACGGCGGTCCACCGGGCGTGCGCGTCCTGCTCGAACCAGTCCGCCACGTGCTCGTCCCACTGCTGCCGGGTGACCGGTACGTGGCTGCCCGCCTCCGCTGTCATGCGGCCATGGTAGGGATTCCCAGGGCGGCGGCGCCCAGACTTTCAGTGGCGGCCTCCACCCCGAGGGCTGACGACCGGGTCCTGAGGACCGGCGATCGGCACCTCAGGCGGAGGCACCGGCGGCACCGCGCGGGCACCGTGGTGCCATGACCATGCTGCTGTTACGGCCCGGCGCTCCGGTGGCGCCGCACCCGCGGGCGACCCTTCATGTCGACCTGGGCGCTGTCACCGCGAACGTGCGCACCATCAGATCGCGTATCCCCGGCGAGTTGATGGCCGTCGTGAAAGCCGACGGGTTCGGCCACGGCCAGGTCGAGGTCGCCCGCGCCGCGCTCGCCGGCGGCGCCACCCGCCTGGGCGTCACCAGCATCGACGAGGCCCGGCCGCTGCGCGCGGCGGGGCTGACCCAGCGGGTACTGAGCTGGCTCAATCCGCTGGGTGCGGACTTCGCCGCGGCGGCCCGGCTGGACATCGAGCTGGGCGTGCCCGGGCTGGACCACCTGCACGCGATCGCCCGTAGCGCCCCCGGCGCGCGCGTCCACCTGCAGTTGGACACCGGGATGGGACGCGACGGGGCCGAGCCCGCCCGATGGGACAGCCTGTGCCGCGCCGCCCGGGAGGCCGAGCGGCGCGGTCAGCTCCGCGTCGTCGGGATCATGGGTCACCTGCCCTGCGCCGACCGGCCCGGCCACGCCGCCAACGCGCGGGGCCGGGACCGGTTCGCCTGGGGCCTGCGGGTGGCCCGGGCGGCCGGGCTGCGGCCGGCCGACCATCACCTCGCCGCGACGGCCGCCACGCTCAGCGATCCGCTGTCGCACCACACGATGAGCCGCGTCGGCGCGGGCCTGGTGGGCATCGACGAGTCCGGCACGGTTCGGCTGCGGCCCGCTCTGACTCTCACCGCCCCGCTGGTGAGCGTCCGCAACGCGCCGGCCGGTACCGCCGTGGGCTACGGGCACACCTGGACGGCCCGGCGGGCGACCCGGCTGGGCCTGATCCCGGTCGGCTACGCCGACGGGCTTCCCCGGCTCGCCTCCGGCCGCGCGGAGGTCTGGGTCGCCGGCACCCGCCGCCCCGTCGTGGGCCGCATTTCCATGGACATGACCGTCATCGACCTTGGACCTGGCTCACCGGCATCCGTCGGCGATCCGGTGACGGTCTTCGGACCGGGGGACCGGGGCGAGCCGACCGCGGCGCAGTGGGCCGGCTGGGCGGAGACCGTCGAACACGAGATCGTCACCGGCCTCAGTGCCCGGCTGCACCGAAGGAGTGCCTCATGAGCCGCATCCGCGTCGCCGTGATCGGCGGCGGCCGCAACTGCGAACACGACGTCTCCCTGGCGTCGGCCGCCGCGGTGGCGGAAGGCCTGGAGGAGTCCGGGTACGACGCCGTCCGCCTCACCATCGACCCCGCCGGCGTCTGGCGCGACCGCGAGGGCCGCCCGATCGGTCTGGTCGGGGCGGTCCATGTGCTGCGATCCTGCGCGGTGGCCTTCCCGGTGCTGCACGGCCCGCACGGCGAGGACGGCACCCTCGCGGCGTTGTGCGATCTCGCCGGAGTGCCGTGGGTGGGTTCATCGCTCGGCGCGGGCGCGCTCGCGATGGACAAGTGGGTCACCAAGCTGGTCGCGAGCGCCGTCGGCATCGCCACGGCGCCCGGCCGCCTGCTCACGCGCGGCGGGGCCGGCTCGTGCGCCTTCACGCATCCGGTCGTGGTCAAGCCCGTCGCCGCGGGGTCCAGCCACGGGGTCACCCTGGTCCGCGAGGCGGCCGGGCTCGGCCCGGCCCTGGACGCCGCGTTCGCCCACGACCACCGGGTACTCGTAGAGGATCTGGTGGTGGGGCGGGAGATCGATGTCGCGGTCCTGGGCCGCCCCGACGGATCGCGGGTCGTCGCGCCCGCGTTGGAGATCGTCGTACCCGAGGGGGAGATCTTCGACCTCGCCGCCAAGTACGGCGGCTTCCCGGACTTCCTCCTCCCGGCCCCGCTGGACGAGGTGGCCCGCAAGCGGGTCGAGCAGGCCGCCGTGAGCATGTTCGACGCGCTGGGGTGCGCCGGGGTCGCCCGGATCGACTTCTTTCTCACGGACGACGGGCCGGTGCTCAACGAGGTGAACACGACGCCCGGCTTCACCTCGCAGTCCCAGGTGCCCAGAATGTTCGCCGCGACGGGAATGTCCTTCGGTGTCCTGCTCGATCTGCTGGTACGCGATGCGCTGGCGGCCTGAGACCGCGTGGCGGTCGTCACCCGCTTTGCAGGTCAAGCCCTCTGGATGGTTCCCTTGCGGGGACATACCCCCACCCACCTGGACGATCCGATGAGCGAAACGGGCTGGCGCCCATGGTTGCCCGAGGCGATCGCGGCGTTCGTTGTGCTCGTCGTCGGCTTCACCGAGGCCGCCATGTTCTGGGCGATGACGGACGGCGGCCACGCCGCGGGCTTCGCGCAGGCGCTGGTGGTCGCGGGCGCGGTCGGGATGTGCCGGCGGGCGCCGGGCGCGGCGCTCGGGCTCGTCTGGGCACTGGGCCTGTTCCATGTGCTGTCCCACGCGCCGATCATGTTGAGCGAGTTCGCGTTGACGGCCGTGTTCTTCGGCGGCGCGCGGTGGGGCCGCCCGCTGACCGTCGTGAGCAGCGCGCTGTCGGTGCCGCTGGCCGTGGTCGTGGCGTTCGTCCTGCACGAGGGCCGGGTTTTCAGCCTCTACCTGCTCCTCACCGGAGCCAGGCCGGGCGGCATGCTCCGCGCGGAGTCGACGACGCCGCTGATCCTGTCGCTGATCGGGTTGCTGGTCGTCGCCGCCCCCTGGCCGGCGGGTCTGGTCATGCGCTCCCTCGACCGGGCGAGCACCTCGCGGGCCTCCATGCTGGCCGCGGAGGAGACGGCGGCCGGGGCGCTGCGCGAGACCGAGCATGCACGCGAGGTCGCGCACCTGCGCGATCAGCAGACCCGCCTGGCGCGTGACGTCCACGACGTCGTCGGCCATTCCCTCGCGGTGATCCTGGCGCAGGCCGAGTCGGGGCAGTACCTGGACGACACCGGGAAGCTGAAGAGGGCCATGCAGACGATCGCCACCACGGCGCGCTCTTCCCTGCAGGATGTCCGGCAGGTGCTCTCCACGACCCAGGACGCGACCACGGGGCGCGATGACGCCGACCGGCTCGACGATCTGATCGTCGGAGCGCGCGGCAGCGGACACGAGATCGTCGCGAGCGAGCTGGGCACCCCACGCCCACTGCCCCGGGAGGCGGCTGCGGTCGCCTACCGGGTCTTCCAGGAGATGCTCACCAACGCCATCAAGCACGGCCGGCGCGACCAGCCGATCACGGCCGAGCGGCACTGGCCGCCACCCCAACCGGCCGGCGGCGTCACCGACACCCTGCGCATCGAAGTGACCAACATGGCCGACGCCGCCGGTGACGACAGCGCCGGACGTGGCCTGGACGGCATGCGGCGACGGCTTGAGGCCATCGGCGGCCACCTCGACGTGCGCCGCCGCGAGCAGACCGCCGGCATCAGTTTCACCGTCACCGCGTTCGTGCCCGTCCGGAACGGCGCGTGATGAGCGACGACATCACCGTCCTGCTCGTCGACGATCAGGAACTCTTCCGTGAAGGGGTACGGGTCATCGTCGACGCGCAGGAGGGCATGCGCGTGGTCGGCGCGGCCGGCGACGGCGTGGCGGCCGTCCGCCTGGTCGACGACCTGCGACCCGACGTCGTCCTGATGGACATCCGGATGCCGGAGATGGACGGCGTCGAGGCGTCCCGGCAGATCTTCGCACCCGAGCGGGCGGCCCGGCGGACCAAGCCCGTGCGGGTGATCGTGCTGACGACCTTCAACCTGGACGACCGGGCGGCCACCGCCATCCGCCACGGCGCCAGCGGCTTCCTGCTCAAGGACACCACGCCGCTGATGCTGCGCGACGCGATCCGTACGGTCCACGGCGGCAACGCCGTGCTCGCCCCGCAGGACCTGGCCACCCTCCTGGACCGGCAGTTCCGGGCCGAGACGCCGCCGCCCGCGGCGTTTTTGGGGCTCACCGACAAGGAACGGGAGGTGTTCACCGCCGTGGCCCGGGGCCTGTCCAACGCGGAGATCGCCGGCACGGTCTTCGCCAGCGAGTCCACGGTCAAGACCCATGTGGGTGCGATCCTGCGCAAGCTGGCGCTGCGCGACCGGGTCCAGATCGTCGTGTTCGCCCATGAACACGGCCTGGTGCGGTGACGGTCACCCCGCCGATAGAATCGCCGGCGTGCCCGTGGAGGATCTCGCGGCCCGGCTCGGCGTAGCCGTCGAGGACGTCGAACGCGTACACCGGTTGGCCGGCGACCTGCCGTCGGCGCCGCTGCCCGCGAAGGCTGACGCGCCGGCGATCCTGGACCGGCTCGCCGTGCCACCCGACGATGCCGCCGAGATCATGGCGGGCTGGCCCGACCCGGACTCTCCACTGTGGTCTGACGAGCTGCGCTGGCTGCTCGACCGGTCCATCGCCCTCGTCCGCGCCGACCTCGGTGGCAACGGCTGGCTGCCGCCCGGACCGGAACTGCCGCGCGAGCGGGGTCCCGCCTGGCGGCACCTCTACGTGTACGCGTACCTGGCCCTGGTCGACGTCGTCATGGCGTACCACCGCGACCACGGCATCGACGAGGCCGTGTCGTGGGCGACCCTCGCGGACCTGGGCCGCAACCTCGCGGTCGACCGGCGCATGAACGGCGAGGGCTGGCCGGTCATGCAGAGCTGGCTGACCCTGCACGCGCGCGGCAGCCTCTACGAGCTGGGCCGGTTGCAGCACCAGCGCGGCGAGGGCGCCATCGGCCTGCACATCCCGGACTCCGGGCAGCTGACCCCGGAGGCGGTCGACGCATCGCTCGACCAGGCCCGCGCGTTCTTCCCGCGCCACTTTCCCGACGAGCACTACACGGCGTTCTCCTGCGGTTCGTGGCTGCTCGATCCGCAGCTGCTGGAGTACCTGCCCGAGGAGTCCAACATCGTGCGCTTCCAGCGCAGGTTCGAGCTGGAACCCTACGAGGAGCCCGAGGGCATCGACGGCGACGTCGAGGTGCTGCGGTTCGTGTTCCGCAGCCTGAGCACGCCGCTCGACCGGTTGCCGCGCCGCACGGCGCTCCAACGGGTGGTCGTCGACCACCTGCGGGCGGGCGGGCACTGGCGCTGGCATCAGGGCCGCTTCCCGTTCTAGCGCGGCCTCACCCGTGCGCGAACTGCGGTACGACGTCGGGGAACGACCCGTCGCCGAACAGGACGCGAGCCGCCATCGCCCGGCCGGCCCGCCCGCGCAGCGCGGCGACGGCCGCCTCGGCGGCCAGGGGCGACCGGATGCCCGCGAACGCGCGGCGCAGCGCCAGCCTGGCCCGGAACCTGGCCCGCAGAGCGTTCCCGTCGTACCCGCGCAGCACCCGCTCGTCGCCCGTGCGCAGGTACCGCGCGGCCACGGTCGCGGCCAGCTCGGACATGCGCAGGCACGGGTCGAGCCCGCCGGCCGTCAGCGGCGACACCGCGCCGGCCGCGTCGCCGACGAGCAGCCCGTCCGGGCAGGCCAGCCGGCGCAGCACCCCGCCGACCGGGATCGGCCCGCCGCGCCGCTCGACAGGTCCGGTCGGGGCCGCCCGCCCCGGCGCGTCGGCCGCGAACTCGTCCAGCAGGTGCCGGACCCCGGTACGCATGGCGTGCGCGTACCCGGCGACGCCGACGTGCGCGTGCTCGCCGTCGTCGATGACCCACCCCAGGTACCCGGGGGCCACGCGCGGGTCCAGCACGCAGTGAAACGCCGGCGTCGTCGTGCCCGACGCGATCGGGTGGACCAGTTCCGCGCCGACGAGCAGCCGCCGGTTGACGTCGAGCCCCAGGTCGCGCGCCACCCGTGACCGGGCGCCGTCCGCGCCGACGATGAACCGCGCCGTCACGGGCTCGGCACCGGCCAGCCGCACCAGGCCCCGGGACCTGCCGTCGTACCGGGTGCCCAGCAGCACGGTCGCGCCGGCCGACTCGGCCGCGCGGCGCGCGTGCTCGTACACGCCCGCCATGTCGGCCACCCGGTACTCGTCGCGGTCGCTGGTGAGCCGGATCGGGGAGCGCCGCGAGGGCGGGTACAGCACCACGTCGCGCACGCCCGGACCGAGCAGGTGCCCGGGCAGGTCGAAGTCCTCAAGGGTGCGCCGCACGAAGATCCCGGTCGTTCGGATGCCGGTCGTCAACGTCCGCCGCCGGTCCACCACGAGGACGCGAAGATCGCGCGCCGCGAGCAGCCTGGCGGTCTCCAACCCGGCCAGGCCGGCCCCCACCACGAGCACGTCAACTGTCAGCACACCCTCGACCGTAGGGCCGCCGGCCCGCCCGACGGGCCGCCCGCACACGACCTGCCCGCTACCTTCACAGGTCGACCACACGCCGTAAATGCCTTGCCGTGCCGCGGCGGACGCGTGAACATGCCTACATGTACTGATCCCTGGTGACTCGCGCCCACGACCCGCGCCGCCGGTCGTGCGATTCGTCATGACCGTCCCGAGTGGACGTCACCAGGGAGTTTCGCAATGTCCTCACGTACGGTGCCTGGCGCCGCCGTGTCCGCGTTCGCGCGTGACCGCGCCGAGCTGCTGCTCAGACTGACCTGGGTCGGCCCCGGCCTGCTGGCCGGGCTGATCGTCCTTACCGTGCTCGGCGCCGCCGTCCCGGCCAGCGCCGCCGTCGCGGTCGGCTGGCTCATCGACCGCCTCGTCACCGGCGGGTCGGCGGTCGCGCCACTGGCCGCCTACGCGTTGGCGGTGCTCACCGGGCACGCCGTGGCGGCCGCCCGCCAGCCGCTGGGTTACCTGGCCGCGGCACGCGTCGACGGCCGGCACCGGGCCGAGCTGTCCCGGCTCGCCGCCGGCAGCGACACGATCGGCGCGCTGGAGCGCCCCGACGTCCAGGCGCTCATCCGCACCGCCCGCGCCGATCCGGAGAGCTTCATGGACGGCACGCCCGGCGCGGGCGCGCTCGCCCAACTCGACCTGATCGGCCGGGCGCTGGCCCTGGCCGGGGCGGGCGTGGTCCTCGCCGCGTACGCCTGGTGGGCCGTCCCACTACTGCTCGCGGCGGCCGTCGTGGTCCACCAGTTGCGCTGGGACGAGGGCCGGCAGCGCCGGCGCGTCTGGCGCCACGTGCCCCTGCCCAGCATGCGCGCCGACGTCTGGTCCGACGCGCTGGTGTCGCCCGCCGAGGGCAAGGAGGTGCGGATCTTCGGGCTCGGCGACTGGGCGCTGGAGCGCATCGACGGCCACCTGCGCGCGGCCTACGATCCGCTCTGGCCGGTGAACCGGCGCATCCTCGCGCGCCAGTGGCGCCAGTTCCTGCTCGTCCTCGTCCCACTGGGCGTCGTCTACCTCGTCGTCGCGGTGGACGCGGCGCGGGGCGGCGCGCCGGTCGCGGTCGCGGCGGCCGCCCTGGTCGCGGGCGCCGGCCTCTTCGACGCCTTCGCCGATTCGCCCACCGCCACGATCAACGCGACCACGTGCCTGCGGGCGTTCGACCGCCTGCGCGACGAACTCGGCCAAGCGCCGCACCGCGAACACAATCCCTCTTGTACGCCCGGCAGCGGCCCGCCGCTCGTGCGCTTCGACGGCGTCGGGTTCACGTATCCGGGCAGCGGTCAGCGCGTACTCGATGATCTGGACCTTGAGGTGCGGCCGGGGGAGCTGCTCGCGGTCGTGGGGGCCAACGGCGCCGGCAAATCAACACTGATCAAGCTGCTGGCCGGGCTGTACGAGCCGACCGCCGGGCGGATCACCGCCGACGGGGTCGACATCGCCGACCTGGGCCCGGCCGCGTGGCGCGGGCGGCTGTCCGTGGTGTTCCAGGACTTCGTGCGCTATTACCTGCCGGCGGCCGAGAACGTGGCACTCGGCAACGCGGCCGTCGCACCCGACCTGGCCGCGGTCGCGGGCGCGGCCCGCGACGCCGGGCTCGACGAGGTGGTGTCGCGGCTGCCGGACGGGTGGCACACGCCGCTGGCCCGCACCCGCACGGGCGGCGTCGACCTGTCCGGCGGCCAGTGGCAGCAGGTGGCCCTGGCCCGCGCCCTCTACGCGGTGCGCACGGGCGCCCGCCTGCTCGTGCTCGACGAGCCGACCGCCCATTTGGACGTGCGCACCGAGCGCGACGTGTTCGACCGGCTCGCCGCCCACCGGGGCGACGCGTCCGTGATCCTCATCTCGCACCGGCTGTCCACGGTGCGCCAAGCCGACCGGATCGTGCTGCTTCGCGGCGGCCGGATCACCGAGTCCGGCACGCACGAGCAGCTGATGGCCGCCGGCGGCGAGTACGCGGCCATGTTCACCGTCCAGGCACAGCGGTTCCAGCGCGGCTTCGACGACCGCCTGCACGAGGGAGACCTGACATGACCCGGCGCTATCTGAACCTGCTGGTCGAGCTGCTGCGGCTGTCCTGGCGGCTGCACCCGGCGCCCACGGCCGGCCTGCTCGCGCTGCGGGTGGCGGGCGTGGTCACCACCCCGGCGATGGCGTACGCCCTGGGCGTGGCCGTCGACGCGATCGTGCGCCACGATCCGCGCGCCGCCGCGGCCGGCGCGGCGCTCGCCGCCGGCGCGTTCGCCCTGGGGAGGTACCTGGCCGGCCTCGACCACACGCTGGAGGCCATGCTGGCCGACCGGATCGGCGTCCTGCACATCCGCCGGCACGTCGAGGAGCACCTCGCCCGCATCGACGGCCTGGACCACCTCGAACGCACCGACCTGCTCGACCGCGTCACCGTGCTGCGCGGCGCGGCCTGGCAGCTCAACCACGCCCCGTGGCAGGCCGTGGCGGCCGCCTGCCACGTGCTGCGGCTGGGCCTGCTGCTCCTGCTCATGGCCACGGTCACGCCGTGGCTGCTGCTCCTGCTGGTCTTCGCGGCCGTACCGCTGTGGTTCGACCAGCGCGGGCAGCGCGCCGTGGCGGCGGCCGAGACGGACACGGCCGAGGCGTACCGCCTGCAACGCCACCTGTTCAACCTCGCCACCGAACCGGCCGGCGGCAAGGAGTTGCGGGTCAGCGGCGCGGCCGACGACATCGCGCGCCGGCAACGGCAGGCGTGGGACGAGGCCGTGCGCGGTCGGTTCCGCGCCCGCGTGCGCTCCGCCGCGTGGACACTGACCGGGTGGACGCTGTTCACGGCCGGGTTCGCCGCCGGCCTGTGGCTGCTCGTCGACCGTACGGCGCGCGGTGAGGCGAGCGCCGGAGACGTGGTGCTCGCGGTCACCGTCGCGGTCAGCCTGCGCAACACCATCCAGGACACGCTGTTCGCGGTCGGGGAGGCCGTCGGCGGCCGTACGCTGCTCGACCCGCTGGTGTGGCTGAACGACTACGCGGCGGCGACCCGTGTTGGCGGGCACGCGACACCGCCGGCGCGGCTGCGTACGGGGATCACGCTCGACCGGGTCGGCTTCACCTATCCCGGGACGGTCCAGCCGGCCCTCGACGAGGTGACCTGCCGGCTGCCGGCCGGCTCGGTGGTCGCGGTCGTGGGGGAGTACGGGTCGGGCAAGACCACGCTCGTCAAGCTGTTGACGAGCCTCTACCGGCAGCAGCGCGGTCACATCAGAGTCGACGGCCGCGACCTGGCCGACCTGGACCCGGCCGGATGGCGTGCCCGGGTGAGCGCCGCCTTCCAGGACTTCGGCCGGTTCCACATCCGCTTCGGCGAGACGATCGGCGTGGGCGACCTGGCTCACCTGTCCGATCCGGACCGGCTGGACCACGCCGTGCGGGCGGCCGACGCGGGGGCGCTGGTGGACCGGCTGCCCGACGGGCTGGACACCCAGTTGGGGCGCCGGTTCGACGGCGTCGAGCTGTCCGAGGGCCAGTGGCAGCGCACCGCGCTGGCCCGGGCGTCCATGCGCACCGACCCGCTGCTGTTCGTGCTCGACGAGCCGACCGCCTCGCTGGACGCGCCGAGCGAACACGAGATCTTCGAGCGGTACCTGGCCCGCGCCCGCGACCTCGCGGCCCGGACCGGCGCGATCACGATGATCGTGTCGCACCGGTTCTCGACCGTGGCCGGCGCCGACCACATCCTCGTGCTGCACCGGGGCCGGCTCGTGGAACAGGGCACCCACGAGGAACTCCTCGCGGCGGGCGGCCGCTACGCCACCCTGTACGGCATCCAGGCCACCGCGTACGCGCCGATGACGTGACCTTGCTCAGGAACTGGGATCGCGAAGGGCCCGTCGGTCTCAGGGCGCACCGGGCCATAGCGTGGCGTTCATGTCGCTTCGTGACAAGCTCGCCGCGGGAGATTCCGGCATCCTGCTGTTCAGCCTGACGCCGCCCAAGCGCCACGAGACCGAGCAACGGGTGAAGGAGATCGCGGCCGTCACGGCGCAGCGGCTGGCCCGGCTGCCCATCGACGGGTTGATCCTGTACGACATCGACGACGAGTCCGACCGGGTCGCCGAGGAGCGGCCGTTCCCGTTCCTGCCGACCCTGGATCCGGCCCGGTACTACGCCGACCACCTCAGCGCGGGCGATCTTCCGGTCGTCATCTACCGCTGTGTCGGCAAGTACCACGACGAGGAACTGCGCGACTGGCTCCGCGAGGCTGATCCCCAGCGGGTGCTCAGCGTCTTCGTCGGTCCGTCGTCGCGGGGCAAGCCGGTGCGCACCGACCTGCGGGCGGCGCACGCCACGCACCGGCAGGTGCGTCCGGAGCTGATGCTCGGCGGCGTCGTGATCGGCGAGCGGCACGCCCGCGGGCAGGACGAGCACCTGCGCATGCTGGCGAAACAGGAACGTGGCTGCTCCTTCTTCGTCTCGCAGGTGGTTTTCCACGTGAACGAGACGAAGAACCTGATCTCCGACTACTTCTACGAGTGCCGGGCACGGGGCATCGCGCCGCGTCCGGTCATCTTCACCCTGTCGGTGTGCGGGTCGCTCAAGACCCTGGACTTCGTCCAATGGCTCGGGGTGGAGGTGCCGCGCTGGCTGGAGAACTCCATCCGCCATGCCAGTGACCCACTCGTGGAGTCGTGCCGGCAGGCGGTCTCGATCGCCCGGGACCTGGCCGACTTCTGCGAGCGGCTCACCATGCCCTACGGGTTCAACGTGGAGAGCGTGTCCATCCGCAAGGTGGAGATCGACGCGACCGTCGAGCTCGCGGCCAACGTCGCGCGCATGCTGGGCAGGGGGGCGGTGGCGGGCGGCTGATCCCCGCCGGTCACTCGTACCTAGTCCGGCGCGTCGGCCTCCGCCTGCTCGACGTCGGCGATGGTCAGCCCCGGTATCCGCAGCTGGGCCACGGTCACCTCGGCCGTACTCGGCTGGGCGTCCGCCGGCAGCCACTGCTCCGGCTCCCACGCCCCGCTGCGCAGGAACGATTTGGGGCAATGCGGATAGACCTCGTCAATTTCCACCACGAGCGCACTGGCCGGCGGCTTGCCCACGGCCGTCAGCTGCGCCAACAGCTCCGGGCGGGTGGAGACGCAGGCCCGTCCGTTCACCCGGAGCGTCGTGCTGCGTCCCGGAATGACGAACAGCAGCCCGACCCGTCCGGTCGCGACGACGTTCTGCAGGGTGTCCAGCCGTTTGTTGCCGGTCGCGTCCGGCATCGCCACCGTCCGCGCGTCCAGAACCGCGACAAATCCTGCGGGGCCGCCGCGCGGGGAGACGTCGAGGTTGCCCTCGGCGTCCGCGCTGGCGATGAAAACCAGCGAGGCGCAGCCGATCAGCCGCCGGGTCGGCTCCGTGAGTTCGGTCATCTGCTTGCGCAGGGCCACCTCGCTGGGCAGTTCGTAGACCCGGCGCAACGCCTCCTGGTCGGTCACGGCGTCGAGGCGCAGCGACTCAAAGACGCTGGTGACGGGGGCTGCTGTCATGCCGCCGACCCTAGCGGACGGATCTTATCGACGAGGCGCCCTGGTCTGTGCGGCCGGTCCGGTAGGTCGCTCGACGCGGGTGGGGTTGCCCCGGATGAGGGCGTCGTGGACCTGCCAACGGGCGGTCGCGACGGCGCGTTGCGCCGCGTCGTCACCCCGCTCAAGGCGCTCGCGCAGCAGGCGCAGCGCGATGCCCCGGTTGAGGCTGAACTGCCGCTCCGTGTCGACCACGACGACCAGCCCGGACGGGCGGTGCGTGGCCCGCACGGCGGTGCTGGCCTTGTTGCGGTGCTGCCCGCCCGGCCCACCCGTGCGGCAGGCGACGATGTCCACGTCCGACTCGGAGAACGTGGTACGCGGGGCGTCGACCTGGCACCGCTGCGCGATCACGTACCAGTTCTTGCGCCCGGTGCTGGCCCGGTACGGGCTGGGCGCCTGCCAGCACAGCGTGCCGGTCCACGAGGCGGCGAACGCCTCGTGGCCGTCACCCGACACCTCCAGCAGCACCGACCGGAACGTGCCCGGCCGATCGCCCGCCACGGTCTCGACGCGGCGGGTCGTCACGTGGCGTTCCCTCGCGTCGGCCTCCAGGCGGCGGGCCAGCTCGGCCACGGCCCAGGTGCACTCCTGCGGGCCGCGCCCGGCCGACATGAGCAGGTGGACGCTCACGGCCGCCGCCGCTTCACGTCGGCCGTCTTGTAGGTCACCACGGGCACGGTGGCGGCCACCGGCGTGGCCAGCTTGTGGTCCACGAGGTCGCCGATGACCTGCTCGATGCGCTTGTACGCGGTCGGCGCCTCCTCGAACAGCAGCTGCCGGTCGCCGCACACGACGAGCGACCCGACCGGCGTGCGGCGCAGCTCCTCGACCGTGTGCTTGGCCTTCCCGCGCCGCAGTGCGTCGGCGCGCGACATCTTGCGGCCCGCCCCGTGCGCCACGGAGAAGTTGGCCTCCGGCCCGGCGTGCGCGGCCACCAGGTACGAGCGGGTGCCCCGCGTACCGGCGACGAGCACGTCGCGGCCGTCGCCCGGCGCGGCGCCCTTGCGGTGCAGGTACACCCCGTCGCGGACCTCGACGAGGTTGTGGCACACGTCGACGACCGGTTCGACCGGTTCGGCCCCGAGCGCGTACGCGACCCGGGCCGCCATGAGCCGCCGGTTCAGCGAGCCCCACCGCACGGCCCGGTCGTGCGCGACCAGGTAGGCGGCGGCATCGGCGGCCGGGCCGGCGCCGTGCACCTCGGTGTGCGCGCGCAGGATCCGCTCGCCCAGCCCGCGCGAGCCGCTGTGCACGATGAGGACGAGGTCGCCCGCGGCCAGCGCGAGCCGGTTCGCGTGCGCCTCGTCGAGGACGGTCTCGACGCGGGCCAGCTCGACGAAGTGGTTGCCGCGACCGACCGTGCCGAGGCCCTCGGTGTGACCGCCGGGGATGTCCCCGTCGAGGGCGTCCCAGGCGGGGTCGTCGTCGTCCGGCTCGTGGTCGAGGTCGGGGAAGCGGGCGGCGAGCTTCTCCGGTACGACGCGCTTGAGCCTGATGGGGAACACGGCGATGCCGCAGCCGATGTCGGAGCCCACGAGGAACGGGTAGAGGACGGTCGAGGTCATGGCGGCGCCGATGGGGGCGCCCTTGCCGGGGTGCAGATCCGGCATGCCGGCGACGTGGATCATGCCGTCGAGGGCGGCGACCTGGTGGCACTGGGTGAGCGCGTCGGACTCGATCCAGCTGGAGGGGGAGGCGAACACGGTGACGGACAAGGACGCTCTCTTTCGCTGACAAGCGTGAACGGACGGCAGGGGAGCCGAGGTCTTGATGGGGCGTGGGTGCGTCCGTCAGAGCGTCATGACAGGCACCGTCGCACATCCGTCGCCTCGGCGGCAATGCAATTACCGCCGATGAACCTCATCGCCGACGTCGTGGCGCTTACTGCTGGAGTGAGCTGGGGTCCTCGGGGACGTCGACGGCGTGCTGGCGCAGGGCGTCGAGCGGGATGATGTCGAGCGCGGCGGCGTGGGTCGAGGCGAGCACGACGGGCGCGGCCACCCCGTCCTGGTATGCCTGTAGCCACCGGGCGGCCACCACGCACCACCGGTCGCCGGGGCGCAGGCCCGGGAACCGGTACTCGGGCCGGGGCGTCAGCAGGTCGTTGCCGATGCTGCGCTGGTGGGCCAGGAACTCGGCGGTGACCACCGCGCACACCGTGTGGCTGCCCATGTCGTCGGGGCCGGTGGAGCAGCACCCGTCCCGGTAGAACCCGGTGACCGGGTCGGTGCCGCAGGGCTCCAGCTCGCCGCCGAGCACGTTCCGATCATCTGCCATGCGGTCAGCTTGTCACGTCCGGCCGGATCAGTCGTGGAAGAGCTGGTGTGGGCCCGGTCCCTCCGCGCCGAAAACATCGCCGGGGTTGATGATGCGGCACTTGCGCAGGGACAGGCAGCCGCAGCCGATGCAGCCCGTGAGGCGCTCGCGCAGCCGTCGCAGCAGGGCGATCTGCTCGTCGAGGCGCGACTCCCAGCGGGCCGACAGCCGGGCCCAGTCCTTCTTCGTGGGGGTGCGGTTCTCCGGCAGCGACGCGAGCGCGTCGGCGATCTCGTCGAGCGACAGGCCGACCTGTTGCGCGATGCGGATGAACGACACGCGGCGCAGCTGGTGGCGGGCGTACCGGCGCTGGTTCGTGCTCGTGCGGTCCGCCTGGATGAGGCCCAGGCGCTCGTAGTAGCGCAGCGCCGAGGCTGCCACGCCGCTGCGGGCGGACAGCTCTCCGATCGTCAATGAGTCCTGCATCACGGGGCCTTGAGGTGAAGTCAACTTTAAGTCCCAGGGTAGAAGCATGACCGTACTTGCCTCGCCACTGGCCCGTCTCACGGGTGACGAGAAGCACTCGCCCAGCGCGTACTCGACTCTTGACGTGCTCTGGGTCCTCTACGACCGGGTGCTGCGGGTCTCGCCGCAGACCGCCGACGACCCCGAGCGGGACTACTTCCTCCTCTCCAAGGGGCACGGGCCCGCCGCCTTCTACGCCGTACTCGCGGAGAAGGGGTTTATCCCCGACGAATGGTTGGACGGGATGGGCCGGTGGGACAACCCGCTGGGCCACCACCCGGACCGGCTGCTCGTGCCGGGGGTGGAGATCTCCAGCGGCTCGCTGGGGCACGGATTGCCGCTGGGGGTGGGCGTCGCGCTCGGCCTGCGGGCGCAGGGCCTGACCCGGCCACGCGTGTACGTGCTCGTCGGCGACGCGGAGCTGGACGAGGGCAGCAACCATGAGGCGATCGCCTACGCGGGCGCGATCGGCCTGGACTCGCTGACCGCGGTCGTGATCGACAACCAGTCGGCGACGCACGGCTGGCGCGACGGGATCGCGGGCCGCTTCACCGTCAACGGGTGGACCGCCGTCACCGCGGACGGCCGTGACCACGACCGGATCGAGGCGGGCCTGCGCGCGCACCAGCCGGGTCGCCCGCACGTGTTCGTCGCCGTGACCGAGCAGAAGTGGGGTGCGTGATGCGCGAGGCCTTCGTCGAGACGACCACCGCCCTGCTTGCCGAGGACCCGCGCCTGTCGCTGGTGCTGGCCGACATCTCCGCCGACGCGTTCGTGCCGGCCGCGCGGGCGCACCCCGACCGGGTGCTCAACGTGGGCATCCGCGAGCAGCTCATGGTGTCGGTCGCGGGCGGGCTGGCGCTGACCGGGCTGCGGCCGATCGTGCACTCGTACGCGCCGTTCGTCGTCGAGCGGGCCTGGGAGCAGGTCAAGCTCGACATCGACCACCAGGGCGTGGACGCCATCCTGGCCACCATCGGCTCGTCCTACGACGCGTCGGCGAGCGGCCGTACCCACCAGGCGCCCGGGGACGTCGCCCTGATCGACACGCTGGACGGCTGGACCGTACGGGTGCCCGGGCACGCCGACGAGGTCGGCCCGCTGCTGCGCGCGGCGGCCGGCGACGACAGTCCCGTCTACCTGCGCATGTCCACGGAGACGAACACCCGCGCCGTCGACACGGCCGCGGACGGTCGGCTCACGGTGGTGCGGCCCGGGTCGAGCGGTGACGTCGCCGTGGCGGTCGGGCCCACCCTCGACGCGGTGTTCGCCGCGACGGAGGGCCTTGACGTCACGGTCGCGTACACGCACACGCCCCGCCCGTTCGACGCCGCCGGCCTGCGGTCCCTGGCCGGCGCGACGCCGGCGGTCGCGATCGTGGAGCCCTACCTGGCCGGCACCTCGGCGCGGGTGGTCGCGGACGCGCTGCGCATGCGGCCGCACCGGCTGGCCGCGCTCGGCGTCGGCCGGGCCGACCTGCACCGCTACGGCACGCCCGCCGATCACGCGCGCGCCCACGGGCTCGACCCGGCAGGCCTGCGCCGCTCGCTGAGCGCCTTCTTCCGGCCGTAGGCGACAATGCCCGCATGGATGAGCGGATCCTGACCCGGCAGGAAGCGTCGGACGCGGTCGGCGACGACGGTTGGCGCCTGCTGCTCGGCGCGCTGCGCGCGTCCGTCGCCGTCGGCTCCCTGGCCGAGGCGGCGGACGCGGCGGCCCGGGCGGTCGCCGCGTGCGGCGACCACGCCGACACCCACCTGCGTCTCGACGTGCGCGCCGACCGGGTCAGCCTCGTCCTGCAGACGGTCGCCGTCGGCGCCGTGACGGCCCGCGACGTCGACCTCGCCCGCCGGATCACCGCCGCCGGGCTGGCCACCGAGCCGGGCACGCCGCGACCCGTGCAGGTCGTCGAGATCGCCATCGACGCCCTCGACATCCCCGCCGTCCGGCCGTTCTGGAAAACCCTTCTCGGGTACGCCGATGAGCCCGGCGACGGGGGCGCGCTCATCGACCCGGCGGCCCAGGGCCCGGCCGTCTGGTTCCAGCAGATGGACGCGCCGCGCCCGCAACGCAACCGGATCCACCTCGACATCTGCGTCCCGCACGACGAGGCACCCGCCCGGATCATGGCGGCCCTCGCGTCCGGTGGCCGGCTGGTCTCGGACGCGCAGGCGCCCGCGTTCTGGGTGCTCGCCGACGCCGAGGGCAACGAGGCATGCGTGACGACCTGGCAGGGTCGCGACGACTAGTGTGGACAGTGCCGCACCGGGGCATAACCGTCCACATGGGTGAGATGAGAGTCGGCACGGCGAGCTGGGCCGACCGGATGCTGCTCGAGTCGGGGTGGTACCCGCGCGAGGCCAACACGCCCGCCGGCCGGCTCGCGTACTACGCGGAGCGCTTCAACCTGGTGGAGGCGGACACCTCGTTCTACGCCATCCCGGCCGTCGAGACCACCACGGCGTGGGTGCACCGCACGCCCGACGACTTCCTGTTCAACATCAAGGCGTTCAGCCTGTTCACCGGCCACCCGACGCCGGTGACCGCGCTGCCGCGCGACCTGCGCCCCGACCGGGTACGCCCGCGCGACCTGACGCCACAGCTGCTCGACGAGATCTGGGACCGGTTCCTCGACGCGCTGCGGCCCCTGGCGACGGCCGGCAAGCTGGGCGTGGTGCTGCTGCAGTTCCCGCCCTGGTTCGCCTACGGGGCCGCCGCCAAGCGACGCATCGCCGAGACGGCGCGGCGGTGCAGGCCCATGCGGGTGGCCGTCGAGCTGCGCCACGCCTCCTGGCTCGCGCCGTCCAACGCGATCGACACGGTCGAGTTCCTGTGCCACGAGGACCTGTCGTTCGTGTGCGTCGACATGCCGCAGGGGCATGCCAGCTCCCTGCCCCCGGTGCTGGTCGCGACCGCCGAGCCGGCCGTGATGCGGTTCCACGGCCGCAGCGACGCGTGGGCCACCGGGGACAAGAAGGAGAAGTTCCGGTACGCGTACTCCGACGAGGAGCTGACCGCCTGGGCCGGCCGGCTACGCGAGCTGGCCGAGGACGCGGACCAGCTGCACGTCATCATGAACAACTGCTGCGGCGACCAGGCCCAACGCGACGCCCAGCAGCTGGCCGCCCTGCTCGAACGCACGGACGCCGTCCCCTGATGGCTCTGCTTCGGAGAGCCGGGCGTATTGAATCTTGGGACGAAAACGCTTCTCCGGCGGCACTTTCGTCCCAAGATTCACCAAAGCCTGTCCCCACCCTTCGAACCCCGGACGCTGCCACAGGTAGAAGATCGGGCCGATCATGAGGCGGCATCCTCCGACGACGGCAGGGCGAACGCAGCGTGACGACGTGCCGGACTACGAACGGTGGTAGGTCTGGGCCGCATCGCGCCAGGTGGCCAAGGTCGTCGCGGCGGCGCCCGAGTCGATCGCTTCGGCGCAGCGTACGAGTGCCTTGTCGAGCGAGTCGAGCGGTGCCGCGGCCGCCGGCGTCGCGGCGAGCGTCGCGGCGGCCGCGTTGAGCAGCACCGCGTCGCGCACCGGACCACGCTCGCCCGCGAGCAGCGCGTGGACCACGGCCGCGTTCGCGTCCGCGTCGCCGCCGCGCAGCGCCCCGTCAGCCGGGCGGGGGATCCCCTGCTCGCGCGGGTCCAGGACGTGCTCGGTCGCCGTGAAGTCCCGCACGACCCACACCCGCGACGTCGTGGTCGTGGTCAGCTTGTCCAGCCCATCGTCGCCGCGCACCACCAGCGCGCTCGCGCCGCGCCGGCGCAGCACCTCGGCCACGACGGGCAGCAGGCGCGGGTCCGCGACCCCGATGAGCCGGTGCGCCGGCCGGGCCGGGTTGATGAGCGGGCCGAGGACGTTGAACACGGTCGGTACGCCCAGGTCGCGGCGGATCGGGGCCGCGCGCGACATGCCCGGGTGAGCGGCCCCCGCGAAGATGAACGTGATGCCCGCCGCCGCGGCGATCGCGGCGTGCGCGCCAGCGGGCACGCTGAGCGGTACGCCCAGCCGCTCCACCACGTCGGCCGCGCCGGCCGTGGTCGACGACGCCGCCCGCCCGCCGTGCTTGACGACAGTGGTCCCGGTCGCGGCCACGACGATCGCCGCCATGGTGGAGATGTTCACCGCGTTCGTCCCATCGCCGCCCGTACCGACGATGTCCAGGGTCGGCCCGGGCACCACGATCGGGGCGGCCGAGCCGAGCAGGGCGGTGACCAGTCCGTCCACCTCGGCGGCGGTCTCGCCCTTGGCGCGCAGCGCGGCGAGGAACGCGCCCAGCCGCGCCGGGGTGGCATCGCCGTTGACGACGTCACCCATGGCCCAGGCAGCGGCCTCGGCGGTCAGGTCGTGCCCCGCGAGCAGGTCGGCCAGCAGCGCGGGCCAGGTGTGCGTCATGGTGTCCTCCGGGTTCGGGGCCACCGGAGGCGCCGGCCGCTGAACACGGCGACGGCCGCCTCGCGGGAGGCGGCCGGGTGGGTGCGCGTGTGACGGTCCGCCTAGGAGGCGGGCCACCACGAGTTCACGCGCGCGAGCATGCGCACACCCTACACCGCGCCGAGGGCCACCATTGTCCGGTGGTGGGTTGGCGTCTCGATCTGGTCGACGATGGCTACGGCCAGATCGGCGTAGGAGAACGCCTGCTCGCCCGGCAGCACGGACGTGTCGCCGAGCCGGTACCGGCCCGTGCGGGGAGCCGCGTCGTCCAGCACGACGGGCGGCGGGGCGAGCAGAAGCCAGTCCAGGTCCGCGTCGCGCAGCACGTCGAGCTGCGCGACATGGCCGAGCGAGAACGCCCGGTACGGCGCGGGGAAGTCGGGCGCGTCGTGCACGGCGACGCCCGGCGCGGTCTGCAGGGCCGTACCGATGCCGACGCCGACCAGCCGGCTCACGCCCGCGCGCCTGAGCCCGTCGACGAGGGCCCGCGCCGCGGCCGGGAAGAAGGTCTCCGCCGGGACATCGACCCGGGCGGCCGCGTTGACCACGGCGTCGTGCCCGGCCGCGAGTCGGGCCACGTCGTCCGCGGAGGTGACGTCGCCGGTGTCGCGGCCGGCGGCGGTCACCTGATGCCCGCGGGAGGCGGCCTCGGCCACGACGCGGCGACCAGCGCGTCCCCCCGCTCCGAAAACCACGAT
Organism: Luedemannella helvata; assembly: GCF_039528415.1. NCBI lineage: Bacteria > Bacillati > Actinomycetota > Actinomycetes > Micromonosporales > Micromonosporaceae > Luedemannella > Luedemannella helvata. The sequence continues at coordinate 126,934 of NZ_BAAALS010000004.1, forward strand.
GCGTTTCATGCGGGGGACCGTAGCGGGCCCGGCCCCGGTTACCGCAACGATAGTTGTCGTAGCCTGGGGCGATGACCGGTGCGCTGGACCCCGACATGTTCGCCGGATGCGCGGACGTGGACCCGCCGTTCCGCGTCGGCGACAAGTGGACGGCGAAGGTCCTCGTCTGCCTGCGCGACGGGCCCCGACGGTTCTCCGAACTGGGCGTACCGCTGCGGCCGATCACCCCGAAGGTGCTCACCGGGACGCTGCGGGCGATGGAGCGCGACGGGTTCGTCCGCCGCACCGACCACGGTGGCATGCCGCCCCGCGTGGAGTACGCGCTGACCGACCTGGGTCGCACCCTGCTGACGCCGCTCGCCGCGGCCTGCGCGTGGAGCCGCGAGCACCTCGGCGAGCTGCTCGCGGCCCGCGACGCGGCTAGCGCTTGAAGCCGTCGCGCCAGGTGATCCAGTCGCGCAGCTGGCTCAGGTCGTGGTCGGGGCCGCTGACGCCGACCGTGAACAGGGTGGCGCCCAGGTCCACGAACTGCGGCCCCAGCTCGTCGGGCTTGGCGGACTGCCCGCGGCCGGCCACGCTCACGGAGATCTCGATCTCGGCGGGGTCGCGGCCCACGGCGGCGCAGTGCTCGGCGAGGATGGCCGACTTGCGGGGCAGGACCTCCGCGTCGGCGAAGCTGTGCCAGATGTCGGCGTACTTGGCGACCAGGCGCAGGGTCTTCTTCTCGCCGCCGCCGCCGATCAGGAAGGGGATCTTGCGTACCGGCGGCGGGTTGATCACCGACAGGCGCCGCTCGATGCGGGGCAGCGCCTCGGCCAGCGCGTCCAGGCGGCTGCCCGGCGTACCGAACTCGTACCCGTACTCCTGGTAGTCCTTCTCGAACCAGCCGGAGCCGATGCCGAGGATGAGACGGCCGTCGCTGATGTTGTCGACCGTGCGCGCCATGTCGGCGAGCAGGTCGGGATTGCGGTAGCTGTTGCAGGTGACCAGGGCGCCGAACTCGACGCGGGAGGTCTGCTCGGCCCAGGCGGCCAGCATCGTCCAGCACTCGTAGTGCAGGCCGTCGGGGTCGCCGCTGAGCGGGTAGAAGTGGTCCCAGTTGAAGATGATGTCGACGCCCAGCTGCTCGGCTTCCGCGACCGTGTCGCGGATCCTGCGGTAGTCGGCGTGCTGGGGCTGCAGTTGCAGCGCGATCCGTACGTCTCTCACCATGTCAACCTATCGGGGAATTCGCGGCGCGTGTCGCACTTGGAACACGCGGGCACCATGAGGGCATGTATCTCATCAAGGAGCGCTTCTTCCGACTGGGCAACGACTCCGAGATCACGGACGAGGGCGGCCGTACGGTGTTCGACGTGGACGGCAAGGTGCTGTCCCTGCGTGACCGGCTGGTCATCAAGGACCCCGATGGCACCCCCGTCGCCGAGGTGCGCCGGCGCCTGATCGCGCTGCGCCCGTCCTACCTGGTCACGATCGGCGGGGAGAAGGCCGCCGTCGTCCGCAAGCGGTTCCTGCGGCTGTTCCGTGACCGGTACGTCATCGACGTGCCCGGCCCGCACGACCTGACCATGAAGGGCAGCCTGCTCGACCACGAGTTCACCATCCGGCGCGACGGCGCCACCGTCGCCACGGTCTCCAAGCGGTGGGTCAGCATCCGTGACACCTACGCGGTGGACATCGCCGACAGCGAGAACCACCTGCTGATCCTGGGGGTGGCCCTGGCTCTGGATCTCGCCGAGGAGCGTGAGGACAAAGACGATTCGTGAGTACGCGCCGGGCCGGCTACGGTCCGGCCCGGCCCGGGGAGCGGGCCGCGCCCGCCGCGAGGGCACCCTTGTCCGGCTTCCCGCTCGCGGCCAGGGGTACCGCGTCGATGATCGTGATGGTCGCGGGCGCGCATTCCTGGCCGACCTGGGCGGCGACGAGGCCGCGCAGGGCGTCGAGGTCCGGCGCCCGGCCGTCCGCCGGCACCACGAAGGCGTGCGCCGCCTCGCCGGTCGCCTCGTCGGGGGCGGCGACCACGTACGCCTCGGCGACGTCCGGGTGGCCGGCCAGGACGCGTTCGATCGGGCCGGCGTAGTAGAGGTTCGCGTTGACGATGATGACGTCACGGGTGCGACCGGTGAGGTACAGCCGCCCGTCGGCGTCGAGGTGCCCCAGGTCGCGGGTGCGTACCCAGCCGTCGGTGAAGACCTCCGCGGTCTCGGCCGGGTCGGCCCAGTACCCGATCGCCTGGGCCGGGGTGCGCACGAACAGTTCACCGTCCACGCCCGCCGGCACCGGGGCGCCGTCCGGACCGCGGACGACGACGTCGACGGCGTCGGGCGGGTGACCCACCGAGCCGCTGACGTCCGACGGCCCGGCCATGGAGATCATGCCGGTCTCGGTCTGGCCGTAGCCGTGGAACACCACCGGCCCCAGCACGTCGCGGGCCTCGCGCAGGGCGCCCGCGTCGATCGGGGACCCGGACACCATGAGGGCCCGCAGGCCGCTCAGGTCGACCGGCGCGCGCCGCTGCCCGGCGACCAGCCGGCGCAGCCGCGCCACCGTGATCACGCTGGACGAGGCGCGGTGCCGCACGAGGGCGTCGGGCAGCGCGGGCGAGTCGGGGACGACCATGGTGCCGCCCGCCGCGAGCGCGAGCACGCCGTACTCCATCATGACCTGGCTGCTGAGGGAGCCGAAGACGAGATGGCGGTCCAGCCGCGTGGCGAGGTCGCGGATCACGGGCGGCCACGCGTCCGGGCGCGCGGTCCAGGCGGCCGACAGCGCCGCGTACGTCTGGGCGCACGCCTTGGGCCGGCCGGTGCTGCCGCTGGTGTAGATGAGCCGGGCCACGTCGCCGGGCCGGGCGGCCAGGGGCGGCGGGCCCGCCCCGTCCGGGGCGGCGAGCAGGGCGTCGACGGTCAGCACGCGCGGCGCGGCCGGTGGCGCGGCGGCGTCGGTGACCACCACGTCGACGTCGCGGCGCAGGATGTCGCGCAGGTGGTCCCCGGCGAGCCCGGGGCGTACGCCGGCGACCCGGGCCCCCACGACGTGGGCGGCGAGGATGGCGGCGAACGCCTCCGGGGTGACGCCGACCATCATGGCCACGCCGCTGCCCGGGCCGACACCGGCGGCGCGCAGGCCGGCCGCGATGCGGTGGACCAGGCTCAGCAGCCGCGCGCCGCCGACGCGGCGGGCGCCGTGCTCGAACACCGCTCGGTCGCCGGCCGCCGCGAGCAGGTCCAGAACCGGCCCGGGGTACGGGGGCGGGTCAGCGGACGTCGGCAAGGCACTCCTTGACGAACACCGCCAACGGCTGCTGATGTACGGCCGGGAAGTTCCACTCGTTCTCGAGGTTCTCCGCGAGGTGGTGGGTGCCGGCGAGCGCGCCGTCGCGGTAGTACCGGACCACCGGGTGCAGGTAGCTCGCGTCATGGGCGTGGGCGGCGTCGTTCTCCCGTGGCCGGGGCACCGAGATGTCGAACGGGTCGACGTGGTCGTGGTCCGGCCCGTACTCCAGCGTGGTGACGAAGGCGTGCCGCGGGCGGCCGAACTCGTCGGCCAACGCGTACGGCACGGGTACCTCCTCCTGGTACAGGGCCACGTCGGCCTCCACGGTGACCACGTCGGCGAGCACGCCGAACTGCTGCCACAGGGCGGAGCTGCGGTTGACCCGGGCGACGATTGCGTCCGCGATGCCCTCCGGGGTCGCCGCGACCTTCTCGGCCGGCCAGTCCGTGCCGTGGTAGCGGCGGGCGAGGATGCGGTACAGCGCGCGGGCGCCGTACCGGAAGCCGTGGATGAAGCCGCTCGTGGACCGCTTGAAGTCCCGCTGCTGGGTGACCGTGCCGGCGAAGTACAGGCCGGGCACGTTCACGGACTCGTACGCCTCGGTCTGCTCCGGGAAGCGCTCCTTGATCACAAGCCGGGGCCGGCATTCCTCGTCGAACACGGAGGCGTCGAACCGGAACCCGGTGCACGCGATCACCCGGTCGTACTCCAGCACCCGCAACGCCTCCACGGTGCGGGCGTAGCGGAACAGCACCCGGTAGCCGCCCTCCGGGCGGGGCTCGATGCTCTCGATGGTCCCGTCGAGGACCGCGTTCTGCGACTTCAGCTGGTACGTGTCGAGGAAGTTGTTGTTGACGGCGCGTAGGTGGCCGACGAAGTGGGTCTGCCACGCGAACCGCACCGAGTGCGGCCCGGCCACGTGGATGACCGCGGCGGTCTCGGTCAGCGCGTCGGCGGTCTCGAACGCGGAGTTGCCCTTGCCGATGATGAGGACCCGCTGGTTGGTGAACGACTCCGGGTCGGTGTCGAACGTGTCGTAGTGCTCGGCCGCGTCGATGCCGGGGATGTCGGGCACGTACAGCCGGGACACGCCCGTGGCGGCGACGATGCGCTTCGCGTGCCAGGTCTGCCCCGTGTGGTCGGTGGCGACGAAGCCGTCGCCGTCGCGGGTGACGCGCACGACCTCCGTGTCGTAGTGCACGCGCACGCCCGTGCGCGCCGCGAAGTCGGCGAGGTAGCGCACCAGCTCGTCGGCGGGCGGGAAGTAGCGCCGGCTGTAGCGGGTGAACAGCAGCTCGGGATCGTCGGACAGCAGCGAGTTCCAGTCCATCCGCAGCCGCAGCTCCGGGTCGTCGTAGCCGGTGTGCACCTTGTTGATGGAGATCAGCTGACGGTGCCGGGGATAGCGGGTGAAGAAGGTGCCGGGACCGCTGCCGCGCTCGAGGACGACATAGTCGTGACCGCCCCGCTCCAGCAGCGCGGCGAGCTGCAGGCCGGCCGGCCCGGCCCCGATGACCAGGTAGTCGTACGCCATGGCGTGGACGGTAGTCGGGCCAGTTCAGAAGGCTCTGAGATTTCGGCCGTACGGTCGTGGACGTGATCGTCATCGACCTCGGCGCACCGCTGCGGGTCGCGGACCTGCGCCGCGCCGTGACGCCCGTGCCGGTACTCGTGAACGAGGAGGTACGGGCGCGCATCGAGCGCGGCCGGCAGTTCCTGCGCGGCGTGCTGTCCGACGAGGAGCGCCCGGTGTACGGGGCGACCACCGGCTTCGGCGCCCTCGCGGGCTTCCGGGGCCGTGATTCCGATGTGGACCAGTGCGACAACACGCTGGCCCACCTCGGCGCCGGGCAAGGGCCCGACCTGCCGGCGGACGTCACCCGGGCCACCATGCTGATCCGCGCGTGGTCGCTCGCGCAGGGCCTGTCCGGGGTCTCGGCCCGGGTGGTCGACGGACTCGCCGCGATGTTCGCGACGACGCTCGTGCCGGCCGTGCCCCGCTACGGCTCGGTCGGGGCGAGCGGCGACCTGATCCCGCTCGCGTACGCCACGCAGGCGCTGCGCGGGCGCGGGCACGCGTACCTCGACGGCGAGCGGCTGCCCGCCGCGCAGGCGCTGACCCGCGCCGGGCTGGCGCCCCTGGCCCTCGACGGCCGCGACGCGCTCGCGCTGGTCAACGGCACGTCCGTGACGACCGCCGCGTTGGCCCTGGCGCTGGACAGCGTCCGCGCCACGCACCGGGCGCTGACGCTGCTCACCTGCCTGCTGGTCGACCTGCTCGGCGCCGACCCCGGATTCTGCGACGCGCGGCTGCTGGCCGCGTACGGCCACCGCGGCGCGGCCGACGTGGGGGAGACGATGCGCGCCACCCTCGCCGGGATCACCCCGTCGGGCTCGCGGGCGCTGCAGGAGCCGTACAGCATCCGCTGCTCGCCGCAGCTGCTCGGCGCGGCCGAGGACGCGCTGCGCTACGTCGACGGCGTCGTCGCGGCCGACCTGCGCGGGGTCAGCGACAACCCGCTGTTCTTCCCGGACGACGATGTGGTCGTGCACGGCGGCAACTTCTTCGGCCAGCCGGCCGCGTTCGCCGCCGACCTGCTCGCCACGGTCACCGCCCAGTTGGCCAACCTCGCCGAGCGGCAGCTGGACCTCCTGGTCGACCCGAACCGCAACGGCGGCCTGCCGCCCATGCTCACCGCGCGGCCCGGCCAGCAGCACGGGCTGCAGGGCGTCCAGCTCGCGACGACCGCGTTGGTCGTCGAGATCCGTCGCGCCGCCCTGCCCGCCAGCATGCAGAGCGTGCCGACCAACCTGCACAACCAGGACGTGGTGCCGTTCGGCACGCAGGCGGCGCTGCGCGCCTACGACATGGCCGCGTTGCTGCGCCTGCTGTGCGGCTCACTCGCACTGGGCCTGCGGCAGGCGGCACACGTCGGCGCCCGGCGCCCGACCGCGCCCGCGTGCGCCGCCGCGCTGGACGCGCTCGCCGCCGCGGTGGACCCGGTGGACCCGGACCGCCCGCTGGATGCCGACGTGCGCGCGGCGGCCGAACAGGTCACGGCGCTGGTTCCGGCGCGCCCGGACGCGACCGGCGAGGTCGGGACGCCCGCGACTCCGGCAGCCGGATGGTGAATTGCGCCCCCTGGCCGGGCGCGCCCACCGCCTCGATGGTGCCGCCGTGACTCGTCACCACCTCGCGGGTCAGCGCGAGACCCAGCCCGTAGCGGTGACCCTCGCCGCGGGGGCCGTGGCGGAACCGGCTGAAGATCCATTCGGCGTCCGCGGGGTCGAACCCGTGGCCGGTGTCGGTGACGCTCAACTCCACCTGACCCGGCGCGACCCGGCGCAGGGCCAGCCGGATCCGGCCACCCGGCGGGGTGTGCCCGATGGCGTTGGCGAGCAGCTCGCCGATCGCCCGCCGCAACGCCGAGTCGACCCCCTGCACGAACAGCGGGTCCCCGGGCCGGTCCACCGTGAGGGTGAGCTGCCGCTCGGCCGCGCGGTCGGCCTCCGCGGCGACGGCCGCCTCGGCGAGCGTGACCAGGTTCAGCGGCGGGCCGTCACGCGCGGTGGGGCTCGCCGCCAGCCGGGCCGAGAGCAGCAGGTCGTCGACGATCTCCGAGAGCCGGCGCAGCGTGCCGCCGAGCCGGTTCAGGCCGTCGCGGTGTTCGTCCGCCAGCTCGTCGCGTTCCGCCAACCGCCCGAGCACCTGCAGCCGGGTGTACGCCTGGGTGATCGGGGTGCGCAGCTCGTGGCTCGCGTCGGCGACGAAGCGGCGCTCCTTGGCCAGCGCCTCGGCGAGCGGCGCGACCGCCCGCCGGCCCACGAAGACGCCCGTCAGCCCCGCGACGAACAGGCCCATGGCCTCCGCGAGGGCGAGGGCGCGCAGCAGGTATCCCCGGTCGGCGAGCTGGTAGCGCATGTCGATGACCGCCTGGTACGTGCGGCCGTCGGAGCGGGCCTGCGTACGCACCCGGTACTGCGTGCCGTTGCGCACCAGGGTCCGCTCGATCGTCGCCCCTGAGGCGCTCACCTGGTCGAGGTCGGCGCGCAGCGGGAACCCGGCCGGGGACGGCACGGGGGCACCGGCCACCACGCCGCCGTCCATCGCGAACACCCAGGTGCACACGGGTGGGGCCGCGAGCTCGCCGAACGTGGCGCTGATCTCCAGCTCGCGGCTGATCTGACCGTCCTGTGAGTCGACCAGCACGGCGTACGCGATCGCGCCGACCGCCGTCACGAGCAGGGTGATGACCGATCCGACCAGGACGCTGACGCGGACCCGGGCGCGACGGATCACCGCCCGCTCCGGCTCGACCCAGGACCCGCCGAGCGCCTGGCCGTCGGGCACCACGAGGCCGCGGCCCGCTCTCACAGCGTGCCCAGCCGGTAACCGATGCCGTGCACCGTACGCACGACCGGACGGCCGAGCTTGCGGCGCAGGTAGTAGACATACGTGTCCACGATGGACGCCGCCGGGGAGTCCTCGAAGACGCGGCGGCGCAGCTCGGCGCGCGAGTGGACGATGTTCGGCCGGGAGGCGAGCACGCGCAGCAGCTCGAACTCGCGGGACGTGAGCGCGACCCGGCGCCCGCCGGGCAGCACCACGTCACGCAGGCCCAGGTCGAGGTGGGCCGCGCCGATGCGCAGGGCGTCGGCCAGCTCCAGGCTGCGCCGGCACAGGGCGCGCAGCCGGGCGCTCAGCTCGTCGAGGTCGAACGGCTTGGCGAGGTAGTCGTCCGCGCCGGCGTCGAGGCCGTCGATCCGGTCGGACACCGTGCCGAGCGCGGTCAGCACCAGGGCACGCGCCCGCACGGCCCTGGCGCGCAGCCGGGCGAGCAGGTCGAGCCCGTCCAGCGCCGGCAGCATGCGGTCGATGACCACCACGTCGTACGGCCGGGTGAGCCCCAGGTGCAGCCCGAGGTGACCGTCGCGGGCCACGTCGACGTGGTAGCCCTCGTCGCTCAGGGCGCCGTTGAGCAGCTCCGCGAGTTCGGTGTCGTCCTCGACGAGAAGCAGTCGGCGCGGCGAGTCGATCGTCCGTGGGATGCTTCCCATGCGGTCAGCATCGCACGCGCGGGAGGGGCCGAGAATAGTGATGGACATCTTTTTATACAGGCTGATTAGCTCGCGCTCCCCACTTGAGCATGAGCGCCGCAGAGGCTAGGCCGAGCGCACCCAGGACGAACGCGGGGACCCGCAGCCCGCCGTCGAGCTTCAGCATGAGCAGCATCGCGGACGGGCCGAGCACGCCGCCGACCTTCGTCGCCGCGGCGGCGAACCCGGAACCCGTGGCGCGCAACGCTGTCGGGTAGATCTCGGCGCTGTACGGCAGGAGCATCGCGTTGATGCCCGACAGGGCGAGGACGAGCATGCCGACGGAGAACACCAGCAGCGCGCCGTTCGTGCCGCGCGCGCTCCACAGCGCGATGCCGCCCAGCCCCACCGCGGTCGCCGCGATGAACAGGGCGAGGCTGCGCCGACCGTGCCAGTACATGTACAGCAGGACCACGACGATCAGCGCCGGGGCGGAATACAGGGCCGAGCGCGCGAGCACGCCGCTCGCGGCGCCGCCGACCATGCCCGAGTTGTGCAGCTGGGACGGCAGCATGACGAGGAAGCCGAAGTTGACCAGCCCCCACACGATCCCGACGATGCCGATGACGGCGGTCGCTGTCGGGTACTGGCGGATCAGGGCGAGCGCTCCCGGCCGCTGCCCGGAGTCGGCGGGCACCGGCTCCTGCGGCTCGCGCAGATGCGAACCGTACCGGCGCAGCACCGCCTCGGCCTGCTCGCGCCGCCCGATGCGCAGCAGGAACAGCGGCGACTCCGGGATGAGCGGCGACAGGGCGAGCAGGAGCAGCCCGGTCGGCAGCCCGATGAGCCACAGGATCCGCCAGGTGTATCCGGGCTCCAGGTAGAAGGCCGCGCCGCTCGCCGCGAGGTAGCCGCCCAGCCCGCCGACCCCGCCCAGGGCGACCGCGACCCAGCCGCGGTGCCGGCGCGGCGTCAGTTCGGCGACCAGCGTGAAGACCAGCGGCAACAGGCCGCCCGCCGAGCAACCCATCAGGAAACACATCACCAGGTTCCAGGAGAACGTCGGCATGGCGCCGCACGCCGACGTCGCCACGAACAGCAGCGTGGCGAGCAGGAGCGCGGTCCGCCGGCCGAACCGGTCGCCGAGCAGGCCCCAGACAATGGACCCGATGGCCGTCCCGGTCAGCGCGACGAGTGGCAGCACGGACACGACCGCCTCTGACACGCCGTACTCCTCGCGCATGCCGGGCAGGACGAAGCCGATGGTGAGCGGCTTCATGATGTCGACCACGAGCGCGACCGTCAGGACGAGGTAGGTGACCGCGTGGATCGGCCGCAACTCCCCGTGCTCAATGGCCTCCGGCGCGACCCCGCCCGCCCCCACCTGGCGCGGGGCGTCGCGGAAGAGACCGAACACCGCCGCCACCAGCCCGACCACCTCCAGGAGCATCCCGGCCACCATCGACGTGGTCCACATCGACATGCCCGCCGGCATGCCCATGTCGTCCATGCCCATGCCGTTCTGCATGTCCATGTCGTCCGGCATGCGGTGCGCGTCGATCACCATCGCGACGTCGGGTATCTGCAGCACCACGCCCGCGGTCACGCACGCAACGCCGGCGATGAAAAGCCACCGCCCGGCTGTGGGCAGCGGGCGGCGGGCGCGTTGCGGCACATCGGTGACGGTCATGGAGCGTGCGCCTCCTCGAAGTAGGTTGTGCACAGTCGCTGTCGGCGGGCGTCGATGACCATGACGGTGCCGAGGCAGAGCTGCACGACGCTGCGCCCCAGGTCGGCCCAGGTGTCGCGCCAGCGCATCAGCCGCAGCCGGCCGGGGCCGGGCGCGGCCGCCCCGGGTGGGACGAGGTAACAGGGCCCGCGGCTGGGCAGCGACCGGGTGTGCCCGACCGTGGAGACGAGCGCGAAGCGGCGTAGCGTCTCCCGGATCACCGCGCGCATCATCACCGGAGCCGCGCCGCGCGCCGGGCAGGCCCGGTTGGCGGTCACCCCGAACGGGATGAAGTGCGCGTCGCGCCGGTCGAGCCCGAGCCACCGGTCCGGGTCGAAGGCGTCGTCCGCCGCCGGACCGGTCCGCTGGTAGGCCAGGTAGTTGAAGAGCAGCACCGAGCCGGTGGGCAGGGTGACCCGCTCGTCCACGACGATCGGCGCGGACGTGATGCGGTGGGCGACGCCGAACAGCGGGTGCACGCGCAGGGTCTCGTCGATGACCCGGTCGAGGGCGGCGTCGTCGTCGAGGCCGGCGACCAGCCGCCGCTGCGCGGCCGGGTGCTGGGCGACGGCGAGCAGCAGGTGCGCCATCGCCTCGGACATCTGCACCACGGCCGTGTTGAAGAAGGCGCCCTGCAGGTACCACGCGGTCTCCTGCGCGGTGAACGGCGCCGGCAACGTGACCGGCACCGTGCCGGCCGCCAGCCGGTCGAGCAGGTACCGGGTGAGCCGGTCGCGGCGGTCCATGTGCCGCAGCGAGCAGCACTTGAGGGCGGTGACGACGTCGTCGGCGTTGGCCACGATGAGCGCGCGGGCGGACGCCGGGCACGGCTCGCCGAAGACCAGCTCGTAGTACACCTCGGCCCAGATCGGCATCATGAGGTCGCGCAGGCGCACCAGGCTCGTCCGATCGGGCGGCAGCCGGTCCAGCGCCCGCCGCGCGGCCGCCGCGGCCAGGTCGTACGAGCGCTGCGGGGGCACCGCGAGCACCCGTCGGGTCGTGCGGGCCACCACCCGGTAGCGCTCGCCGGGCTCCAGATGCTCCTGGTGCATCTGCGGGCCGGGCGCGAGCCAGTACCAGAACAGGTCCGACAGGCCGGCGCCCCGGCTGCGCCCGTCGGCGGCGGGGTCGGCGTACACCCGCTCGAAGTGTTCGGCCCCCACCAGCGGGCCGGGCACCGGGATGCCGTCCTCGCCGTTGAGCCGGGCGAAGATCCGCTCCCGCAGCCGGATGAGCAGGTTGGGCAGGAACCTCATCGGTGGCACCGGCCGATGTCGACCAGGTCGGGTCCGAGCGCGGCGACCCGGTCCGCGCCGCACAACGCCATCGCGCGGTCCAGCTCGCCGCGCAGCAGTTCCAGGACGTGCCGTACGCCGGCCGTCCCGTCGGCGGCCAGGCCCCAGACCACCGGCCGGCCGATGCCGACCGCGGTCGCGCCGAGGGCCAGCGCCGTCACCACGTCGGTGCCGCGCCGCACGCCGCCGTCGAGGAGTACGGGCACGCGCCCGGCCACCGCGTCGACGACGTCCGTGAGCGCGTCCAGGGTGGCCGTCGCGCCGTCGAGCTGGCGGCCGCCGTGGTTGGAGACGATGATCCCGCCGGCGCCGTGCTCGACCGCCAGGTGGGCGTCGTCGGGGTGCAGGATCCCCTTGACCAGCACGGGCAGCGGGGTCAGGCCGCACACCCAGGCCAGGTCCGCCCAGGTCAGCTCGGGGTCCCAGGTGATCGGCCGGGGCGGGCCGGTCGGCGCCTCCCGCAGGTTCTCGCACGCCAGCCCGGCGGGTAGGTCGTCGAAGCCGTTGCGCACGTCGCGGTCGCGCCGCCCGAACAGCGGCGCGTCGACCGTGACGACGAGCGCGCCGCACCCCGCTTTCTCCGCCCGCCGCACGAGACGTTCCGTGAAGGCGCGGTCCGGCTGCACGAACAGCTGGAACCACAGCCGGACCCCCGTGGCCGCGACGTCCTCGACGGTGCGGGTGGCCGCCATGCTCAAGATCATGACCGTCCGCGCCGCGGCCGCGGCCCGCGCGGTGGCGACCTCGCCGTCCGGGTGCGCCAGCCGGTGGAACGCCGTCGGCGACACCAGCACGGGCATGCTCAGCGCCTGGCCGAGCAGTTCGACGTCCAGTCCCCGGCGGCCCACCCCGCGCAGCACGCGCGGCACGAGCCGGTACCGGTCGAACGCCTCCGTGTTGGCGGCCACGGTGCGCTCCTCGCCCGCCCCGCCGGCGAAGAAGTCGTAGTGCACCGGGTCGAGCCGGCGCTCGGCCGCGTCGTGCACGTCGCTGAGAGTCAGCACGGCCGGGTCACGCGGACAGGCACCGGGCGACGAACGCCGCCAGCGGCGCGCGGTGCACGTCGGGCTTGTCCCATTGGTTGTCCAGGTTCTCGGCCAGGTGGTGCACGGCGACAACCTGCCCGTCCCGGTGGTGGCGGACGACCGGGTGCAGGTACGCGGCGTCGTGCGCCTGCCCGACGGTGTCCTGGGCGACCCGGGTCACCGTGATGTCGAACGGGTCGACCTTGTCGTGGTCCGGCCCGTACTCCAGGGTGACCACGAACGCGTCCGTCACCGCGTGGTCCTCCGTGGACAGCCCCGCGCGGGCGAAGTAGTCCACCGGCACCTCGTCGTGGTAGCGCGCGGCGCCGCCGGCGACCGTCACCACGTCGGCGAGCACGGCGAACTGCTGCCACAGCGCGGACGTGCGGTTGATCCGGGCGATGATCGCGTCGGTGATGGCGTCCGGGTTGGCGTCCACCTTCTCCGCCGGCCACGGCGCGCCGTGATAGCGGCGCTCCAGGATCTTGTGCAGCGCCCGCGCGCTGTAGCGGAATCCGTGGATGAAGCCGCCGGTCGACTTCTTGAAGTCGCGCACCTGCGACAGCGTGCCGGCGAAGAACACGTCCGGGACGTTGACGGACTCCCACTCGTCCGTCTGCGCCGGGAACCGGTCCTTGATGGTCAGTTCGGGCCGGCAGCCGGGGGCGAAGATGTCCGGGTCGAACCGGAACCCGGTGCACGCGATGACCCGGTCGTAGCGCAGCTCGCGCACGACCTCGTCGGCGCGGCTGAAGCTGAAGGTGACGCGGTACCCGTCCGCCTCGCGGCGGATCTCGCGTACGTCGCCGTCCAGGATCGCGTTGGCCGACTTCAGCTGGTACGTGTCGAGGAAGTTGTTGTTGACGGCGCGCAGGTGCCCCACGTAGTGGGTGCGCCACGCCATCCGGACCGAACTCGGGCCGGCGACGTGGATGACCGCGGTCGTCTCCAAGAGGTTGTCCGCCGTCTCGAACGCGGAGTTGCCCTTGCCGATGATGAGCACCCGCTGGTCGAGGAAGTCCCGCGCGTTGACCGACACCGTGTCGTAGCGCTCGGCCGTCTCGATGCCGGGGATGTCCGGCACGTACGGCTGGGAGACCCCGGTCGCCACGATGACGCACCGGGCCCGGTACGTGCCGCCGGCCGCGTCGGTGACCTCGAGGTGGTCCCCGGTGCGGTCCACCCGCGTCACCCTGGTGCCGTAGCGGACCCGGGCGCCCGTGGCCTCCGCGAAGTCGGCCAGGTAGCGCACGTACAGGTCGGCGTCGGGGAAGTACCGCTCGGTGTAGCTGGTGAACAGCGGGGCGTCCTCGCCGGCGAGCAGCGAGTTCCAGTCCAGCCGCAGGTTCAGCTCCGGGTCGGTCGAACCGGTGTGCGGCTTGTTGATGGAGATGAGCACCCGGTGCCGGGGAAAGCGGGTGAAGAAGGCGCCCGGCGCGTCGGCGCCTTCGAGGACGAGGTAGTCGCGTCGGTTGTCGCGCTCGAGCAGGGCAGCGAGCTGCAGCCCGGCCGGCCCGGCGCCGATGATGAGGTAGTCCAGGAGCGTCGCAGCCACCGGCCGAACGTACGGCGCCCAACTCAGAAAGATTTCAGTGCCGACGTCCGCGGGCGCTGAGAAACCGGCCTGCGCACCGGGTCCGCGTGGATCAGGTCGCCGGGTCGTCGTGGGGCGGGTCCTGCGCCGGCCCGGTGTCCGGCGCCTGTCCGGCGGCCCGCGCGGCGACGGTCTCGCGGTAGGACTGGTACGTCAGCCAGAGCATGCCGCACTCGATCGACGTGGACACGATCGCGGCGACGTTCGCCATCGTCGACGTGCCGATCAGCGACCACGCCCGCCACAGCAGCGTCAGCATGACGGCCGCCAGCAGGCCCAGACTCGCGGTCTTCACCTGCTTGCGCCGCTCGGTCGGCAGCCGCCACCGCTTCACGACGGCCCGCCCGACGACGTCGACCGCGACCAGCGCCGCCACCACCAGCAGGGGGACCTGCCACAGGTCAATCCTCATGCGCGCCTACCTCCACGGTGGCCGTCAGTCACGCCAGCGCCGCGCGGATCTCGTCGACGAACGCCGACGGCAGGTCGCGGCCGTCGCGCACCATCGGGAGCACATGCTTGACGACGGCCGCGGCGAAAGCCGGGTAGTTCCAGTGGGTCGGTCGTGGTCGTGCGGTCTCCACCGCGCCCCGGATCGCCTCCAGGTGGGGGATGAACGCTTTGAGGTTCGGATCGGCGTAGGCGGTGATGCGGGTCGGGGGCAGCCCGTACGCGGCGGTGACCTTCTGCGCCTCCTCGCCGGTGAGGAAGCGGATCAGCTCGGCGGCGCGTCCCCGGTGTGCGGACCTGCTCACCACCGCCAGGCTCCGGCCGCCGAGAATGCCGACGGGCAGCGGGTAGACCCGGATCCGGTCGGCCCTGACATCCGCGTCGCTGTGCTGCTGCATGACGCGGTAGTGCACCGGCCAGTTGCGCATGAACCGGCGGTCGGGGTTGGCGGTGAACAGCTCCCGGCTGGCCTGCTCGTTGTCGGCGAGGGTGACCCGCCGGTCCGCGACGGCGTCGCGCAGCGGGTTGAGCGCCTTCTGCCATCGAACGAGGTCGTAGGCGGGGATGCCGGAGCCGTCGAGGATGTCGTTGTCCCGGCTGATGGCGTGTTCGAGCACGTTGACGACGAACGCCTCGTAGGACGCGGACGACGAGGGGCGCAGTTGGCCGATGAAGCCCTGCGATCGCGGCGCAACCCGGGTGTCCAGCACCTCGGCCAGGCTCGTCGCCTCGGTGCGCGGCCCGTCGGGCGCCAGGCGCTCGAAGAGCATCCCGACGTCGGTGTGGAACGGCGCGGCCCAGTAGTGTCCGGGCTGGTTGTCGACCCGGCTGGCGTCGATCGTGCGGCCGACGAAGAGCTGGTCGTCGGGCAGCTCGATCGGCACGATCAGGTCCTGCCTGGCGAACTCCGGGATGTCGATCGTGTCCAGGTTGACGATGTCCGCGGTGCCGTTGCGGGCCTCCGTGAGCATCTGGAGCTTCTGGTCCGTGGTGGTGTCGGCGGTCGTGGTGACCCGGACCCGCGTGTTGGGGTTGGCGCGGTTCCACATGTCGACCAGCAGCGGGCGCACGCCGGACGAGTCCGGTCCCGTGACGAGGTTGAGCTCCACCGCGGGCAGGCTCCTGCCCCCGGGAAGCACGTAGGTCGCGGCTGCGGTCAAGGTGCCGCACGCCAGGACGCCGGTGAGGAAGCTTCGCCGGGAACGCGGGTCCGGCAACAGTCACTCCTAACGCTCAGTGCCCACGCTCATGCGAGCGCGGGCGTTTGAACCGATAGGCAGTATAGGTTTTATCGCGATTCGTCGATGTCCCTCAGAAACGTCGCTGGACGGGTGGATCGGGGACCGGACCCGTCCCCGATCCACCCGTGTCAGCCGACGTCGCGGCGGCGGAAGGCCGCCAGGCCGGCGGCCGCGAGGGCGGCGGCCGCCACGGTGAGCCACAGCAGGGGCGCGACCGTGAAGTCGGCGCCCGGCAGCTTCGGCACGTGGGCGAACGGCGAGACGTCGATGATCCACTGGCTGAGGCCGAGGATCTCGCCGATCTCCAGGACCAGCAGGCACAGCACGAGCGCCGCCCAGGTGATCCCACCGGCGAGCCGGGGCGCCAGGCCGAACAGGGCCGCGCCGATGCCCGCGAGTACCCACGCGGCCGGGGCCTGCACGAGCGCGGCGCCGAGCAGCGCGGCCGTCTGCCCGCCGACGTCGCCGACCTGCGCGCCGTACGCCAGGCCCGCGCCGGCGCCAGCGACGGCGAGTAGCAGGGCCGTGCCGAACACCGCGAACGCCAGGTGGCTCAGCGCCCACCGCACCCGGCGGGTCCGCGTGGCCAACAGCGGCTCCAGGCGGCCCGCGGTCTCCTCGCCCCGCAGCCGCAGCGTTGCCTGCACGGTGTACGCGGCCACGACGAGGCCGGTGATGCCCAGCACCGCACCCAGGTACGCGTCGACCAGGGCGCCGGCGCCGCCGAGGCGGCTGAGCAGGTCGGTGATCCGCTCGTTGTCGAGGGTCGCGTCGCCGATGCCCTTGGCGGAACCGCCGAGCACCCCGCCCCACACGGCCATGCCGATGACCCAGCCGATGAGCAGCCCGCGGTGCAGCCGCCAGGCCAGCGCGAACGGGCTGCGCAGCGCCGGTTCGGCCCGCGCCGGTCCGGGCCGCTGGGGGAGCAGGCCGGCGCCGAGGTCACGCCGGCCGGCGAGGACGAACGCGACCGCGACGCACGCGAGGGCGAGGACGGTCACGAGCCCGAGCGTCCACCACCGTTCGCCCGCGTACGGGCGCAGCCGCAACGCCCAGCCGATCGGCGACAGCCAGGACACCCAGGTGGGTCCGGCGTCGCCGACGGCGCGTAGCAGGTACGCCCCACCGAGTACGGCCGTGCCGATGGCGGTGGCCGACCGGGCGGACTCGGTGAGCTGAGCGGCGACACCCGCGACCGCGGCGAACAGCAGCCCGGTGAAGGCGACCGCGGCGCCCAGGGCGAGCGAGCCGGCGGCCGGCTGCCGGGCGCCGATGAGGCCGAGCGCGGCGATGGTGCCGGCGGCCACGCCGGCGGAGCCGGCCGCCAGCAGCGCGGCCGTGAGCGGGGCGTGCCGGCCGAGGACCCCGGCGCGCAGCAGCTCCAGGCGGCCGGTCTCCTCCTCGACGCGGCTGTGCCGGATCACCGTGAGGATCGCCATGAGGCCGACGAGGATCACCTCGGTGACCAGGACCTTCCAGGCGGTCAGCGCGCCGATGGAACCGCCCGCGAACAGCGGTCCGTTGATGGCCACCAGCGACGGGTTGCTGATCACCCCGCTGACCTGGTCAAGTGACTCCTTCGTCGGGTACAGCTCCTGGTACTGCGCGGCGGTGACCGCCGGCAGCGTCCCGATGATGAGCACCCACACGGGCAGTCGTACCCGGTCGAGCCGCAGTGCCAGCCGCAGTAACGCCCCTGTCCCCGTGAGCGCGGTCATGACGAGACCAGGTCGTCGGCGTAGTGCCGCAGGAACAGCTCCTCCAGGGTCGGCGGCTGGCTGGTCAGCGAGCGCACGCCGGCCTCGGCCAGGCGCCGCATGACGGCGTCGAGCTCGTTGTTGTCCACATCGAACGCGACCCGGTGGTCCTCGGCCACGACATCGTGGACGCCCGGCACGGCGGCGAGGTCGATCGGCGCCGCCAGTTCGGCGGTGATGGACGTGCGGGACAGGTGGCGCATCTGCGTGAGGGTCCCCGTGTCGACGACCTTGCCGGCCCGGATGATGCTCACCCGGTCGCAGAGGGCCTCCACCTCGGACAGGATGTGGCTGGACAGCAGCACCGTGCGGCCGTCGGCGCGCTCCTCGTTGATGCACGCGCGGAACGTGGCCTCCATCAGGGGGTCCAGGCCGGAGGTCGGCTCGTCGAGGATGAGCAGTTCGACGTCGGACGCGAGCGCCGCGACAAGGGCGACCTTCTGCCGGTTGCCCTTGGAGTACGTGCGGCCCTTCTTCGTCGGGTCCAGGTCGAAGCGCTCCAGCAGGGTGGCGCGCCGCCGCGGGTCGAGGCCGCCGCGCAGCCGGCCCAGCAGGTCGATCACCTCGCCGCCGCTGAGGTTGGGCCACAGGTTCACGTCGCCCGGGACGTACGCCAGGCGGCGGTGCAGTTCGGCGGCGTCGCGCCAGGGATCGCCGCCGAGCAGGGTGGCCGTCCCGGAGTCCGCCTTCAGCAGCCCCAGCAGCACCCGGATGGTCGTGGACTTGCCGGCCCCGTTCGGACCCAGGAACCCGTGCACCTCACCGGTGCGGACGGTGAGATCCACACCGTCCAACGCACGCGTGGAGCCGAATGACTTGGTCAGTCCGGCGACCGCGATCGCATCAGTCATGCTTCGGAAGCTACGCTGATTTCACAATTTTGTGAAGCTTCGGTAAGCTTCGTCTCAGGAGCTAGGAGGTGGCATGCCCGGCCGGCGGGATAACCAGGAGATCGAGCACTTCGTCGAGCGCTTCGCGCAGGTGCTCGTCGACTCCGGCATGCCCCGCATCGCGTCCCGCATCGCGATCACGATCATGACGACCGACGAGGGCCGGCTGACCGCCGCCGAGCTGGCCGAGCGCCTGCACGCCAGCCCGGCCGCGATCTCGGGCGGCGTGCGGTACCTGACCCAGGTCGGCATCGCGCAGCGTGGCCGCGACCGGGGCTCGCGCCGCGACCACTACGCCATCCAGGACGACTGGCTGTACCAGACGATCGCCCAGCGCGACTCCATCCTCGCCCGCTGGTCCTCCGGCCTGCATGACGGCGCCCGCGCGGTCGGCGAGGACACTCCGGCCGGCCGGCGGTTCGCGGAGTCCGTGGAGTTCTTCGAGTTCCTCCGCAAGGAGATGGAGGGCGTCCTCGACCGCTGGGAGGACCACCGCAGGTCCCGCGCCTAGCCCGGATTCCCGGACGCTCGGGGGTCTTCCGGCGCCGGGTACGGTGGACCATCCGGCGCGGGGAGGTCCGGCGTGACGCCACTGGAACCATCCGACCCGCGCGCCCTGTCCGGGTACCGGCTCGTGTGCCGGGTCGCGGCCGGCGGGATGGGGCAGGTCTACCTGGCCGTATCGCCGAGTGGAACCCCGGCGGCGGTCAAGGTGATCCTGCCGGGCCTGGCCGGGCAGCCGGAGTTCCGGGCGCGGTTCCGCCGGGAGGTGCGCGCCGCGCGGCAGGTGCGCAGCCCGTACGTCGCTGAGGTCCTCGACGCGGACGCGGACGGTGCCCATCCGTGGCTCGCGACCGAGTACGTCGCCGGACCGTCGCTGGCAGCCGCGGTGCGCACGTTCGGCCCGCTGCCGTCCGCCAGCGTGACCGCGCTCGGCGCGGGGATCGTGGCGGCGCTGCGGGAGGTCGAGCGGGCCGGCCTGGTCCACCGTGACCTCAAGCCGTCCAATGTGCTGCTCGACGCCGCCGGCCCGCGGCTCATCGACTTCGGCATCGCGAAGGCGGCCGACGCGACCAGCCTCACCAGGACCGGGTACGTGGTCGGGACGGCCGGGTACATCGCGCCCGAGCAGATCCACGGCGGCGGCCTCGCCCCGGCTGCGGACGTGTTCTCGCTCGGTGCGGTGCTCACCTTCGCGCTGACCGGGGTCGGCCCGTTCGGCGCCGGCCCGCCGCAGGTGCTCATCGGCCGGGTCCTGTACGCCGAACCCGATCTCGACGCCGCGCCCGCCCAATGGCGCGACCTGCTGAACCAGTGCCTCGCGAAGGACCCCGCCGAACGGCCGACCCTGGCGGCGCTCGCCGAACGGCTGGACCCCACCCGGCGAGGGGTGGCCGCCGCGTTCCACGACGGGTGGCTGCCGCCAGCGGTGTCGGCCGCCGTGCGGGAGCGGGTCGCCGCCGCCCGTCACGACATCGCGGCCGATCCGGCGCCGGCCACCACCACGGCCGTGAAGGCCACGCCAGCGGCGCGGCCGGACGCCGCGCCGACATCGCGGCGCCGGTCGCTCATCGCCGTCGCGGCACTGCTCGTCGCGGCCGCCGCCGTGGTCACGGTCGCCGCGTTGCGCGGCTCCGGCGCGGGGCCCGGCCCCGATCCGACCAGCCCGCCGGCGGAGAGCGCCGTGGCGGCCGACTATCTCGGCACGTGGGCCGGCGACCTGCATCAGGCGGACATCGATCGAACGTACCCGGTCCGGGTGACCCTCAACGGTGGCCGCGTGGGCGCCGTCGTGGGCACCGTCCATTACCCCGCTCCAGGCTGCTCCGGCGAGTTACGGCTCGCGGCCGTCGGCGACGAGGGCGTCCGGGTGACCGAGACGATCTCGAAAGGTTCGGCTGACTGCCTGACGCCCGTACCCCTGCTGCTGACCGCGCGGCCGTCGGGCGAGCTGACCTACCGCGCCATCATCGAGTCGGGCAACCCGCCCGTCACCGGCACCCTGTCGCGCGTCGCCGGACAGTTGCCGGCCACCCTGGTCGGCACCTGGCGCGGCACGGTCCAGCCCACCGACGACGACCGCCACGAGGTCGTCGTCGTGATCTACGAGCGGTCGTTGCGGACCGTCGGCACGATCGAGTACCCGTCGCGTCGTTGCCGCGCCCCGCTGACGGCCGACCTGGCCACGGCCACCGCCGGCTGGTTCACCGAGGGCTCCGCCTGCTACGAGGGCCTGGTGGTGCTCACCCTGGCCGGCGACGGTTCGGTCCGCTTCCGGTGGATCGACCCCGACAACGTGGAGGGCACGGCCGCGACCGGCACGCTGGTCCGAGGCTGATCCCGTGAATGGGGGCGGCCCCGATGGGACCGCCCCCATTCTGGTCAGTCCGAATTCACCCGGCGGGCCGTCACCAGCAGGTACTCCCAGTCCATCGCCCCACCGCCGAGGTCGTGGCGGCGGGCCAGCTCCACCAGCTCCCGGTCGAGGTCCGCGACCTTCTGCGGGTCCTGGGCGTTGAAGGCGAACGTGGCGATCGTCGGGCCGTACGTGGCCTTGAAGAAGTCGCGGAACGCCTCCGGCGTGTCGAAGCGGGTGACCCGCAACATCCGCCGCGTCGCCGTGACCTCGGTGACCCGGTCACCGAGCAGCGCCCGCACATGCGCCTCGTCGCCCCACAGCGGCGGCGGCTGCGCGCCGGGTGGCGGCGGGGCGGCGAACGGCTTCATGGCGGCGAACATCTGGCCGATGAAGCCGGCCGGGGTCCAGCTGATCAGGCCGATCGTGCCGCCCGGCCGGCAGACCCGCACCAGCTCGTCGGCCGTCGCCTGGTGGTGCGGGGCGAACATGGCGCCCACGCAGGACATCACCACGTCGAACTGACCGCCCGCGAACGGCAGCGCCTCGGCGTCGGCCACCCGCCACTCGAGCGCGGCACCCGCCTGCTCGGCCGCGCGCCGGCCGACGTCGAGCAGTTCGGGGGTCAGGTCGCTCGCCACCACCTCGGCGCCGGCGAGGGCGGCCGGGACGGCCGCGTTGCCGGACCCGGCCGCTACGTCGAGCACCTGGTCGCCGGGCTTGACCCCACACGCGGAGACCAGCGCGGGACCCAGTTCCGCGATGACCTCGGTCGCCACCGCCGGGTAGTCGCCGAGTGCCCACATCGCGCGGTGCTTTGCCTTGAGTTCCCGGTCCGCGTCGGCCGGGTTCGTCGTTGTCGTCATAATCAAAAACTAGAAACGGCGCAGTGTCGCGACTAGTACACGATGTGTACCGGGCGACGGAGGCGCGCCTACGCTGCCTCCATGGGCGCTTCCTACCACCATTTCTGCCCCGTCGCGAAGGCCATGGAGCTGCTCGACGAGCGGTGGACGTTGCTGCTGGTCCGCGAGCTGACCCAGGGCAGCCAGCGCTTCAACGACCTGCGTCGGGGCCTGCCGCGCATGTCGCCCGCGCTGCTGTCGAAGCGGCTGACCCAGTTGGCCGGCGCCGGTCTTGTCGAGAAGCGGACGGTCGACGGCGAGGCCCGGTACGCGCTGACCCTGGCCGGGCAGGAGCTGCGACCGGTCGTGGAGGCGATCGGCAGGTGGGGCATCCGGTGGATCGGCGAGCTGGGCGACGCCGACCTGGATCCCAAGCTGCTCATGTGGGACATGCACCGCAACGTCGCGCACGAGTCGCTGCCGGACGGCCGGTCGGTCCTGCAGTTCCGGTTCGACGACGTGCCGGCCGGCCTGCGTGACTGGTGGCTGGTGCTGACGGCGCGGGAGGCCGACGTCTGCGACACCGACCCCGGTTTCCCCGTCTCCGTCACGGTGAACACGAGCCTGCGGCGGATGACCGAGATCTGGCGCGGAGACGTCAGCTGGA
The DNA here is from genome assembly GCF_039528415.1 of Luedemannella helvata. Classification (NCBI taxonomy): domain Bacteria; kingdom Bacillati; phylum Actinomycetota; class Actinomycetes; order Micromonosporales; family Micromonosporaceae; genus Luedemannella; species Luedemannella helvata. The sequence continues at coordinate 149,096 of NZ_BAAALS010000004.1, forward strand.
CCGACGCGCTGCGCAGCCGCACCCTGTCCCTCCAGGGCCCGACCGAGCTGCGCCGGCGGGTGCCCGACTGGTTCACCCAGGGCCCGTTCGCCGCCGTGCCGCGCGCGTACTCCTTGGCGGCGGTGCAGCCGGGGGAACGAGGCGGGTCGTAGGCTTGCTCGCGTGGCGAAATACCTCGACGTGCATCCGGACAACCCGCAGCCGCGCCGCATCCGGGAGGCCGTGGACATCATCCGGGGCGGCGGGGTCGTCGCGTACCCCACGGACTCCTCCTACGCGCTGGGGTGCCGCATCGGCGACCGGGACGCCGTGGAGCGGATCCGCGAGGTGCGCCGGCTCGACGACCGGCACCACTTCGCGCTCGTCTGCCGCGACTTCTCCCAGCTCGGCCAGTTCGTGCAGCTGAGCAACTCGGTGTTCCGGCTCGTCAAGGCCCACATTCCGGGGCCGTACACGTTCATCCTGCCGGCCAGCAAGGACGTGCCGCGCCGGTTGCTGCACCCCAAGAAGCGCACCGTCGGGGCGCGCGTGCCCGACCACCGGGTCACCCAGGCGCTGCTCGACGAGCTGGGTGAGCCGCTGCTGTCGAGCACCCTCCTGCTGCCCGGCGACGAGGAGCCGCTGACCCAGGGCTGGGAGATCAAGGAACGCCTCGACCACGCCATCGACGCGGTCATCGACGCCGGCGAGGGCGGCAAGGAGCCGTCCACGGTCGTGGATCTCTCCGGCGACGAGCCCGAGGTCCTGCGGCGCGGCGCCGGCGACCCGACCCCGTTCGAATAACGCAACTTTCGTCCTGGGCCTGGCCGCGCGCCAGGTGTTCGCCCTGCTGAGCCGGCTTTGCTCGGCCGGTAGGCGCCTGCTCGTGCGCTGTGCGGGGCGCTCGGTCGCGTCGCCCGCCATTATTTCGGTGGATGTTTCGACGAACGGTCACCGCGGCTCGCGGCGTGCCTGCTGGCGGCCGGTGACCGGCGAGGAAGGCGGCACCATGAAATGGTGGAGTAAGAGGCGGCGTGTCACGGCCGCGGTCGTGGGCGCCGGCAGCCTGGCGGTGGTGGGCGCGGTCGTCCTGCCCATGTCGCAGGCGTCCGCCGCGACCGGATGCCGCGTGACCTACGCGGTGACGAATCAGTGGCCCGGCGGGTTCGGCGCGAACGTGGACATCACGAACCTGGGCGACCCGCTCACGAGCTGGACCCTGACCTGGACCTACGGCGCGGGGCAGACCATCACCCAGCTGTGGAACGGCACCCACACCCAGTCGGGCGGCCAGGTCACCGTCCGCAACGCCAGCTACAACGGCTCCGTGCCGACCAACGGCACGGCGTCGTTCGGCTTCAACGGCTCCTGGACCAGCTCCAACCCCGTACCCACGAACTTCGCCGTCAACGGCGTGGCCTGCAACGGCCCGGTGACCGGCGGCCCGACCTCGGGCGCGCCGACCTCCTCGGTCGTCACGTCGCGCCCGCCGACCTCGTCGGTGGTCACCTCGCGTCCGCCGACCTCGTCGGTCGTCACGTCGCGCCCGCCGGTCACGTCGAACCCGCCCGGCAACACGCCCGTGGCCCGGTACGGGCAGCTGCGCGTCTGCGGCACCACGATGTGTGACCAGTCCGGCAACCGGGTCCAGCTGCGCGGCATCAGCAGCATGTGGCTCAACTGGGAGACCCAGCCGTACGCCGAGAACCTGTCCGCGCTGCTGTGGATGCGTGACAACTGGAACCTGCAGGTCATCCGCGCGGCCATGGGTGTCGAGCCGGCCGGCGCCTACCTGAGCGACCCGAACCGGGCGCGCTCGCAGGTCGAGACGATCATCAACAACGCGGTCACCGCGGGCGTGTACGTGATCGTCGACTACCACGCCCACGAGGCGCAGAACAACACGCAGGCCGCGGTCAACTTCTTCAGCGACCTGGCCCGCCGGTACGGTCACCTGCCCAACGTCATCTGGGAGCCGTACAACGAGCCGCTCCAGGTCAGCTGGACCGGCGTGCTCAAGCCGTACCATCAGGCGGTCATCAACGGCATCCGCGCGACCGACCCGGACAACATCATCGTGCTGGGCACCCCGACGTGGTCGCAGGACGTCGACGTCGCGGCGCAGAGCCCGGTGTCGGGCACCAACCTGATGTACACGCTGCACTTCTACTCGTGCACGCACACCCAGTTCCTGCGCGACAAGGCCAACACCGCGATCCGCGCCGGCCTGCCGCTGTTCGTCACGGAGTGGGGCGCGAGCCACGCCGACGGCGGTCTCGACGGCCGCATCTGCGACGCCGAGGCGCAGACCTGGGTCGACTGGATGAAGAGCAACGGCATCTCCTGGACGGCGTGGAAGCTCGACGTCGGCACGGACACGACCAACCTGCTCGCCAACGGCGCGCCCGTGACCGGCGGATGGACGAACTACCTGCGCGGCCACGGCCCGTTCGTGATCGCCAACATGCGCTGACCGCGTCAACCCGCCGGGGGTGGTGGAGAGACCCTTATCCGCCACCACCCCCGGCGGTTTCGCGCGGGCGGCGCAAACCCGCCCGCCAGCCGGACTCGATCGTGCGGCGGGTCTCCTGGGGCGACAGGCCCGTGGCCAGCGCCGCCTCCGTGAGCCGCGTCCACACCGTGGCCGGGTCCAGCTCGCCGACGGCGGCGAGCTGGCCGAGGCGGAACGCCGCCGCGTTGAGGGCGCTGTTGCGTCCGCCGGGGGTACGCCGGCCGCCCTTCCAGCCGGGGCGGGGAGCGCGAAGGACCCGGTCCACCTCGCCGTCGACGGCCGCCTGCGCGTACCGCCGTGGGTCCGACAGCGGCGCGGTGGTGACCGGTTCGAGCCGGGCCGGCGGTGCGACCAGGCGCAGCAGCTCGGGCGGGCAGGACGGCAGCGGGCGGTCGTCCCACGGGCGGGCGAAGGCGTACCGGCGGCCGCTGGGGTGCCGCGACGGTGGCGCGACGATGCTGCCGCCCTTGCCGCGCCAGTCGACGCCCGGCACCAGGCCGGTGCGGTTGCCGTGGCCGGTGGGCGCGAACCACAGGTGCCAGCCGTGGCCCGAGCGGACGGTCGGCCCGGTCGTGGTGATGAGGCGGCGCACGGCCGACAGGCCGTCCTCGGTGTCGAGGTCGCACACGTCCATCACCACCCCCGTGGCCAGGCCGATGTTCGCCAGCGGCCAGCGCCGCCACCACGCCCGGATCGCCCTCGGCTCGGTGGACGCGTCATGCACCCCGTGGCGCACCCTCGGGTGCTTGCCGGGGGAGGGACACCCGTCGTTCGCGCACGAGCAGCCGCCCGGGCCGGCGGGGGTGTGCAACGGAAACACGGGCACGCCCCGGCGGGCGTAGCGCAGCGCGGCGTCGAGCAGACTGTCCACGCGCCCCACCACCCACCGGTCGTCCCGTGCCTCCAGTGTGCCGCCGGGGTGCGACGGTTCGCCGGCCTCAGTCCCAGCTATCGATCTTGACGTCGTGTGGATGGGACGCGCCCCTGCCGGTCTCGGCCAGGGCCTTGAGGCTCATCAGATACACCGCCCACTTCGTACTGCAGTGGTGCATGAACTCGACGGGCTCCCGCCACCCGAGGTGGCTGAACAGGACGGTCGTGTGGTCGCCGTCCCGGCGCAGCCGCCAGTCGATGGTCGTGCCGATCCACTCCTCGGGGCCGTCGACGACCTTCCACAGGACGTGCTTGCCGGGATCCGATTCGACGACCCGCATGTCGAACCCGCCGGCGGCGAACCGGAACGCGACGACCTCGCCGACGTCCGTGCCGCCGGTGGTGTCCTCGGTCCACCATCTGGCGAGCCCGTCGATCGTGGTGAGGGCGTCGTAGACCGTGTCCGGGGTCGACGCGATGCCGACCTTGTGCAGGATGTCCACCATGGCTGTGCCTTCCTTCCGTGTCGTCAGGTGCTGCGGCCGCGCTCGATGGCCTCGGCGATCCGCTTGATGCGCCGCAGGCGCGCGTCCCAGGCCGCGCCGACAGCCGACAGCTGGGCGACCGCCCGGGCCAGTTGTGCGTCGTCGACCCGGTAGTGCCGCTCGCGGCCCGCGGGAGTCGCCTGGACCAGGCCGACGCGTTCGAGGACGGTGAGGTGCTTGGCGACGGCCTGCCGGGTGACCGGCAGGTGCTCGCTCAGGCTGGTCGCCGTACCCACGCCGGTGGCGAGCAGCAGGTCGAGCATGCGGCGGCGGGTCGGGTCGCCCACGGCCGACCAGAGATCCTCGTCGACCGCGACGCTCATCGGGGTGCGACCGTCGGGGCGTACGCGGCCAGGCGGGGCAGGAACATCTCCCACCCGACGACGTGCTCCTTGTACGCCTGCTCCAGGACCGCGATCTCCCAGCCCTTCTCCCGGAAGCCGGTCTCGGTGAGCCGCAGCAGGGTGCCGGCCCCGTCGGCCTCGATGTCGAACGTGACCAGCAGCGAGTTGTCCGGCGAGGCCGGCTCGCCGGCCGTGGTCACCCACCGGAAGGAGAACCGGCGGGGCGGGTCGACGTCCACGACGGTGATCGCCTCGACCTGCGCCCGGTCGCCCCAGATCAGCTCGCCCACCGCGCCGGGCGCCGGGTCCAGGTGGGCGTCGTCCGACCACCACTCGCGCAGGTGTTCCGGCCGGCTGACGACCTCGAACACCACCTCCGGTGGGGCGTCGATGTGGATCTGGCGCGCCAGCGTTCCGTATTCCATGGTCAACTCGCTTTCTGCAACCTTTGGTTGCGGTTGACACTAGTACGGGCGGCCGCAACGCGCAACCGGAAGTTGCGTCTAGGGCTCGCGCGCCCGGCCCACCACCACGGCGGCCGCCACGCTCCACGCGATGAGCAGCGCCAGCAGCAGCCGCTCGACCGTCCCCGTGAACACCGACCGGCCGAGGAAGGCCAGGCCGTAGACCGTCGCCAGGCCGAGGAGGACCACCGGGCCGATCGCCACCCTGGCCACCCGCCGGAGCGCGCCCCCGGTCGGGCGCAACGCGAGCAGCAGCACGCCCAGTGCGCACAGGCCGGCCCCCGCGACGCTCGCCCCCGCGTGCACGAGGTCCTGGGCGGTCGGCGTCTCGTACGGCGGCAGGGGACACCCGGGACTGCACGGCACCACGGCCGAGGCGCCCGCCAGCAGGCCGCCGAGGGCGAGGGCGAGGGCGGGCACCCCGGCGAGCGGGCGCAGCATTCCGGCGAGCAGCACCACCCCGACGCCGACGCCGATAAGCCCCAGGCGGTACGCGGTGCGGAACGGCCGTCCGGGCACGCCGACCTCGCTGACGAACCCGGCGTACCAGACGCCCTGGTCGGCGAGCACCGCGCCGATGAAGAGCACCCCGCCGGCGGCCGCGAGGCCGGCGGCGACGCCGGCGAGCAGGCGGCGGGAGATCATGATCGAGCCTACCCCGGCGTCGCGCGCGCTCAACCAGGCCCCGGTTCGACGTCGAAGTCCGCGACCACGGGGTAGTGGTCGGACGCGTTGGTGTCCAACGTGTGGCAGGTCCGGGCCCGAGCGGCGAGTTCCTCGGTCGCGAGCACGTAGTCCAGCCGCATCCGCGAGAACTCCGCGCCCCAGGGGCCCTCGGTCGGGGCCGTGTACGGCCGTCCGACCGAGCCCGTGCGCCGGAACACGTCGACGAAGCCCGCCCCGACCAGAGCGGCGATCGCGCGGGTGTCGACCGTGCCGTCGCGGCGCAGGTGCCTGCCCCGGTAACGGTGGCGCAGGTCGGCCAGGCGCCGCGCGTGGTCGTCCCACGGGTCGAGCGAGTTGAGGTCGCCCAGCAGGAGCGCGGGCCGGCGCCGGCCGGCGTACGCGGCGAGCCAGCGCGCCTCCCGCAGCCGTCGCCGGCCGCTGAGCGGGTGCAGGTGCGCGGCCAGGACGGTCAGCGGACCGAGGCTGGTGTCGATCGTCAGGACGGGCGCGCCGTGGTGGAACGGCCGCCGCACGCGACCACCGTGGCGGATCGTCACCGCGTCGCGGACGAGGATGCCGACCGGCTGGCCGAACCAGGACGTCGACATGCGCCCGCGCATGCCCAGGTCCGCGCCGAACCCGGCGAACCGGCGGGCCGTCATCGCGCCGAGTTCCTGTAGGGCCAGCACGTCCGGGCGCGCATCCGTGATGACCGACATGATCGCGGGCAGCCGGTCCGGCCGGCCGCCACGCAGCAGGTTGTAGGTCATCACGCGCAGCGCCACGGACACGTTCATGCCCGGTCGGGCGCCGCCGTACGCGCGGAGGGAGCACGCGTACGGCGGCCGGTCCGGTCAGGCGGTGTACGGCCCCCGCCAGACGTAGGCGTAGCTGTTCTTCCAGATCACCCAGAACGTGACGACGGGGTTGGACGTCGTGCCGACGAAGGCGGCGCTACAGCCGGACGTGGCGCCGTTGGCGTCGTCGATGTATCCGGTGGCCTCGTTCTTGAGCCGGTAGAACGTGCGGAACCCGTAGCCGTCGGCGTACGTGTCGCACGCGTACACGCGGGTGTGGTTGTTGGTCACGCCGCCGTACCCGCAGCGTGCCGAGCCGCTGCCGCACGTGTTCACCGCGGCGGACGTGTCGTGCGCTGACGCGCTCTGCGCGCCCACGAACGGCAGGCCGAGGACGATGGTGAGGCTGAGCAGCACCGTGACCGTGCGTCGAACCATGATTACCTCCCCAGTGTGACGAGCGAACCACGAAGTGTAGTTGGTCACATTGAGCAGCATCAATATGTGTCAGTACCTGTAATGATCGGTCTTGTACGGTCCGTCCACGTCGACGCCCAGGTACTCCGCCTGCTTCTTGGTGAGCGTCGTGAGCCGGGCGCCGAGCGCGTCCAGGTGCAGGCGCGCCACCTTCTCGTCGAGGTGCTTGGGCAGCGTGTACACCTTCCGCTCGTACTGGCCGGGCTTCGTGTACAGCTCGATCTGCGCCATGGTCTGGTTCGTGAACGAGTTCGACATGACGAAGCTCGGGTGACCGGTCGCGTTGCCGAGGTTCAGCAGGCGGCCCTCCGAGAGCACGATGACCGCGTGCCCGTCCGGGAACAGCCACTCGTGCACCTGCGGCTTGACCTCTGTTTTCACGATGCCGGGCACCCGGGCGAGCCCGGCCATGTCCACCTCGTTGTCGAAGTGCCCGATGTTGCCCACGATCGCGTTGTGCTTCATCCGCGCCATGTCGGCGGCCATGATGATGTCCCGCCCGCCGGTGGTGGTGACGAAGATGTCCGCGCTCTCGACCACATCCGACAGGTGGACCACGGCAAGCCCGTCCATCGCCGCCTGCAGGGCGCAGATCGGGTCGATCTCGGTGACGACCACGCGGGCGCCCTGCCCGCGCAGCGCCTCCACGGCGCCCTTGCCCACGTCGCCGTACCCGCACACGACCGCCAGCTTGCCGCCCAGCATCACGTCCGTGGCCCGGTTGAGCCCGTCCACGAGCGAGTGGCGGATGCCGTACTTGTTGTCGAACTTCGACTTCGTCACCGCGTCGTTGACATTGATCGCGGGGAACAGCAGGGCCCCGTCGCGGGCCAGCCTGTACAGCCGGGCGACGCCGGCGGTGGTCTCCTCGGTCACGCCGCGCATTTCGGCCGCGACGCGGGTGAACCGGCCGGCGTCGGTCGCGAGGCTGTCGGCCAGCGTCCGCAGGATCAGCTGGTACTCCTCGTGGTCGTCCTCGGCCGGCGCCGGGACCGCGCCCGCCCGCTCGAACTCCACACCCTTGTGGATCAGCAGCGTGGCGTCGCCGCCGTCGTCGACCAGCGTGTTCGGGCCGGCGCCGCCGCCGAAGTCGAACAGCTGCATGGTCGCCCACCAGTACTCGGCGAGGGTCTCGCCCTTCCAGGCGAACACCGGCGTGCCGGACGGCGCGTCGACCGTGCCGTGTGGACCGACGACGACCGCGGCGGCCGCCTCGTCCTGGGTGGAGAAGATGTTGCAGGACACCCAGCGCACCTGCGCGCCGAGTGCGACGAGGGTCTCGATGAGGACGGCGGTCTGCACGGTCATGTGCAGCGAACCGGCGACGCGCGCCCCGCGCAGGGGCTGGGCCTGCGCGTACTCCCGGCGGATCGCCATGAGGCCCGGCATCTCGTGCTCGGCGAGGCGGATCTGCGCCCGCCCGGCGGCGGCCAGCGACAGGTCGGCCACCGCGAACTCGACGTTGTTGATCTTTGAAACCTGGGCAGACATAAGAAGAGGGCTCCTCCCTCGACAGGAGGCGCCCTTCGGTAGGTCCCAGGCCGAGCGTGGCGGACCGATGTCCGTCGCAGCGCCTCTCGGCCTGACCCGCGCCGCGTCGTCGGCGCCCGTCCACGGTATATGAGCTGCCATAATGATCGCCACTGGGTAGCTTGGGCGAAATGGAACCCGTCACCGAGGAACAGATCCGTGCCGCGATGGTCAACTGCTCGCGTGGCGAGGCCGCCGACATGACCCTGCCCGATCTCAAAAAGATCAACTGGGCGGAGACGGACTATTTCGGCTGGCGTGACCCGCGCTCGCGGCTGCGTGGCTTCCTGGTGCACTGGCGCGACGACCGGCTGGTCGGCGTCGTGCTGCGCGCGCCCGACTCGGGCGTCCGGCGCCCGGCGGCGATGTGCCTGCTGTGCGAGTCCGTCCGGCAGTCCAACGAGATCGCGCTGTTCACCGCCCGCAAGGCCGGCGCGTCCGGCCGCAAGGGCGACAGCGTCGGCACGTACATCTGCGCGGACCTCGACTGTTCCCGGCAGGTGCGGGCCACGCCGCCCGGCCGCGCGGCGCCGGACGAGGCCGTGGTCATCCTCAGGTCCGCGGCGCTCCTGACCAAGGTGTACGCCTTCACGGCCGCCGTCCTGGACGGGGCCTAAGGTACGTGCGTGATCATTCTGCTGCACACGTCGAAGACGATGCGCGACGCGCCGCCCGCCGACGGGTGGTCGTCGACCGGGCGACTCGGCACGCCGGCGCTCGTGACGCGGGCGGCCGAGCTCGTCGCCGCGGTGCGTGACCTGACGCCCGACCAGATCGCGTCCGCGATGAAGGTCTCCCTGCCCCTGGCCGGGAAGACCCACGACACGTTCGCCGCGTGGACCACCGACCCGGACCGGCTCATGCCGGCGGCCGAGAGCTTCCTCGGCGACATCTACAGTGGCCTGCGGGTCGCCTCCTGGTCGGCCGCCGACCGCCGCTACGCCACCGCCCACCTGCGCATCCTGTCCGGCCTCTACGGCGTGCTGCGCCCGTTCGACGGCATCAGCCCGTACCGGCTGGAGATGGGCTACAGGCTGCCGGTCATCGGCAGCCTGTACTCCTTCTGGGGGTCGGCCGTCGCCGCCGAGCTGCCGTCCCGGGGCCCGATCGTCAACCTCGCCGCCAACGAGTACAGCAAGGTGGTCCTGCCGTTCGTCGACGCGGCCCGGGTGGTGACGCCGCGGTTCCTCACCGTGGAGCCGGCGTCCGGGGAGCCGAAGTTCGTCGCGGTGCACGCGAAGATCGCGCGCGGGGCGTTCGCGCGCTGGCTGGTCATGTCGGGCGGGTCCGCGTCGGTGGGCGACTTCGCCGAGCTGGGCTACCGCCTCGACCCTGATCGCGGCACGGACCGCGAACCGTGCTTCGTGTGCACGGAGTTCGCCGGCAAGGGCCTCAGCGTCCGCCTCACCTGACCTCACCGGGGTTATGGATCGGTTGACCGGTATGACGACACTTTCCATCCATAACCAGGGGGTATCAGGGTGACCGGAGTGTGCAGCGGGCGCGACGCCGAACTCGTCCGGTCGCTGGGCGCCGATGAGGTGATCGACCGCACCACCGTTGACTTCGCGCGCGGGGGGCAGACGTACGACGTCATCTTCGACACGGATCGACCGCCGCTACCCGCTGGAGCGCATCGTCGAGGCGCATGAGCACGTCGACACGGGACGCAAGGTCGGCAACGTCGTCATCACGCTGGATCCGTGAGCCGGGGCTCGCTGGTCACGACCGCGTTCCCGGACGACGGCGCCGGGTCGCTCGTCGATCCGGCGCCGGCATCCGCCGCCCGGGCGAGGAACAGGTCTCGCTCCCGGGCGTTGTGGGTCAGGGCGGCGGCGTGCGCGAACGCCTCGCGCGCCTCGGCCACCCGGCCCAGCTTCTCCAGCAGGTCCCCGCGCACGGCCGGCAGCAGGGCGTACCCGGGCAGCTCCAGGCCCTCCACGATCGCCAACGCCGCCGCCGGGCCGTGTGCGTGACCGACGGCCACCGCCCGGTTGAGTTCCACGACCGGCGACGGCGACACCACGGCCAGCACCCCGTAGAGGCCCGCGATCCGGGCCCAGTCCGTGTCCTGCGGCGACGCGGCCCGCGCGTGACACGCGGCGATGGCCGCCTGCAGCGCGTACGGGCCGAGGGTCGCCCCCGCGCGGTCGAGCGCGGCCAGCCCGCGGCGGATCAGCAACCGGTCCCAGCGGCGCCGGTCCTGGTCCTGCAACAGGATCGGGGCGCCGCCGGGCCCGATGCGCGCCGGCAGGCGGGACGCCTGCAGCTCCATGAGCGCCACCAGGCCGTGCACCTCGGGTTCGGCCGGGGCCAGGCCGGCCAGCACCCGGCCCAGGCGCATGGCCTCGACGCACAACGCCGGGCGGGTCCAGTCCTCGCCGGCCGTCGCGGCGTACCCCTCATTGAAGATGAGATAGACGACCTCGAGCACGGACGCGAGGCGCTCGGACGCCTGGGCGGGCGGCGGTAGTTCGATCGGGACCCGGCGCTCGGCCAGGGTCCGCTTCGCGCGCAGGATGCGCTGGCTGACGGTCGCCTCGCTGACCAGGTACGCGCGGGCGATCTCCGCGGTGCTCAGCCCGCCCAGCAGCCGCAGGGTGAGCGCCACCCGCGACGGCACGGGCAACACCGGGTGGCACGTGGTGAAGATGAGCCGCAGCATGTCGTCGCCGACGTAGTCGTCCAGTTCGGCCGCCAGGTCGCGGTCCTCCACCTCGGATACCGACCGGCCCACCTCGGCGAGCTTGGCGGCGTAGGCGGACCGGCGCCGCAGCAGGTCGACCGCCTTGTGCTTGGCGGTCGCCGTGAGCCACGACGCCGGATGCGCCGGCACGCCGGTCACCGGCCACTGTTCGAGGGCGATGACCAGCGTGTCCTGGGCGAGTTCCTCCGCCAGGCCCACGTCGCGGACGAGGCGGGCCAGCGTGGCGACGATCCGGGGGTACTCCATGCGCCAGACCGTCTCCAGCGCCGCGCGGGGGTCGGGTGTCGTCATGGTGGTTAGAAGACCTTGAGGACCTCGGTCTCGCCCACCCAGCCGGGCCACAGATCCCGGTGCAGGGCCAGGAACCGCGAGGCCCATTCGACGGCCTCCTCCTTGGAGCGGACCTCGTAGAGGGCGTAGCTGATGGTCTCCTTGGCCTCGGCGAACGGGCCGTCGGTGACGCTCAGCGCCCCGCCGTGCAACGCTACCCGGGCGCCGTTCGCGCTGGGCTCCAGGCCGGCCGTGTCGAGCAGCGCGCCGGACGCGGCGGCCTCGGCGCCGAGATTCATGATCGCCTCCATCAGCTCGGCGGGCGGCGGGCCGGCGGGCCGCTCGGACTTGAGAAGCAGCAGGTAGCGCATGTTTCAGGCTCCTTCGGTGCGGTAGTGGACGGTGCAGACGACGGCCAGCCACGTCCAGGCGAGAACGACGGCGGCCAGGAACGCGAGAGTGGTAGGGCCATGCGAACCGCTCGCGATGCCCGCGAACGCGGCCAGGAACACGATCCCGGTCGCACGGGAGAACCACGCCAGACCCGGGCTACCCGCCCGTGCGAAGCGGCGGCCGAGCACCAGGCAGGCGGCGATCAGGCAGAGAAAGCCCACGCCGCCGATCATGAAGTGGAGCATGCCATTCAAGGTCACGTTTCCGATCTGCGGGGTGCCGGCCGGGAAGCCCTGCGCGGGGTCCGCCCGGAAGATCCCGGCGCCTATCAGGCTCACGCCGTAGCCGCCGATCAGCCAGGGCGCGGCGGAACGGCCGATGGCCCGGCGCAGCCCGACGGCGGCGGCGATCGTCATCAGGCCGGCCAGGATGAAGTTCGCGACCTGGACCCAGCCGAACGGGCCGTTCGCGAGCAGGCTCCAGGCGTGCTTGTCGAGCGAGAAGCCGTCGCGGGTGAGCGCCTGAGCGAGGCCCACCACGACGTAGAACCCTCCAGCGAGGACGCCGTAGCCGAGCAACGACCGCGTGACGCGGGCGGCGGGGGTGCAGGTGGTCGACATGGTGACAACTCCTTGGTGTTCGAGGTCTCTACCGACTCCTCGAACGGCCCGCCGCCGATCCGACAAAGCCTTTCAAGATTTTTTGGGTACGCCCTACCGCGTGATCGTCGTGCGTCTAGGGTCGAGGTGACGGGCTAGGGGGAAGCCATGAGTCGCAACCAGTTCGGATTCGTCGTGGGATTCGCCGTTGTCGCCCTGTGGGCGGCGGCCGGGTTCCTCGTCATGGTGGCCGCCGTTTTCGCCGGTCTGATCGGTCTCGCCGTCGCGATGGTTCTGGCAGGCGAGCTCGACATGGGCGAGTGGGCGCACAAGTTGTCGATCCGGCAACGGTGACGAGCGGGGGAGTGAACAGACATGACTGAGACAGCTGAGAAGAAGTCCGACCAACAGCAGCAGCAGTCCAAGGGCGAGATCGAGCGGGCGCGCAACACGACCGTGGCACGCCCCAGCGGCGCGTCGTTGGTCACGGAGGGCGGGCGGACGCAGATCGCCGACGCGGTCGTCGCCAAGATCGCCGGTCTGGCCGCGCGGTCCATTCCGGGCGTGCACTCCATGGGCAGCGGCATGGCGCGCCGTATAGGACAGATCAAGTCGCTCGTGCCCGGCAGCAGCGGGCCCGCCGCGGGCGCGACGCAGGGGGTCGCGGTCGAGGTCGGCGAGCGTCAGGCCGCGATCGATCTGGACATCGTCACCTGGTACGGCCAGAGCATCGTCGATGTCAGCGACGCCGTACGCCAGGCTGTCTCCGGGCAGGTGGAGGGCATGACCGGCCTGGAGGTCGTCGAGGTGAACATCAGCGTCGACGACATCTTCGTCGAGTCAGAGGGCGACGAAGAGCAGTCGCAGCGGGTCAAATGACCACCCGGGCGCCCATGCGCCGCGAGGACCTGGTCCGCGCGATCGCCGACGCGGTCGAGCACGTGCCGGGGGTGGCGCGGCTGCATCCCGGCACCATTGTGGAGGCGGCCACCTACTACGCGGGCGGCAAGCTCGTCGGGGTGCGTCTCGCCGACCCCGTGGAGATCCACATCGAGGCCGACCGCGTACCGCTGCCGCCGGTGACGGCCGACGTGGTCGCCGCGGCGCGCAAGGTACTCGCGGCGGCGGGCGACGACCGGCAGGTCACCGTCGTCGTCGACGAGGTGGCCGAGGCGGCGCTGGAGCGCCGACAACCCTGACGGGGAGGTGCCATGCGGACGGCGAACCGGATCGGCGCGCTGCTCCTGGGCCTCGTGCTGTTCGCCGGCGGGCTTCTCGTGGCGGTCGAGGCCGTGTCCGTCGCCGTGCGCGGCGAGGGCTGGCCCCTGCCGTTGCACGGCGTGTTCGACACCCTGACCACCACGACGGCGGGGGACCAGAGCTTCCTGATCGTGTCCATCGCGGTCGGCGTGGTCGGCCTGATCATCTTTTTGTCGCAGGTACGCCCGTGGGCGCCGAACCTGGTCGCCGTCAACGCGGCCCGGTCGGACGGGACATGGTGGATGGCCCGGCGCTCCGTCGAGCGGCGGATGGCCTCGGCCGCCAACGACGTCACGGGTGTCCAGCAGGCGCGCGCCCACGTGCGCGGCGGCCGGCGGAAGTGGCGGGTCACGATCGCGGGGCGGGGGCCCGCCGACCAGCGCGACGCCGTGACTGAGGCCGTCCAGCGCGAGCTGGGCCGACTTGACGCCCCGGCGGACACGGGCCTGAGCGTGCGACTGCGACCGGGGAGGGTGGCATGAACGCGGGCAACCGGGCACTGTGGATCGTCGTGTCGCTGCTGCTCATCGGGCTTGGCGTGCTTGGCGTGCTGGCGCACTACGGCCGGCTGCCGGGCACCGACCCGAGCCTGCCGCTGCTGTCGCCGGACGTGCGCGACTGGTGGAACTCGTGGGACGTCTGGGCGACCGTCGCGGCGGTCGCGGTCGGACTGATCCTGGCCGTACTTGGAGTGATGCTGATGCGCGCACAGTTGCGCCGGCGCGGCCGCGCCGACATGCCGGACCTGAAAATGCCCGCGGAACGGGGCGCCCTCGCGACCACCGCACCGTCGACCCCGCCGTCGACCGGACCGGCGCAACCGCTGGTAGGTGCCGCGCCGACCGCACCGCCCCCCGCGCCGGCCGTGCCGGGCGGCGCGCACGGCGGTGACGGCGGTGTGATGGGCGGCGCCCGGTCGAGGCCGGTACCCGGGACCCTCCGGGTGGAGGCGGGCGCGCTACGCCACGCGCTGACCGCCGACCTGCGTCACCAGCGCGGCGTGGAGGGCGCGGACGTGCGGCTCACCGGCCACGCCGACGACCCGCACCTACGGGTGTGGCTCACGATCGACCCGAACGCCGACCTGACCGACCTGCGCGAGCGCGTCGTCGCGGTCGTCGACCGGTTCACGGTGACCGCGGGCCGCCCGGCGATGGTGGACGAGGTGACCGTACGGGTGCCCAACCGGGCGCCGGCCCGGGTGCGCTGAGCGTCACCAGCTGCCGCCCCCGCCGCCGCCGGCGCCGCCGCCGGAGAACCCGCCGCCGCCCGAGAAGCCCGACGAGCCGCTGCTCGCCGGCACGGACGCGATCGTGCCGGAGGTCGTCGTCGTGAAGCTGCCGATGCTCGTGTTGAAGGCCGCCAGGTTCCAGCCCGCCAGGCCCCCGTACCAGTACAGGCCTGGCGTGCCGTCCGGTCCCGCGGTGGTCAGGTCGAGGTCGGCGAAGATGCTCGCCCACCGCTCGGCCAGCCCGAATACCATGGCGTACGGCAGGAACGTCGAGAAGATCTGCACCTTCTCCTGGAACTTGAGCTGCTCCACCTCGGCGGTGGCGATGTAGAGCCGCAGGCCCTTCACCCGCTCGAGCATGGCGCTGCCCTTGCCCGTGCGGGCGGGGAACCAGAAGGACGCCACGAACAGCGCGATCGCCCCGACGACGAGGCCCAGCCCGACCAGGCCCAGGCCGAGGAACACCGCGAGCAGCACCATCGCCGCGATCGACAGCAGCAGGACGAGGAAGGCGACGATGGACGCGACTGTGCGCGTCTGATCGGGGCTCACCCGGTACCACCCCTGCGTGACCATGTCCTTGTACAACGCTTTGCGCACCTTGGACAGGTGGGTGGCGAACGTACCCTTGAGGTCGGACAGCTTGACGGTGTCGCCGTCGTCGAAGAGGGCGTCGAACAGCGACCGCTCGTACGGCAGGAACTTCGGGTCACCGTCGGTGAGCCTGGTCAGCTCCCAGTCCTTGTCCGCCAGCTCCGTGATGCGCAGGTGGCGCCGGACCGCGAAGTCGATGATCGTGGCGGTCACGTCGACGACGTGCGCCCGCTCGTCGAACAGGGTGCCCACCTGGCCGGGCCGGATGTTGTCGGGCGCGCCGAACTCAACGCTCACCGGTGGGGCGCCGATGAGCGGGCGGCGTTCCTCGACCGCGGTCTCGCCCCGCTCGGGGGTGAGGCCGGGCAGCAGGCCCACGTACCGCCGGTCGCGGCCGACCCGCCAGGCGAGCAGCAGCGCGCACGCGACGCCGAGGAGGGCGATCGCGACCCCCAGCCCGATGGTGAGCGGGGTGGCGCGGAACGCGGTGGCGAAGGAGCGGTGCGTGACGAGGATCGGCGTCGTGGCCGCGACCGAGCCGACGGGCAGCGCGACCACGATCGACAGGCCCTCGCCGGCCTCGAGGGGGCCCTGCGCGAACGTCGCCGTGGTCCCGTCGATGCTGGACCTGTCACAGGGCAGCCGGCTGCCGGTCTCCCCGGCGTAGCAGGCGATCTTCGTGATCGGGGCCGGCGCGGTGACCGTGGCCGTGGCGGCCGCGACGGGCACGTCCCACTCGCTGCCGACGGCGTTCCAGTACAGCTCGATGTGGTCGTCGAAGTCGTTGAGCGCGCCACGCACGTGGTAACGCAGGACGTACGTGTGCGCGCCCCGGATCGTCTCGTCCGGGTCGCCGATCTTGAAGATCTCGTACCCGTCCGCCGAGTCGCGCGCGACCTCGGCCGCCCTGCCGTCCATCGTGACGGTCAGGTCGCTGATCGGGTAGACACGGTCGTGGCCGTCGTCGTAGCGGAACTTGGCCGGGATGCGGCGGATGATGCCGTGCCGGTCGTTCGCGCCGAAGTCGTACCCGATCGTCTCGGTGACGTCCAGCGAGGCGTCCGGGTTGATCACGATCGTCGTGGCGTACCCGGTGATTCTCTCGCCGTCGGCCGCGGCGGCGGGTGACGCCAGCGCCACCGCGCCCGCCAGCGCCGCGAGCAGGGTGAGCGCGAGTATCCGTCCACGTGTCAGCACACGCACACAGTAGCCAGGGCGGTCTCGTCGGCCGGGTCGCGGTGGGAACCGTCAGGCCCGGGCGTCGTCGCCGGCTTCCGCGCGTCGCGCGCGGGCCCGGCGCTTGCCCTCGTGCATGGCCGCGACCCGGGCGATCGGGATGTCGCGCCCCTCGGCGATCAGCCCCGCGTCGAGCGGCTGCGGCCCGGGCATCGTCTCGGCCCAGCGGTCCGTGCCGCCGAGGAGGTCGGGCACGGTGCGCATGGTGAAGTCCGCCGGGGCGATGCCGTCGAGGTCGTCCCACGCGACCGGGAAGGAGACCGTGGTGCCCGGGCGCAGGCGCGGGCTGTAGACGGACACGACCGTGGCGCCACCCGAGCGGGTCGCGTCGAGGAACACCTTGCCGCCCCGGTCCTCCCGGATGAACGCCGTCGTGGCCAGCGCCGGGTCGAGCCGCTCGGCGCGCGCCGCCACCGCCCGGGTCGCGGCCGCCACCTCCTCCACGTCGGCGCCCGTCACCGGGGCGAACACGTGCACCCCCTTGGCGCCGCTCGTCTTCACCGCCGCCGCCATGCCGACCTCGGCCAGCACCTCGCGCACCAGGCGGGCGGCGCCCACGGCGGCCTGGAAACCGCCGTTCCCGGGCGGGTCGAGGTCGAGGACCAGGTGGGTCGGGTGCGGCCAGTCGGGCGCCCTGAGCAGCGTCACGTGGTATTCGACCGCCCTCTGGTTGGCGAACCACAGCAGGGTCGGCCGGTCGTTGCACAGCGCGTACACCACGTCATGGCCGGCGGACTCCGCGAACATGGTCACGCGCGGCACGCTCTCCGGGGCGTACCTGGGCAGGTTCTTCTGCATGAACGGGCGCTGACCGCGCAGCGCCCGGATCACCGACAGCGGCCTGTCGCGCAGGTGCGGCAGTAGCACGCCGCTCATCGCGTCGAGGTAGTCGACCAGGTCACGTTTGGTGGCCCGCGCGCCGTCGAACAGCGGCTGATCCAGGTTGGTCAGCCGCACCCCGTCGCGGGACTCCTCGTCCGCCATGAGGCCACCGTACGCGCCAGGGCCGACAGTCGGGCGTCGAGCAGCTGAACAGCGGCGCCGCCGTGGCGGCGACGACCACCATCACGGCGCGCCACCCGCGCATGTGCGCCCCTGAGGTCGGTCACCGCGCGGCCAAGCACGGCGCCCAAGATAGGCGACCGCGCCGAGCCGCGCCGCCCCGTCCACAGGTGCCACGGTTGTCCACAGATTCCGCGTCACGAGTGGCGGACAGGCCCCGCACCCTCCAACGATGGCCGCTATGTCCCGCACCCCATGCCGCCCACCCGCGTTACGCGGCCGAATGTTCCATGGGCCCACCGCCATCGCCGCCGGCCTGATCACGCAAGCCCAGCTGCGCAGTCCGGCGTGGCGCCGGCTCCTGCGCGGCGTCTACGCCGACGCCGACCTGCCCGTCACCCACGAACTGCGCTGCCGCGCGGTCGCCAGGTACGCGCTTGCGACAGGCGGGGCGCTCGCCGGGCGGTCGGCGGCGACCATCCTGGGGCCAGGATTGTCCGAGCCTCAGGATCCGGTCGAGGTCGTCGTGCCGGCGCCTGATGTCCGCTCCCGCACGAGTGAGGTGATCAATCACGTCGCCGATGTGCCGCCGGCCGACCTGTGTCAGGTCAGGGGCATGCCGGTCACCACACCGCTGCGCACCTGCTGGGACCTGGGACGCTGGCTGCCCGTAACGGACGCCGTCGTTCTGGTAGACAGGTTCCTCCAGTCGGGCCTCGTCACGGCACCTGAGTTGGCGGCCTACGCGGCGCGTCGCAAGGGCTTGCATGGTGCGGCGCGATTCGCCAGCGTTTCGTCCCTTGTGGACGGCCGTGCCGAGTCTCCGCAGGAGAGCCGCCTGCGGGTCGCCCTGGTGCTCGCTGGTCTGCCGATTCCGCAGGTGCAATGGAAGATCCACGACGCGGCCGGATTTGTGGCACGGGTGGACCTTGCCTACCCGGCGTGGCGCATCGCGATTGAGTACGACGGTGTCTGGCATGCCAACGCTGACCAACTCAGTCGCGACCGTCGACGCCTCAATCGCCTCCAGGCCGCAGGCTGGCTGGTCATCCACGTGACATCTGACCGCCTCCGCAACGACCTCCCGTCCCTCCTCAACGAACTCAACGGCGCGATCGCCGTGCGTCGCTGAGCGCATGCCGCGTTATGGACGCACACCAACGAAATGCAGGGGGTCCGTTCGGTACTTATGGACGCACACCGACAGCCGAACCCGCAGGCGTTAGTTGCCCAGGAGGACGCCTAGGGCGCAGCAGAGGATCAGGGCCAGGAGCGGGACGCCGAAGAGGGCGAGCATCGCGACCAGGCCCGGGTTCTTGACCGGCTGCAGCCCGATCGCGCCGTTCATGAAGTTGATGAACGGCGGCGCGTAGTAGACCGGCGGGGCGGGCGCCGTGCGGTTGTCGACCGTGATCTCGGCCTTGCCGTACTGCCAGATCCATGGCATGTGGATGCGGATGTGGTGCACGCCCGGGTAGGCCGGGATGACGTTCTCGCCCCACGTCAGCGGAACGGGGTGGCCGTTGATCTCGGCGCGTGGGGTCACCCAGGACCCGAGGGGGATCGACTTCGTGTGAATCGTGAGACCGGTCGCGGGGTTGGTCATGACGCTGGACCGTAGCAGTCGTTATCCGGTCATTGGGGTCGGCCGTCCCAACAACCGAGCTATTATTGATCATCGTCCATGTGCTGGGAAGCGTCGGGCGGTCGCATGCGATCGAACGTATGTTCGATGACATCGGACCTGGAGGGGGTGGTGGCATGCGGGTGCCACGATGGATGCACGGCGTCGAGCTGTGGCGCACCGGTGTGGCGGTGCGGCGCGACTGGCCCGACGGCAGTCATGATCTGTTCGGCTGGGCGCCGCTCGGCGCCGATCTGGGCGCGGCGATCCGCGCGGACCGCAAGCGGTGGCGTCGTGGCCTGCTCCGGCCGGCGGCGCACGCCGTGGTGAGCCTGAGTGCCAGGGACTTCCTGCTGCACGGCGAGCGGGACGGCTGCCGGGCGCCGGACTGCCCGACGGGCGAGGAGGTCGCGGTGCCACGCCAGAAAGCCGAACATAGCCGACAATAGGGACATGAGTTTTGTGGAGCGCCTGCTGGCGTGCTGGGAGGAGCCGATCGAGGGCCGGGCCGACCCGGAAGCGGACTTCGGCGCCCTCTATCACGACCCGGTAACCGTGAACGGAGTGGCCACGCCCGTCGCCGACCTCGTGCGACGGGCGCGGGCCCTCCAGAAGGCCCTGGAAGGGCGCCGGACGCGCATCGTGCACTGCGTGGAGGCCGGCCGTGCCATCGTGGTCGGCTTCACGCTCACCGGCCGGCACGTCGGCCCCTTCCCGTCGGCGCTCGGTATGGTGCCGGCGACCGGTGTGGAGATCACCGTGCGGGCCACGGACATCCTCACGATGGTCGACGGCCGGGTCAAGGACATCTGGGTGATCTCGGACGACCTCGCCGTGCTGACCCAGATGAACGCCGTACAGCTGACGGTCTAGCGGTCCGGTTCGCGCCGCAGCGGCGCGCGGCCCGGCGGCTGGTGCGGCGTGGGCCCGGGCCGGCCGAGCGGCGGCACGGGCAGGGTCACCGGCTCCGCGCAGGTGACGACCACGTCCTGCGCGTAGTGCCGCAGCGACAGGCTGGCCTCGTCGTGCCCGTCGCGCAGGGCGTACGTGGTCTCGTGCGGGCGCACGTCGACCCGTAGGCGCAGGCCCCGCCAGCGCAGCGAGAACTCCAGGCGCTCCAGGCGGCTGGGCAGCCGGGGCGCGAACGACAGCACGCCGTCGTGGTCGCGCATGCCGCCCAGCCCGGCCACCAGCGCCAGCCACGTGCCGGCCAGCGAGGCCATGTGCACCCCGTCGCGGGTGTTCTGCGCGAGGTCGCGCAGGTCCATCATGGCCGCCTCGCCGATGTAGTCGTGCGCCAGTTCCAGGTGTCCCACCTCGGCGGCGAGGATCGCCTCCGTGCACGCCGACAGCGACGAGTCGCGCACCGTACGCGCCTCGTAGTAGGCGAAGTTGCGCGCCTTCTGCGCGGGCGTGAACGCGTGCCCGCGCCAGTGCATGGCCAGCACCAGGTCGGGCTGCTTGATGACCTGGCAGCGGTACAGGTCGAAGTACGGGTGCGACAGCAGCAGCGGGTACTGCTCCGGCGGGGTGTCGGCGAAGTCCCACTCCTGCAGCCGGGTGAACCCCTCCGACTGCTGGTGCACGTCGAGCTCGTGGTCGTACGGGACCGTCATGGCCGCGGCGGCGTCCCGCCACGAGGCGGTCTCCTCATCGTCGACACCCAGCTCGCGGGCCACGTCCGGGTACCGCACCGCCGCCTCGGCGGCCTCGATCAGGTTCCGCTGCGCCATCAGGTTCGTGTAGACGTTGTCGCGGACCACGGCCGTGTACTCGTCCGGGCCGGTGACGCCGTCGATGTGGAAGCGGCCGTGCAGGTCGTGGTGGCCGAGCGAGCGCCACAGCCGGGCCGTCTCGACGAGCAGCTCGACCCCGGCCGCGCGGGCGAAGTCGTGATCCTCGGTCGCGTTCACGTACCGGACGGTGGCCTCGGCGATGCCGGCGCTGATGTGGAACGCCGCCGTGCCGGCCGGCCAGTACCCGGAGCACTCCTCGCCGTGGATCGTGCGCCACGGGAACGCGGCCCCGGCCAGGCGCAGCTGGCCGGCGCGCTCGCGGGCGAGGTCCAGCGTGTCGTGGCGCCACCGCAGCGCGTGCGCGACCGTGTCCGGCTGCGTGTACGTGAGCATGGGCAGGACGAACATCTCGCTGTCCCAGAACGCGTGCCCGTCGTAGCCGGGGCCGGTGAGACCCTTCGCGGAGATCGGCCGCCGCTCGGCCCGGGCGCCGGCCTGCAGCACGTGGAACAGCCCGAAGCGCACGGCCTGCTGCACCTCGGCGTCGCCCTCGACGACCACGTCGGCCGCGTCCCAGAACGTGTCCAGGTAGGTCCGCTGCTCCGCGAGCAGCCCGTCCCAGCCCACGTACCGGGCGGCGGTCGCGGCCGCGAGCACCTGATCGCGCAGGGCCGGCAGCGACCGCACCGCCGACCACCCGTACGAGATGATTTTCACGAGCCGCAGGCGTTCGCCCGGCCGCAGCTGGCAGGCGATCGTGGTCCGGGCCCAGTCGGGCAGGCTCTCCGTCTCGGTCTCGATCTTCTCCGCGCCGCTGACCTTGTGTTCCATGGCCGCGGCCAGGCGCAGCCCGCTGGCCTTCGTCCGGTGGATGAGCACCCCGCGCCCGTTCTGGGTGAGGTGCTCCTCGGCGGCCAGCGGCGCGTCCAGGACGGCGGCGACCCGGGGGTCCTTGCGGGTGGGCGGCAGTTGCTCGTTGGCGACCAGCTCCGACTGGACGATCAGGCGCAGCGACTGGTTGTCGACGGCCTCCACCTCGTAGCAGATCGCGGCGATCGCCCGTTGCGTGAACGACACGAGCCGGGTGCTGCGCACGCGCACGGTCCGCCCGGCGGGCGAGGACCACTCCATCGTGCGTTCCAGGGTGCCGGCGCGCAGGTCCAGCACCCGCTCGTGGGACAGCAGCTCGCCGTAGCGCACGTCGAGCGGCTCGTCGTCGACGAGCAGCCGGATGGGCTTGCCGTTGGTGACGTTGACGATCGTCTGTCCGGACTCGGGGAACCCGTACCCGGCCTCCGCGTGCGGCAGCGGCCGTAGCTCGTAGAAGGAGTTGAGGTACGTGCCGGGCAGCCCGTGCGGCTCGCCCTCGTCGAGGTTGCCGCGCAGCCCGACATGACCGTTGGCCAGCGCGAAGACCGACTCCGACTGGGCGAGCAGGTCGAGGTTGAGCGTGGTCTCCCGCACGTGCCACGGCTCCACCGGGAACTCCAGGTCACTGATCACGTCGCACGCCCTCCCACGGGTCGTAGTCCGATTCGAGGGGCTCCTGCGCCGGCCGCAACGGCTCGGGCACGTGCTGCAGGTTGACCCGGATGCGGGTCCAGGTGCTGCTGCGCCCGCGCATCGAGTCCACGAGCACGTCCGCGGGCCGCAGCAGCTTCACGACCTCCGGGTGGCGGGCCTTCCAGCGGTCCAGCCCGGCCATCGCGGTGTCGACGTCGGCCGCGCGCGCGATCTCGACCAGTGGCATCCTCGACTGCCGTCGCCCGGTCGGCCTGATCGCGTCGCCCGCGGCCGGGGGCGGTCCGGTCCGCGACGGCGCCTTCGTACGGGTCGGCGCGGGCTCCTTCATCCCGGCCGCCTTCTGCGCCTTGGCCAACGCGAGCAGGGAGTCGAGGGGACCGGGGGAGGCGTCGAGCTCCGCGGCCGGGTCACCGATCGCCGCGAACCGCCCCGGGACCGTGTGGACGGTGTAGTCGCCCGGATCGCACGTCGGCACCTCCTCCCAGGTCAGCGGGGCGCTGACCCGGGCGTCCGGGGTGGGGCGCAGGGAGTACGCCGAGGCGGTCGTGCGGTCCTTGGCGTTCTGGTTGTAGTCGATGAAGACCCCGTGGCGGTCCTCTTTCCACCACTCGGCCGTGGCGATGTCGGGCGCCCGCCGGGCGACCTCGCGGGCCAGCGCCAACCCGGCCGTACGTACCTGGGTGAACGTCCAGGTGCCGGCCAGGCGCACGTAGATGTGCATGCCGCGCGAGCCGGAGGTCTTCGGGAAGCCGACCAGGCCGTGGTCGTCGAGGACCTCGCGGACCATCAGGGCCACGTCGCGGACCATGGCCCACGGCACGCCGGGCACCGGGTCGAGGTCGATGCGCAGCTCGTCGGGGTGGGCCAGGTCGTTCGCGCGTACGGCGTGCGGGTGCAGGTCGACGCAGTTGAGGTTGACCACCCAGATGAGTGCGGCCACGTCCCGTACGACGATCTCGCTGGCCACGCCCCCGGACGGGTACCGGAAGTCGACCGTCTCGATCCACTCCGGCCGGGGCTCCGGGGCCCGCTTCTGGTAGAACGGCTTGTCGTTGGTGCCCTTGACGAACCGGCGCAGCGCCATGGGCCGGCCGTCCACGCCGGCCAGCACGCCCGGCGCGACCGCGAGGAAGTACTCGACGAGGTCGCGCTTGGTCAGGCCCAGGTCCGGAAAGAGGACCTTGCCGGGGTGGGTCACGGTGACGTCGAACCCGTCGAGCTCCAGCACGAGCGGCGCGTCCTTGGCCATGGCCGCACCCTACGTCGGATCAGCGGCGACGTCTGTCAACGACTCAGCGAACCCCGGCAAAGGGCACGCTGGACGGTGCCGCGACCTCCTCGTCCGCGACCGGGTGGCGCCACAGGCCCCGCGCGCGCAGGATCGGCAGCACCCCCTCACCGAACCAGTACGCCTCCTCCAGGTGCGGGTACCCGGAGAGGATGAACTCGGTCAGGCCGAGGGCGTGGTACTCGGCGATCCGGTCGGCGACCTCGGTGTGGCTGCCCACGAGTGCCGTGCCCGCGCCGCCGCGCACCAGCCCGACGCCGGCCCACAGGTTCGGCGCGATCTCCAGGTCGTCGCGGCGGCCGCCGTGCAGCTCGACCATCCGGCGCTGGCCCTCGGACTCGCTGCGGGCAAGGCCCGCCTGCACGGCGGCGATGTCTGCCTCGCTGATGCCGTCGAGCAGCCGGCGCGCCTGCGCCCAGGCCTCCTCGGCCGTGTCGCGGGTGATGACGTGCAGCCGGATGCCGTACCGCAGTGTCCGGTCGTGGATCTCGGCCAGCCCGGCGATCCAGCTGATCTTCTTGGCCACGGCCTCCGGCGGCTCGCCCCACGTCAGGTACACGTCCGAGTGCCGGGCGGCGACCGGTCCGGCCGCCCCCGACGACCCACCGAAGTAGATCGGCGGCACCGGGTCGGGCACCCGGACCAGGCTCGCCCGCTCCACGGACACGTGCCTGCCCAGCAGGTCGACGGTCTCCCCCCGCCACAGCGCGCGGACGACCTGGAGGAACTCGTCCGCGCGGGCGTAGCGGTCGTCCTTGCCGAGGAAGTCGCCGTAGGCCCGCTGCTCGTGCGACTCGCCGCCGGTGACGACGTTGAGCAGCAGCCGCCCCCGCGAGTGCCGCTGGAACGTCGCGGCCATCTGCGCGGCCAGCGTGAGGGACAGCAGCCCCGGCCGGAACGCGACCAGGAACTTCAGCCGCTCGGTCACCTCGGTGAGCATCGCCGTGGTCAGCCAGGCGTCCTCGCACCACGCGCCCGTCGGGGTGAGCGCGCCGACGAAGCCGAGCTGTTCGGCGCTGCGCGCGATCTGGCCGAGGTAGGCCAGCGATGCCGGCCGGGCGCCGCCGGCCGCGCCGGTCGGCACGCCGTGGCCGCCGCCGACGACGTGGCGGCTGTCGCCGTTGGTGGGCAGGAACCAGTGGAAGGTCAGCGACATCGCCGGCGCCTTTCAGTGTTGGTCGGGGCTGGCCGGCACGCCGAGGCGGGCCAGCAGGGCGCGGCGCAGGCCGCCGAAGCCCGGGTCGTCGGGTGCGCGGGGATGGGGCAGCGCGACGGGCGACTCCTGCGCGATCAGGCCGTCCTCGAGGATGAGCACCCGGTCGGCCAGCAGCAGCGCCTCGTCGACGTCGTGCGTGACCAGCAGGGCGGCGAAGCGGTGCTCGGCGCGCAGCCGGTTGAACAGGGCCTGCATCTTCAGCCGGGTGAGCGCGTCCAGCGCCCCGAAGGGCTCGTCGAGCAGCAGCAGGTCCGGCTCGCGGACGAGCGCCCGCGCCACGGCGACGCGCTGCGCCTGCCCGCCGGACAGCTCGGCCGGCCAGGCCGCGCCACGCTCGGCCAGCCCCACCTCGGCCAGCGCCCGCGCGACCCGCGCCGACACATCAGTTCCGGGTACGCCCAGCGCGACGTTGGCCGCGACGCGCTTCCACGGCAGGAGGCGGTGCTCCTGGAACACCACGGCCGTGCGGCCCCGCCCGGTGACCTCGCCCGCGGCGTCGTCGTCGAGGCCGGCGAGGACGCGCAGCAGCGTGCTCTTGCCCGAGCCGCTGCCGCCCAGCAGCGCGACGACCTCGCCGGGCCGGATGGCGATGTCCACGCCGGCCAGCACGACCGTGTCGCCGAAGGCGCGCCGGATGCCCCGGCCGGTGATCAGGTCGCTGTCAAGCCGCGTCGCCATGCCAGCGCCCTCCGTTCCACGGACCGCAGGATGAGGTCGGAAGCGAGGCCGAGCAGGGCGTAGATGACCAGGCCCAGCACGACGATGTCGGTCTGGCTGAAGTCGCGCGCTTCCATGATCATGAAGCCGATGCCACGCTCGGCGTTGACCTGCTCGCCGACGACGAGGCTCAGCCAGCCGGCGCCGAAGGCCAGCCGCAGGCCAATGAAGATCGACGGTAGCGAGCCGGGCAGTACGACGTGGCGCAGCCGGTCCAGCGCCGACAGCCCGCATGAGCGGGCGGCCTCCACCAGCCGCTGGTCGATGTCGCGGATGCCGGCATAGGTGTTCAGGTAGATCGGGAAGAAGGCACCCAGCGCCACCAGCGTGACCTTCACGGACTCGCCGATGCCGATCCAGATGATGAGCAGCGGTACGAGCGCGAGGTGCGGCAGCATCCGGGCCATCTGCAGGGGCGGGTCGATCAGGTCGTCGCCGAGCCTGCTCAGCCCGGCCAGCGCACCCAGGGCGAGGCCCAGGGCCGCGCCGATGCCCAGGCCGATGCCGGCCCGGGTCAGCGACTCGAGGACGTGCTGGCCGAGACTGCCGTCGGCGGCCAGCCGCCACCCGGTCTCCAGGACCTGGCTGGGGGCCGTGAGCTTGGTCGGCGGGAGGACGCCGGCCCGGCTCGCGGCCTCCCACCCGGCGAGGATCGCCAGCGGGGTGACGGCGCGGCGCCACCGCCCGCCGGTGCCGCGCAACCGTCGGGCGGCGGCGGCGCCGGAACGGGCGCCGCCCGGCGCGCCGGGGTGGCCCGGCACGGCGGCGGTCGCGGTGACCGCCGCCGCGCCGGGCCGCTCGGTGGACGTCGACGTCGTCATCGGAACAGGTCCGAGAACCGCTCGTCGACGCGACCCTTGATGTCGACCGTGCCGGGGATGAGTTCCAGGCCGGTGAAGGCGTCCGCGATCGCCTGGAGTTCGTCGCCGATCGCGGGGCTGACCGGCGCGAGCGCCTTGGCGCTGCGGGCCAGGGCCCGGGTCGTGGTGGGCTCGTCGATCTTCAGTTCCGGCGCGAGGATCTTCGCCCGCTCGGCCGGGTTGGCGATGCCCCAGTCGGTCGTCTGCCGGTACGCGGTGAGGAACGACGTGAGCTGCTCGCCCTTGCTCTCCAGCGCGCCCGGCGCGACGAGCAGGTACTCGCGGTTGCTGGCCAGGCCGGTCGCGTCGGCGAGCACCTTCACGCCGGGCTGCTCGGCCAACGCGAAGTACGGGTCCCAGATGATCCAGGCGTCGACCTGCTTGTTGTCGAACGCCGGGCGGGCCTCGGCCGGCTTGAGGTAGGTGACCTGGACGTCGGTGTACGTCAGGTGGTGCTTCTCCAGCAGCTTGAGCAGCAGCCAGTTGACGTTGGAGCCCTTGTTGAGGGCCACCTTCTTGCCCTTGAGGTCGGCGAAGCTCTGGTACCCGTCGCTTTCGTGGACAAGGACGGCCTCGCCCTGGGGGATGGGCTCCGAGGTGCCGACGATCTTGAAATCGGTACCGCCGGCGGCGGCGAAGATCGGCGGGGCCTCGCCGGTCTGTCCGATGTCGATCGCACCGGCCTTGAGCGCCTCGGTCAGCGCCGGCCCGCTCTCGAACAGCGACCAGGTCACGCCCGGCGCGGCATTGCGGGCCTTGACCAGGCTCAGACCGCCGAAGCGCTGGTAGCCGACGCGCAACGGCGCCGGCCCGTCGGCCGATGCCGGCTCGTCGCTGCCGCAGCCGGCCAGGGCCCCGGTCGCGGTGACCAGGATCAGGCCGGCTACGGCGGCGAACAGTCTGCGGGTGTATGTCGAACGCATGGGTACTCCTCCGGGATGGGCACCGGGATCATACCCATATTGCCTATCGGATTACTAGACTATCTGCATCGGTGGCCGTCGCTGCCGCCGGCCCGTCCACTGTGGGCCGACCGGGTACGGGCAGGCGGCGGGCGAGCAGGCCGAAGCCGACGAGCAGGACCAGCGGCCCGAGGACCCCGAGCGGTCCGACGCCGAGCGTGAAGAAGAGCGCGAAGCCCACGAACACGACGACCGGCACCCACCAGCGCACGAGCTTGTCGACCGTGGCCGCGACCGCCAGGACGATCAGGCCGACGATGCTCAGCACCATGCCGGGCACCGCCCACGCCAGCGAGAACAGCGGGTAGCCGCCGAGGGTCTCGTTCACCTTCTCGGCGGTCGCGTCGCCGAGGACCTGACGGGCGGCCAGGTCGGTGTAGTCGCCGACCATCAGGCCGCTGAAGTTCATCAGGCCGACGGCCGTGATGCCGCCGACGATCTGGCTGAACCGGCCGCCCGCGCGGGCCACCGTGAGCACCGCCGGGATGAACAGCACCCACGCCAGATGCAGGAAGAACCCGCTGGCCTGAGTGAGCCCCGGGTGCTCCAGCGACGCGGCCGGGTCGGCCGACCAGCCGGGGACGGTGGCCATGCCGACCGCGAAGGCGAGCGGCGCGGCGTACAGGCAGATGACGCCGACCCGGTGGCGGAAGGCGCCGAAGCGGTCCGGCTCGGTGGCGTCCGGGCGGGCGCGCAGCAGTTGCCACGCGGCCGCCCCGTACGCCCCGATGAGCACGACCGGGCCGGTCAGGCACAGCGGCACCGGCGAGATGGCGAAGAGCAGGTACAGGGCCGTACCGGCCAGCGCCGCGGCGGCGACCCACCACGAGATGACCCGACCGCGGGCGGCTGCGATCGGGGTGAGGACCAGCGCGAGGAGCCAGCCGGCGAGGCCGGGCACCTGCCAGCCCCAGGTCGCCCACGGCATGGCCGAGAACGTCTCCTCCACGCGGGCGGCCTCCTCGTTGGAGACGTTCTGCTCCAACGCGAGCAGGACGAAGTCGAACGACATCAGGGCCGAGAACGTCACCAGGCCGAAGATCGCCGAGTACCAGGCGACGCGGGCGAGCGCGCCGCCCCGGCGGCGGATCGGGCTGAGCAGGCCGAGCAGGCCGGGCACGAACAGTACCCACGCCCAGTGCAGCAGGATGGAGTGCCACTGGATCGCGTCGGGGTGGGCGCGGTAGACGCCGTACAGCTGGTCGGTGCCGAGCGCCGGGTCGACGCCGGTGGAGATCGCCAGGGCGACCGGCGCCAGGACGAGGCAGGCCGCGGCTGCGTATCGCCGCATGAGGTCCTCCTTGAAGGTCGGATCGGTTCGCCTCGGGACGCTACGAACCCGGCGGCCGCCGGTCGTCCGCGTCGCGGGCGAACGTGGGTCCGCACGCAGGGGGAGGGCGCCTCCCCCGGTGGGCGGACGACCGGCCCGTGACCTGCCCGTACTGTGGCTTGGTGCTCCGGACGACCCTGCGGCGCGTGCGCCCCCTCGATCTCGCCCTGGCGGCGGCCTTTGTCAGCTTCGCGCTGATCGAGGAGTATCTGGTGCGGATGCCGGGCGGCTGGTGGCCCTACCTGCTGGCGGTCTTCGCCCTGCTGGTGGCCGTGCGCCGGGTGGTCCCCCTGCTGGCGCTGCTCGCCAGCGCCTGGGCCGCGCACGAGTTCGTCTACGCCGACGGGGAGGTCTCCTACCGGCTGTGGCAGCTGGTCGCCATGATGATCGCCGCGTACACGGCGGGCGCGCACCTGCCGCCGGTGGGGGACAACGGACGCGCCCGGCTGCGCGGGGGCATCGGGGTCGGGCTCGTCCTGCTCATCGCGTTGACCTACTGGGACGCCGACCGCACCGACCCGATGGGCGCCTTCTTCTTCACCTTCGCCCCGTACGGGCTGGGGGTGGCCGTGGCGGTGCAGTCGCGCCGGCTGGCCGAGGCCGCCGCCGCCCGGGCCGCCGTACGCGAGCAGCGCGTCCGCGAGGCCGTCATGGAGGAACGGGTCCGCATCGCCCGCGAGCTGCACGACATGGTGGCGCACAGCGTGACCGTCATGGTGATCCACGCGGGCGCGGTGCGTCGCCGCCTCGACGCCACCCAGGAGGTGGAGCGGGAGCTGCTGGAGAGCGTGGAGGTCGCCGGCCGGGAGGCGGTCACGGAACTGCGGCGCACCCTCGGGCTGCTGCGCGGCGACGCCGCCGAGGGTACGGTCGCCCCGGTGGGACTCGACCGGCTCGATGAGCTGGTCGCCCAGGTGCGCGAGGCCGGCCTCGCGGTGACCGTCCGCCGCGAGGGGGAGGCGGTCGACCTGTTGCCGGCCGTGGACATGTCGGCCTACCGCATCGTGCAGGAGGCCCTGACCAACGTGCTCAAGCACGCCGGGCCGACGCGGGTCGACGTCGAGGTGGCCTACCGGACCGACGGGCTGCACCTGATCGTCAGCAACGCGCCGGCGGCCGGACGCCGGCCCATCCCGGCCGCCGGCCACGGCGGGCACGGCCTCATCGGCATGCGCGAGCGGGTCGCGCTCTTCGGCGGCGCGCTGTCGGCCGGCCCCCGTCCGGAGGGTGGCTTCGCCGTGCACGCCCGGCTGCCGGCGGCCGTGCGCCCGACGGGAGTGACCGTATGAGCGACCGGATCTCCGTGGTGATCGCCGACGACCAGCGCATGGTGCGGGCCGGCCTGCGGATGGTCGTGGAGACCGAGCCGGACATGCGGGTGGTGGGGGAGGCCAGCGACGGCGTCGAGGCGGTCGCGCTCGCCCGCCGCACCCGGCCGGACGTGGTGCTCATGGACATCGCGATGCCGCGCAAGGACGGCCTGTCGGCCACCCGGGAGCTGCTCGCCACCCCGGGCGCGCCGCGCGTCATCATGCTCACGACGTTCGACACGGACGAGAACCTCTACAACGCCCTGCGGGCGGGGGCGAGCGGCTTCCTGCTCAAGGTCTCCTCGCCGGAGCACCTCATCACCGGGATCCGGGTCGTGGCGGCCGGCGAGGCCCTGCTCGACCCGGCGGTCACCACCCGGGTCATCGCGGCGTTCGCCGGCAGCCCGGGCCCGCCCGCCAACGACGAACTGGCCTCGCTGACCCCGCGTGAGACCGAGGTGCTGCGTCTGCTGGCGCGCGGGCTGTCGAACGCCGAGATCGCCGCGACGCTCGTCCTGGGCGACGCCACCGTGAAGACGCACGTGGCGCGGATACTGATGAAGCTCAACCTGCGCGATCGGGTGCAGGCCGTTGTTTACGCGTACGAATCGGGACTCGTGCGCGCGGGCGGGCCGCCGTCCGGAAATTGACATTGGCGTTCATCAACGCTTCTGCCGAACAATGAACGGCATCCATCGATACCGACGATGCCGTCCCCATCCGGAGGAGCCGATGATCCGTCCCCCTACACCGTCCGCCGACCGCCCGCCCGCCGCCCTGCGGCGCCGCCGGTACTCGCTCGTCGCGCTGGCCGCCGCCCTGGCGGCGGTCCTGACGGGCACCCTGTTCCTGGGCGCCGGCACGGCCGGCGCCGCCGAGGCCGCCGTGACCGCCGCGCCGGTCGCGCCGAGCAGCACGGCGGCCTGCACGCCGTACCCGGTCGAGACCTACGTGGCCC
Source organism: Luedemannella helvata (assembly GCF_039528415.1). Taxonomy (NCBI): domain Bacteria; kingdom Bacillati; phylum Actinomycetota; class Actinomycetes; order Micromonosporales; family Micromonosporaceae; genus Luedemannella; species Luedemannella helvata. Next base: position 180,100 of record NZ_BAAALS010000004.1, read on the forward strand.
CGCAGCCGCCGGTCAGCGGCGCCACGGACACGCAGCCGCCGACCGTGCCCGGCAAGCCCGAGATCGCCATCTGCGCCGGACTGCTCACGGTGAGGTGGGCGCCGTCCACCGACAACGTGGGCGTGGCGTCGTACGTCGTGCGCCGGATCATCGGCGATGTCATCTACACCTTCTCCGTCCGGCAGGCCGGTTGGTCCACCGCCACGTGGTACTCGTACGAGCAGATCTGGGTGATGGCCGTCGACAGGGCCGGCAACCGGTCCGCCGGGTCGGAGGTCGCCACCTTCGGCACCCGGCCGTCGTGCCCGCCGCCCATGTTGTGCACCAGCGGCCCACCGACCACCGGCGTGGTCACGACGGGGCCGGATACGCAGGCGCCGTCGGCTCCGGGTAAGCCGGTGGTGTCGGTGGTTGATGGTGTGGCGACGGTGAGTTGGGCGGCGTCGACGGACAATGTGGGTGTGGTGTCGTATCAGGTGCATCACATGTGGACGGATGTCATCGAGTTGGTGACGGTGGCGGCTCCGGCGACGAGTCGTCAGTTCAATATCGGTACGTCGGGGATTCAGCACAGTTTCTGGGTAACGGCGAAGGATGCGGCGGGTAACACGTCGCCGTCGTCGCCGACGACATCGATCGGTACGCCGTCGTCGTGTGCGCCGATGGTGCCGTGTTCGTCGGGTCCGCCGTCGAGTGCGCCGCCGGGTGTTGCGTGTGCGGTGCAGTTCACGGTGGTCAACGCGTGGCCTGGTGGGTATCAGGCGGATATCCGGATTCGTAATACGGGCAGTGTGCCGATCGATCCGTGGACGTTGGAGTTCAGTCTTTCCGGTGGTATCAGTCAGGTTTGGAACGCGACGGTGACGCAGTCGGGTACGAGTCTGAGTCTGGCGGCGTTGAGTTGGAACCGGTTGATCCCGCCGGGCGGCTCGGTGACGATCGGTTTCCTGGGTACGGGCACGCCGGTGACGCCCACGCAGTTCAAGGTCAACGGCACGGTCTGCGCCAACGGCTGACCGACACCCGCGCCGGTGGATGGTGCGTCCCCCGTGCCATCCACCGGCCAGTGTGGACGGAGCGTCGCCCGTTCAACTAGGCTACGGTCTGTGACGAATGAGCAGCCGGTACCGCCGGGCGTCGACGCGACCCGGCCCAGTGTCGCCCGCGTGTACGACTGGTTCCTGGGTGGCAAGGACAACTTCGCCATCGACCGCGAGGTCGCCAAGATGGCCCTGAAGATCACTCCGGACGGACCGGCGGCCGGGCGGGCCAACCGCGCGTTCCTGCGACGGGTGGTGCGCTATCTCGTGGTCGAGGCCGGCGTGCGGCAGTTCATCGACATCGGCTCCGGCCTGCCCACCCAGGGCAACGTGCACGAGGTCGCGAACAAGTACGCGCCGGACGCGCGGGTGATCTACGTCGACAACGACCCGATGGTGCTCGCGCACGGGCGCGCCCTGCTCGACAACGCCACCACGGCCACGGTCATCCAAGCCGACGCGAAGGATCCCGCGAGCATCCTCAACCACCCCGAGGTGGTCTCCCGCATCGACTTCTCGCAGCCGGTGGGCATCCTGCTCTTCGCGATCCTGCACCACCTGCGCGACGACGAGGACCCGCTCGGTGTCGCGGCCGCGCTGCGCGCGCCGCTCGTCGCCGGCAGCCACCTCGCGATCTCGCACTTCCGCGACCCCGGCCCCGCGCACCCCGAGGCCTCCGCGAAGGCGCTCCAGGTCGAGAAGATCTTCAACGAGACCATGGGTACCGGCCGGTGGCGCAAGCAGGAGGAGATCCTGGCCTACTTCGGCGACACCGAGCTGCTCGAGCCCGGGCTCGTCCCGCTGGCCGAGTGGCGACCGGATCCGGGTGAGGAGCCGGTCGCCCAGTCAGACACGTACTACACGTTCGTGGGCGGGCTCTCCCGCAAGAACTGACCGTCTTTCAGTCGCGGACGGCGTAGTCCCAGCGGTAGGCGTCTCGGCAGTTGCCCGAGGCGCCTTTACCCAGGTCACGCAGCACCTGTCGGGCCTGCTGCCGGCCCAGGTTCCAGGCGTACCAGGGGTCGGGCTCGCGTAGCTTGTTGTCGATCTTTGACAGGGCGCACCGGCGCTGCTCATGGGGCAGCTTGGCAAGCTGTGCGGTCGCGTCCGAGGAGAGGGCGGCCAGGTAGTACAGGTCGATCTTCCCCGTCTCGGCGAACCGCTCCACGTTGCGCTTCGCGACGTACCCCTCGGGATTCATGATCGCGAGGCCGAGCAGCAGCGCGACCATGGCGCCCACGCCGGCCCGCGGGATCCAGGAGCCGTTCCACAGGACGCCGGCCACGATGATCATCAGGAAGACGGCGCCGAGCAGCAGCTCGAAGCCCATCACGAAGACGCGCTCCCCGGTGAAGCTGTACGCCTGCTGGTAGGTGTACATCCGCGACAGGGCCGACGCGACGACCACGAGGCTCAGCACCGACAGCGCGCCGAGCAGGACCCGCAGCGCGAGCCGGTCGGCCGGCTTGTCGGCCGCCGCCCACCGGATGACCGCCGCGATGACGAGCAGCGTCAGCACGGTCGCCCACATGAGCTGCCAGAAGCCGCTGCGCGCGTACTGCGCGTAGGTCGGTCCGTTGTCGCCCAGCACGTGCTCGCGGCCGCCGAACAGTACGGTGATCTGCACGATCACGAAGCCGAGGAAGAGCACCACCATCGCGCTGATCGGCAGGACCCACTCGACGCGGCCCAGGCGCGGCTTCGCCGCCGTGTGCATGCCGGCCAGGTTGACGGGCCGGCTCACCAGGTACACGGCCGCCAGGGTCGCGGCCGCACCCGCCAGGAACAGGAAGACCCACCTCCACACCGTGCCGGCGTCGATGTCGGGAATGATGCTGGTCAGCACGTCCGCGAAGGCGGCGTCCGCGGAGGCGAACAGGCCGCCGAAGATGAGCAGCAGCACGACCGTCATCGCGATCGACCAGACGAGGCGCCCCGCCAACCGGGGCCGCTCGACGGAACCGTCATCGCTGGACGGATCGACGGTAGCCGGGGCATCGGGCTTGTCCGCGTTCAGGTGCGCGCCCAGCCATGGCAGGCCGCGCAGGGTGGCCACCGCGACGGCGAGCGGGCCGAACAACACGGCGCGAATGGAGCGGCCGCCAACCACCGCGAGCGCCGCGCAGCCCAGGGCGCCCAGCACGCTGAACGTCACCAGCCACCACGCGTTGCGGAACGCCAGGACGCCGAGCAGCGCCAGCGCCGACGCGCCCCACACCGCCCGGAAGACCCGGTCGGTCGTCGAGAGCTGAGCGTCGCTGAGACGGGCCACCGTGCCGGCCGCGACCGCCGCGCCCAGACCGCCGAGGAGCCATCCGATGCCCACCCGGTTGAGCGGGACGAACACGGCGAACGCGAGCGCACCGGCGAGCACGGCCAGCGGTACGGTCCGCCCAGCGGTCACCCCGGGCGCCGGCCACCGCCGGTCGAAGAACGTCACCGGCCTGGGGTGGGGCTGCGGCCCCAGCGGACCGTAGAAGACGCCGGGCGGCAGTGGCGTGGGCGCCGTGCCGGCAGGCAGTGTCGCCGGGTCCGGGGTCGGGGTCGGGGACGATGGCGCTACCGCGGGCGTGGCGCCGCTGGGCGCCCCGGTGGTCTCATCGCGTGCCGCCGCGTCCGCGAAGGCCCTGTTCGTGGCTCCCGTGCCGGCGACAGCCGGGTCAGTGGGCGTCGTGTCCCCGATAACCGGATCCGTGGTTGCCGTGCCGGCGACAGCCAGGTCCGCGACCGGCGTGTCCGCGGTGGGTGTGTCGGTCGAGGGGTCGGCCGGCGACGCTTTCTTCGCGGCCGTCTTCGCGGCCTTCGCGGCGGCCGTCGCCGACGTGGCGGGTGTGGCCTTTGCCGGTGTGGCCTTGGTGGGGACGGCCTTCTTCGCGGGGCTGCGCTTCTTCGCGGGCGTGGCTTGCGCTTCCTCAGCCGGGTCGCCGTCCGGCGCGGACGAGCTGGCCTTGCTGGCGGGGGCCTTCCGGGCGGACGCCTTCTTCGCGGGTGTCCTGCGTGCCGGGGGTGCTGGTTCGTCCTCTGAGGACGGCTCGCCGGCGGGTCGCGGATCCTCGGACACAGCGGGCTCCCATCGTGATGGTGGAGCCGGCAATATAGCGGGTTGTGACGGTCGTTCGCCGCCCCACCCAACGCGGTTCACGGCCTGACGCGGCACAGCGGGCCGAACGTTGCCCACGAGGTCAGGTGACCTCGCAGAGCCCGGTGACGCCCGTGAGGTGCAGTACGTGCCGGATGTGTGGCCGGGGGCGCAGCAGCCGCAGGCGACAACCGGTCCGGACAGCCGCCTGGTGTGCGCCGACGATCGTGGAGATCCCGCTGGCGTCGAGGAAGGTCAGCTCGGACAGGTCGAGGTCGAGGCGGTGCAGCCGCTCGTCGGCGAGGAGCTTGTGCAGCGTCATGCCCAGCTCGGGGACGGTCAGCATGTCGACCTCGCCGGTGAGGGCGACGAGGGCGTGGTGGGGTGGGCCGGTGACCGTGATGGTGAAGGACGGCAGGCGCGTGCGGGTTTCGTCGCTCGTCACGTCCGCCCCCTCGCGCCTCCCAATAATGCTTGTTCGAGGGCAACTATTGCACGTCGGGGCCAGCCGTGCCGAACCAGTCGAGGCATACCGCGGCCGCGTCGTCGTCCAGCTCGCCGGAGACGAACACCCGCAGGTCGCCGACCAGCGTCCGGACGACGTCGAGCGGGGCCATCGGGCGCGAGCGCCGCACGAGCCGGCGCAGGTCGGCGTCGCCGTAGCGGCGTCCGGCCAGCTCGGCGAGGTGCACACCGTCGCTGACGATCACCAGCCGGTCACCGGGATGCAGCTGGTACGCCTGGGCCGCGTAGCGGCTGCCGTCGAACATGCCGATCGGTTCGAGCCGGTCGGGCTCCAGGATGATCAGGTCGTCGCCGCGCGACAGGAGCAACAGGGGCGAACCGGTGTCCACCATGGAAAGCTGGCCGGTACGCAGGTCGATCTCCGCCAGCAGCAGCGAGACGTGGCGTGCCCCGCCGTACTGGGCGTACAGGGCGCTGTCGGCCATCATGGCCTGGTCGGCGATGCCCAGGCCGGCGCGCCGGGCGTTGCGCAGCGCGCTCGTGGCCAGCAGCGACAGGCTGGCCGCGTCGACGCCCTCGCCCATGCCGTCCAGCACCGACAGGGTGAGCCGGTCCGTGCCGGCGGCCCAGTCGAACGTGTCGCCCTTCACCGCGTACGCCGGCTCCAGCTGACCGGCGAGCGCGAACTGCGGTCCCGAACACGCCCGGCCGGGCAGCATCTCCCACTGCATCTCGGCGGCGAGGGTGAGCCGCCGGGAGCGGGAGCCGATGACATACCGGTCCGTGGTCGGCCGGGCCGCGGCGAGTTCGTGGGCGAGCAGGCGGCCGAGGTCGAGCAGCCGTTCGTCCCACCCGGCGGTCGGCGTCAGGCTCAGCACCCCGAAGCGCTCGCCCCTGGCCGTCACCGGTACCCACACGGTGTCGCGGTCGCTGACGGCCGCCTGCCCGTCGAAGCACCGCCACGCCGCGCCGTCCGACTGCCGGTCGGTGGCGGCGGGCCGGTCGGTCCCCGGCCCGTCCAGCGGCAGCAGGGTGGTCAGCCGGTAGTCCACCAGCAGCAGCCGCACCCCGGTCGCGGCGCCCTGGGCGACCAGCTCGCCGGCCAGCGCCTCCACCAGCCCGGCGGCCGGTGCGGAGGCCAACGCGGCCTGCAGCCGCTCGATGTCAAGCATGGCTCATCCTCGTCCTATGTACCCATGGTCCCGGTGACCGCGGTGCGGGTACCGTCGTTGAGCATGGCGTCCACCAGCACAGCAGACGGGACCGTGACGGACATGGCACACGCCGTGGACGGCGAGGCGCGGGCGCTCATGGCGATCTTCGAGGCGGCCCGGGAGCAGGCGCAGACCCATCTGTCCGCCTCCCAGCTGCAGGCGCTGATCGTGGTGTCCCAGGACGAGGGCCTGAACATGCGGGCGCTCGCGAGTGGCCTCGGCGTCATCCTCTCATCGGCGAGCCGGCTGTGCGACCGGTTGGTGGCCGCCGGCATGCTCGATCGTGACCCCAGCCCGCTGGACCGGCGGGAGGTGACGCTGCGGCTGACGTCCGCCGGGCGTGATCTGCTCCAGCAGTTGCGCGACGAGCGCCGGCTGCGCATCGAGGCGGTGCTCGTGGGCATGGCCCCGGCCGCGCGCGGCGCCCTGCTGCGCGGGCTGCGGGAGTTCAGCCGCGCGGCCGCCCGTCGGGAGATCATGAAGCTGCCCGCCTGACTGGCTCGGAGAAAGTTGCGTCGGCGCAACTATATGGCTCGGGCCGCCGACGCCGACGCCCGCGCCGGCCGGCAGCCGGCGCGGGCGTCACGGTGCGTGTGATCTAGGCGGTGGCCGTGCAGGTCAGGGTCGGTGCGGCGTTGGTGCCGTTCCAGGTGGCGTTGAACCCGAACTGGGTACTGCCGCCAGCCGCCAGTTGGCCGTTGTAGGCCACGTTCGTCGCGGTGACACTCGATCCGCTCGACGTGATGTTCGCGCTCCAGGCGTTCGTGACCGTCTGCCCGTTGGCGTACGTCCACGTCACCCGCCAGCCGCTGATGGCGGCGCTGCCGGCGGTGACGGTGACGCTGCCGACGAACCCGCCGCCCCACTGCGAGGCGACCGTGTACCCGGCGGTGCAGCCCGCCGAGCCGCCCGGCGTGGTGACGGGCGCGCGGGTGGTGGGAGTCGCGGTGGTGACCGGCGCGCGGGTGGTCGGCGCCGCGGTGGTGACCGGAGCCCGCGTGGTCGGTGCCGCGCTGGTGACCGGAGCGCGTGTCGTCGGCGCCGCGCTGGTCGGCGTGGTGCCACCGAACTGCACGTCGCTGCAGAAGTAGTACGACTGGTCGGAGTGGCTGGCCTGCCAGATCGTGTAGACGATGTGCCGCCCGGTGCGGCCGGACGCGTTCACCGGGACGCGGATGGACACGCCGCCGGCGGACTCCGGGGTCCACTGGGCGGCCGGCGTGTTGCCGATCGTGCTGAGCAACTCGAGGTTGCCCCAGCCCAGGGCCTGTGTCAGTGGATTGAAGCCCTGTCTGGTGACGTAGACGCGGATGTAGTCCGCGCCGTGCATCGCCTGGTCCCACAGTTTCACGGAGAAGCTGTTGGACACCGGGGCGGCCTTCCAGTCGCCGACGGCGTCCATCGAGTTGTACCGACCGTCGCCGGTGTGCCCGGCGCTGCACAGCTGGCCGTCCGGGATGGCGCCCTGGTGGTTGCCCGCGACGCCCTCGCGGTAGAGGCCGTTCCAGTTCCACATGGCCGTCGTGTTGTACTGCCAGGCCTGGTAGCACATCGGGTCGAGGGTGGCCATGTTCGGGTTCTGGAAGTCGGCGCCCCAGCGGGCCCAACAGCCGTAGTTGCGCGACGCCGGGTCCACGATCGAACCGTGGGCCGACGCCGGACTCGCGGGGGAGAACGTGACCAGCAGCAGCGCGGCCGCGGCGACGGCCAGGACGCGTCGCGCCAGTCGTGAGGGACGGGGGGTGAGGGACATCGAGCCTCCTGGGGAAGGTCGAGGTGTGCGGTGGACATGGCGAGGCAGGGACCTCCCTGCCCATGTGCCAGCCGCGTGGCTCCTCCACGGCTCTGCGCGCAGAGTCACACGCAGGATTCATTTACGTCAATAGAGCAACTAAAGCGCGGGGCGTCCGCCCAGGCGACCGGCTCGCGAGCGATGAATCTTCCAGCTAACGCCACCATCAAATCGTGCGTTATCGGTAAAATCTCTCCAATGACGACTCCCGAGCGACCGCCGCGCCAGGAAAGCTTTCTCGCCCGGCACAAGGTGCTGGTCATCGTCGTGCTGGTGATCCTGCTCATCGTGCTGTGCTGGCTGATCTGCGGCCAGGGCAGCGGCGACAAGTCCTAAAGCGTGTAGGCCTTCGCGACCAGCACGAGCTCGCTGTCGTGCGACCCGGCCACGCCCACGTCGGGCGGCCGAGGGGTGAAGCCGGGCAGCCCGTCCAGCCCGTCGCTGCCGTCCATGACCCGCAGGCGCACCGGCCCGGGCGCGTCGAGGACGAGCGTGACCCGCAGGCCCTCCGCGGGCGGGGCATGGAACAGCACCCCGAAGTCCGTGCCGAGCGCGCCCGCCGCGACGTCGCGTCCCGCCACGCTCGCCGACACCACGGTGGCGTCCTCCACCCCCAGGTAGACCAGGCGCACCGCCCGTTGGGGCGTGATCGTCAGCGTGAGGGTCCGCCGGCCGGCCGTCGTCATGTCCGACACGGTCGTGACCGCCGGGGCCGGCAGGGCGGCCGCCGGGGCAGGTCCGGTCAGCAGCCGGTCCCCGCCCAGCGGCGGGAACTGCGCCGCCAGGTCCTCGCGCCCGCTCACGTACGACCCGGTCCAGGCGCCCGGCTCCGAGTCGCCGCTCACCCAGCGGGCCTGCCCCGTGTCCGTGTCCAGCGCGTACATGAGCTGCTCGGGGGCGGGGTGGGCCGGGTCGAAGCGGTCCACCGCCAGCCCGGTCACCACGAAAACCACGGCCAGTACGCCGCTGGCGAACGCCGGTGCGGCGCCCCACAGGCGTCGCCGTGGCCCGGCCGCGGCCGGGTAGAGCGCCTCCAGCGCCGGCAGCAACGCCAGCCCCAGCAGGGCGGCGAACAGGGCCGCCGCCGCGCCCGTGGCCAGCCCCAGCGCGGGGAAGAACAGCAGGACGGTCGGGGCGAGCACGACCACGGCGACGCCGGCGCCGAGCCCGCGCGCCAGCTCGACCGCCCAGGCCGGGCGCACGCTCAGCGACACCGCCCCGGCGATGGCCCCGGCCAGCGCCGGCACGGCCGCCAGGTACGACCCGCCGGGTGTCGCCGCCGCGAGGACCAGGCCGAGCACGGCCAGCAGGCCCAGGCCGCCGATCGCGAGCGGCCACGCCCCGATCCGCCGGCGCAGCAGCCCGTACCAGGTGAGGATCGCCGCCGCGACCAGCGCGACCACGGCCAGGCGGTACCACCCGGGGCGCCACGGGTCGAGCATCTCCCGGTACCCCGGCCGGACCGCCACGAGAAGCGCCCACAGCGCCTGGGCCAGGACCGCCGCCGCGACCAGCGGCAGCACGGCCAGCCCCAGCCCGGCCAGCGTGCGTCCCACGGTCGCCACCCCGCGCCGGCGGGCCAGCGCGGTCAGCCCGGCCACCGCGAGCAGCGCGAGGACCGCGACCGGCCACACGAGCGTGCCCGGGTAGCGCACGAGCTGCCCGAGCACGGGGAAGTAGGTCGAGTCGTACGCGGACGGGCGCGCCAGCGGCGCGAGGTCGGCGCCGCCGAAGGCGCGCAGGAGCGCGAGCCCGTTGTCGCCATGGTGCTGCAGGCTGGCCCGGCTCATGTACTCCGGCCGGTCCTCGGGCGAGTGGTAGACGGCCGACCCGTCGATGTAGGCGGTGTTCAGGCCGGTGAAGCGGCCGGCCTCGCGGAACGGCGTGAAGTCGGTGTCGTTCGGCAGGATCCGGTACACCTCGACCGCGAAGCTCGTCGCGACCGGGTACGGCACGCTGGCGCCGTACACGCCGACCACGCCGGCGTTGCCCGCGCCGGTCTCGAACATGATCGCCGGGCCGCCGGACCCGCGCGCCTCGAAGTTGAGCGCCACGCCACCCCTGGCGGCCAGCGGATGCTGGCTCACGAACGCCTCGGCGCCGCACAGGCAGGCCTCTTCGGCGTCGGTGAGCACGAAGACGATGTCGTTGCGCGGCGCCGGTCCGGTGGTCAGCGCCCGCGCGGCCTCCAGGAGCGTGGACACCCCGGCACCGTCGTCGTTGGCGCCATGGGACACCTGCACCGAGTCGTAGTGCGCGACCGCGAACACCGTGCCGGTCGGATCGGTGCCGGGCAGCACGGCGACCACGTTGCGTACCCGGGCCATCGCGTACCCGTGGCCGAGCTCGTCGCTCGCGCCGACCGTGTCCTGCACGGACACCCGCAGCCCGTACCCGCGCATGGTGGCCTCGGCGTACCGGCGCACCTCGTCGGCGGCCGGGCTGCCGGCGACGTGGACCCGCTGGCTCATCCGCTGCACGTGGGCGAACGCCCGGGCGGCGCTGAACGCGTCGGCCGGCGCGGCCGTGCCGGCGGGCGGTGGCGGCGCGACCGTCCAGAGGCTGAGCGCGACGAGCGCGATGAGGGCGGCGAGGGTGACGAGGCCCGCGACGGTGCGGGCGACAGGGGTGCGGTCCACGTGGCACATCCTGCCCCGGCCGGCCCGCGTACGGATCATCAAACCGGCTGAACTCGCACGTCGTCGCCGATGACGGTCTGACAAGCGCTACGAACTGAACGTCACGTCCGCCAGGCGCATGTTGCGGAAGGCGGCCAGGCGTTCGGCCTGATCGGTGACCGCCTGGCGGGGCACCTTCGCCCACAGGTCGACGGCGAGGGTCAGCTTGCCGCCCGACGCCCGGGGGCGCCAGACGCCGCCGATGCCGCCGTCCGGCCAGCGCTGCTTGACGTCGCCGACGGGCGCGTCGAGGTAGCCCGCGACGTGCTGCGGGGTGGCCGGCCCGAGCAGCCGCAGGTACGCCCGGATGACGTCGAACCGCTTGTCGACCCGCGCGGCGGCCCTGAACCCGGGGATGCGGCGCAGCACCGGCGGCGAGGTGCCGTGCTCCAGTTCGAGGCCCGCCCGCACGGCGGCCAGCCGGAACGGCATCTCGTACAGATGGACCGCGTCGCACGGGCGGCACCGGCGCAGGTACGGCTCGGGCATCGCGGCCGTGAGCCGGGCGGAGATCTCGCCCTTGACCGTGGGCCTGGCCACGATCTTCCGCATGGCGGCGGCGACCGCGTCGAGTGCCTCGAGGTTGCCGATGCCGGCCGCCCTGAGCGGCTTGCTGGCGTCGTAGACGCGCTTGCCCGCGTCGGCGTCGGAGAACGGCGCCACGGCGGCCGCCACCTGCGCCAGGTCAGCGCGGCGGTAGAGATGCGGCGCGCCGCGAACGGTCCAGAGGTCGGCGAGCGCGTCGTCGGGCAGCGCGGTCACGTCCACGCCGCGCACCGCCAGCGCCCACAGGCCGCCGTCGGGCCCGGTGTCCTGCGCCCCGAGGTCGAGCACGGCCGCGTCGGCGATGCCGGTCCTCTCACGGTCGAGCTGTTGCGCGCGGACCGGAAACCGAGCACCCGCGCACGGGTCACGTCCCCCATGAACATCAGCCTAAAGCGAGCCACCGACACGTTTGCCGACCGTGCCGCCCGGGGCATGACACAACGATCAGCGAATGGAGGAGCAGCGTGGGCCAGCACTGGTACGACAACGCGGTCATCTACAGCGTCGACGTGGAGACGTACGCGGACTCGAACGAGGACGGCGTCGGCGACTTCCGGGGTCTGATCGGCCGGCTGGACTACCTGTACCGCCTGGGCGTCACCTGCCTGTGGCTGGCGCCGATCCACCCGTCGCCGCGCCGCGACGGCGGGTACGACGTGGCCGACTTCTACGGCGTGGACCCGCGCCTGGGGACGCTGGGTGACTTCGCCGAGCTGCTGCACGAGGCCAGCAACCGGGGCATCAAAGTCATCATCGACCTGGTCGTGAACCACACCTCGGACGAGCACCCGTGGTTCCAGGACGCGATCTCCTCGCCCGACTCCCCCTATCGCGACTGGTTCATCTGGGCCGACAGCGAGCCCGCAGACCGCCGGCAGGGGATGGTGTTCCCGGGCGAACAGGACGAGACCTGGACCTACCACCGCAAGGCCAAGGCCTGGTACTACCACCGGTTCTACAAGTTCCAGCCCGACCTGAACGTCACCAACCCGGCCGTGCGCGCCGAGATCAAGCGCATCATGGCGTTCTGGCTGCAGCTGGGCGTGGCCGGCTTCCGGATGGACGCGGCGCCGTTCATCATCGAGGAGACCGAACCGGGCAACGCGAACCCGGCCAAGGACTTCGAGTTCCTCACCGAACTGCGCGCGCACGCCTCCTGGCGGCGCGGGGACGCGGTGCTGCTCGCCGAGGCCAACGTGGCCGTCGACGAGATCGTGCAGTACTTCGGCGACTCCGGCGGCTCCGGCAACCGGATCAACATGCTGTTCGACTTCCTGCTCAACGACTCGATGGTGCTGGCCCTGGCCCGCCGCCGGGCCGAGCCGCTCATCCTGGCCCTGGGCGAGTCGCCGACGCTGCCCGAGGGCGGGCAGTGGGCGACGTTCCTGCGCAACCACGACGAGATCGACCTGTCCCGGCTCACCGCCGAGCAGCGCCAGGAGGTCTTCGCCGAGTTCGGACCGGACCCGGACATGCACCTCTACGACCGGGGCATCCGCCGTCGCCTCGCCCCCATGCTGGGCGGCGACCGCCACCGGTTGGAGCTCGCGTACTCGCTGCAGTTCAGCATGCGCGGAACTCCGGTGCTGCGCTACGGCGAGGAGATCGGCATGGGCGACGACCTGTCGCTGCCCGGCCGCAACGCGATCCGCACCCCGATGCAGTGGTCGGACGCCGCCAACGGGGGGTTCAGCGCCGCGGAGCCGGTGCGGCCCGCGATCGCCAAGGGCCCGTACGGGTACCCGACGGTGAACGTGACCGCCCAGCGTCACGACCCGTCCTCGCTGCTGAGCTGGTTCGAACGGATGATCCGCACCCTGCGGGAGAGCCCGGAGGTGGGCGCCGGCCAGTGCGCGGCCATCGACGACGCGTCCCTGCCGCCGGCCGTGCTGGCCCACCGCGCGGACGGTCCCACGGGCACGATGCTCTTCCTGCACAACCTCGACGAGGAGCCGGTGCGGGTGGACATGAGCCGCCTGGAGGGCGAGGCCGACAACCCCAACCAGGTGTTCGGTGACCAGCCCTACGAGGAGAAGCTGGACCTGTCCAACCTGGAGTTGGGCGGCTTCGGCTACCGGTGGATCCGCGTCTGCCGCAACCCGGCCGGCTGACCGTCGTGGACGGGCCGGGCGGCTCGCCCGGCCAGGACCGCGCAGGCGGCGAGGATCGCGCCGGCGAGCGCGCACAGCATGTCCTTGTGCGGATCCCAGGCGTCGCCCTGTTGCCCGTTGTACGCCTCGGCGGTGGCGGGCGACAGGGTCATGGCCACGCCCCATTCGAGCAGCTCGTACAGGGCGCTGGTGGACAGGACGAGCTCGACGGCCGCCACCGCCGCGCGCACCGGGGGCCAACCGCGCGCGTCGACCAACCAGCGGATCAGCACGGGCGCCAGGCACGCCCCGTAGGCCACGTGCACCAGCCGGTCGAAGTTGTTGCGGCGCCAGCCCAGGCTCTCGTTGAGCGACCAGCCGAACAGGGTCCGGGTCCACTCGTCGTAGGGGACCTCCGAGTACAGCCAGCGGGCGGCCACCGAGTGCAGCGCGAGAAAGACGAGGGCGAGAACGAGCGAGCCGGGCGGCAGCCGCAGGCGCCGACGTGCCCACCACAGCGCGACCAGCGCCAGCACGGTGAGGCTGTGGTGCAACGCCTGTTCGGCCGGGTGCGGCGGGCGCCACCACGTGGCCGCCAGCACCGCCGCGAAGGCGCCCAGCGCCGCCCGCTCCCCGCTCGCCATGCCGACCACGGTAGCCGTCCCCGCGTGCGATCATTGAGTCCATGATCGGGAGCACGTCACCGGTGTACGCGTTGCACCACGTCCAGCTCGCCATCCCGGCGGGCGCCGAGGACGCCTGCCGCGCCTTCTACGTGGGAGTACTCGAACTGGTGGAGGTGCCCAAGCCGCCGGTACTGGCGGCGCGGGGTGGCCTGTGGGTGCGCGGCGGCTCGCTGGAACTGCACCTCGGGGTGGAGACCGACTTCCGTCCGGCCCGCAAGGCGCACCCGGGCATCCTCGTCGCCGACCTCGACGCGTTGGTGCAGCGGCTGACCGGGGCGGGCGTGGCGGTCGAGTGGGACGCCAACTTTCCCGGCTACCGTCGTTGCTACGTGGCCGACCCGGTCGGCAACCGGTTGGAATTCCTCGCGACCGACCCGGAGGACGCGGGTTAGGGTCGGCAGGTGTCCGACGTGTCGTACCACCTCGCACAGATCAACATCGCGCGACTGCTGGCGCCGCTCGACGATCCGCTGCTCGCCGACTTCGTCGCCAACCTCGACGCGGTCAACGCGGCGGCGGAGGCCTCGCCCGGCTACGTCTGGCGCCTGGACGAGCCGGCCGGCGCCGTGTGCGTCTTCGACGACGACTGGCTCATCGTGAACATGTCCGTCTGGACCTCCGTCGGGGCGCTCACGTCCTATGTGTACAGTGCCGAGCACCGCGCGGTGCTGGCGCGCCGCCGCGAGTGGTTCGCCAGGCTCGCGGACGCGACGACCGTGCTGTGGTGGGTGCCGGCCGGCCACCTGCCCGACGTCGCGGAGGGCGAGCGCAAGCTGCGCGCGTTGCGGGCGGACGGGCCCACGCCGGCGGCGTTCACGCTGCGGGCCACCTTCCCGCCGCCGACCGGCCCGGCGTCGCAGGCGCAGACGCCGGACGTGGAGCCGTGCACCGCCTGACCGTCCCGGCCGTCCTCGCCCGCAACGTCGCCGGCGCGTGGGGCGATGCGGGCCGGCGGTGGCTGGCCGATCTGCCGGGCGTCGTCGCGGCGGTCGCGGCCGACTGGCGGCTGACTCTCGCCGACCCGTACGACCTCACCTACCACTGGGTCGCCCCGGCCACCCGCGCCGACGGCGCGCCGGTCGTGCTCAAGCTGGGCGTGCCCGGCTCGCCGCAGCTGGCGACGGAGGCCGCCGCGCTGACCGCGTACGGCGGGTGCGGGGCGGTCGCCCTCCTCGCGCACGACCCGGCGCGGGGCGCGCTGCTGCTGGAGCGGGCCGACCCCGGCACGCCGCTGCGCGCCCTCGTGCCGGCGGCCGACGACGAGGCCACGGCCGCGGTCGCCGACGTCGCCCGCCGGCTGCACCGTCCGCCGCCGCCCGGCCACGGGCTGCCGGGCCTGGCGCGGCTGGGCCGCGCGTTCGACGGATACCTGCGGTCCTTTCCGGACGACGGGCCGCTGCCCCGCGGTCTCGTCGGCAAGGCGGCCGAGGTGTTCGCCGGGCTGCTCGCCACCGCGCCGGCCGGCGTGCTGCTGCACGGCGACCTGCACCACGACAACGTGCTGCGGGCCACCCGCGAGCGGTGGCTCGCCATCGACCCGCACGGCCTCGTCGGCGACCCCGGGTACGAGGCGGGCGCCCTGCTCTACAACCCCGATCCCACCCGCCCGGACGCCCGCCTGCTGCCGCTCGTACTCCCCAGGGTCGAGGCCCTCGCCCACGGCCTGGGGTTGAGCGCGGACCGGGTGGTGGCGTGGGGCTTCGTCAAGGCGGTCCTGTCGGAGGTGTGGACGGTCGAGGACGGCGGCGCGCCGGGCGGGCAGGCGTTCGCCGTGGCGCGATTGCTCGCCGGTCACCTGTCCGTGTGATCAAATCTGGACATGACGGACACCGTGGCGGCGCCGGGGGAGGCCGGCAGGCGCGTCTCCTGGATCGAGCTGTACTTCGATCTGGTCTTCGTGTTCGCCGTCAGCCAGGTCGCGCACGTCATGGTGGAACACCCGGACGGCCGCGGCGTGGTGGCGGCGCTGGGGCTGTTCGTGACGCTGTGGTGGACGTGGATCGGCTACGTGATCCTCTACAACCGGTACGGCGAGGACAGCGCGGCGCAGCGGCTGTTCATGCTCGCCGGCACGATCCCGTGCGCGATCGCGGCAACGCAGGCCCACGTCGTCAGCGACGTCCACCTCGGTGGCCTGGCGTTGGCGCTCGCAGGGGCGCGCGTGGTGCTCGCGGTGGCGTTCCCGGCGACCTCCGGGCAGGGGCACGGGGCGGGCCGGGCCGCCGGTCTCGGCTACGCCGTTTCGGCGGCCATCTTCGCGGTGTCCGCCGTGGTGCCGGCGCCGGTGAACTACGTCCTGTGGGGTGTCGCGCTCGCCCAGGAGGCGGGCTTCCTGCTGCTGGCGCAGGCGCGCCAGCGCCGGCGGTCCGGCGATCGGACGGGCCGCCGGCGCCGCCCCGACCGGCGGGAGCTCCTGGCGCCGCCCGCGGAGCCGGGACTCGCGGTCAACGCCCCGCACCTGGCCGAGCGGTTCAACCTCTTTATGATCATCTTATTGGGCGAGATCGTGATCTCGGTGGCCTCGGCGGCCGTCGACGCCCACGGCCACGAGGCGGGCCTGCGGGTGGGGTTCCTGGCCGGCCTCGTCCTCGCCGGTGCCCTGTGGTGGATCTACTTCGACTCGTCGGCCGGCATCAACGAGTTCGTCCTGCGCGCCTCCGGCGGCAACCCGGCCATGGCGTACGGCATCTACGCCGGCGGCCACGTGCCGCCCGCCTTCGGGTTGCTACTCATCGCGGCCGGGGTGAACCTGTCCCTGCACGACGCCCCGCCCACCGCCGCGACCTGGTTCGTCAGCGCGGGCCTGGCCGCTTACATGGTCGGCACGCGCGGGTTCACGCTGGGCGTCGAGCGCCGCTGGTACGCGCGGCTGCTGCGCACCCTCGTCGTCGTCGCCACGGTGTGCCTGGCGCTGCTGCACCGGGTGGTCAGCGCGCCGACCGTCGTGGTGCTCGTGGCGGTCTGGGCCGTGGCGGTCGCGGCGCTCGTCACCGTCCGCGGTCCGGTCGTCATGCGGCACCTGCGCGAGCATCCGCTGCGGTTCTTCGCCGACCGGTAGAGATCGTGTGCAGATCACATGTGCGCCTGGGCCACGCGGCGGTCCGCCGCATAGCCTGCGCACGTGTCCGCTCACGCTCGCGTCCGGTTCTGGCTCATCGTCTTCGTCGTCGGTCTTGTCGTCAGTGGAGTGACGGCGTTCCCGCTCGCGTGGGAGGCCGGCGTGCTCGCCCGCGCGCTGCACGCCGTCGACGGGGCGCCCGCCCCGCTCGTCGTCTGGATCGACCAGGTGCACGCCGCGCTGGTCGACGCGCCGCCGTTCCTCGCCTACGGCACGGACTGGCTTGCCTTCGCGCACCTGGTCATCGCCGTGGCGTTCTGGGGCCCGCTGCGCGACCCCGTACGCAACGTCTGGGTGGTCCACTTCGGGATGATCGCCTGCGTGGCGATCGTCCCGCTGGCCCTGATCGCCGGTCCGATCCGGGGCATCCCGTGGTGGTGGCAGCTCATCGACATCTCGTTCGGCCTCTTCGGCATCATCCCGCTGATCCTCGCCAACCGGGCGATCCGCGAGCTGACGCGGCTGGCCGTCACCGTGCCGGCAGCAGCACTCCCGGGTTGAGCCGGCCCTCGGGGTCGAAGGCGGCCTTGACCCGGCGCATCGCCTCGATCTCCTCGGTGGAGCGCGACAGGTCGAGCCACGGGGTCTTGGCCCGGCCGACGCCGTGCTCGGAGCTGATGCTGCCCCGGTGCGCGGCGACCAGGCGCAGCACCTCGTCGGTGACCTTCTCGCCCACGGCCTCGGCGCCGAGGACGTTGACGTGCAGGTTGCCCTCGTTGAGGTGGCCGAACAGGATCGTGCGCGCGTCCGGCGCCACGGCGGCGATCACGCCGGGCAGCTCGTCGACCAGGGCGGTCAGCCGGTCCAGCGGCACGCAGATGTCGAGCTTCACGGGCACCCCCGTGGCGCTGATCGCCTCCGTGTGCGTCTCGCGGTAGGCCCACAGCTTCGCCCGGCCGGCGGCGTCCGAGGCCACGGCGGCGTCACCCACGGCTTCGCACTCGCCGAGCATCTCGACCAGCTCGTCCGTCGGGTCGGTGCGCCCCGTGCACTCGATCACCACGTACGCCGGGAAGTCCTCCGACAACGGGGCGGGCAGGCGGCCCACCGAGCGCACCAGCGACACGCCCTCGGCGTAGCACAGCTCAGCGGCGGCCAGGGTGGTCAGCTTCGCCCGCGCGTCGGCGAGCAGCCGCAGCGCCCCCTCGGTGCCGTCGACCCCGACGAGCGCGACGGCGGCCTCGCCGGCCGGCGGCACGAGCCGCACCCGCACCCGAGTGATCACGGCGAGGGTGCCCTCGCTGCCGCAGAGCAGCTGGGTCAGGTCGTACCCGGTGTTGTCCTTGGCCGGCGGATCGAGCCGGCTGAGGACCGTACCGTCGGCGAGCACCGCCTCGACGCCCACGACCTGGGCGCGCGTGCTGCCGTAGCGGACCACCCGGATGCCGCCGGCGTTCGTGGCCACGAGGCCGCCGACGCTCGCCTGCGAACGGGCGGCCAGGTCGACGCCGAAGTCGAGCCCGGCCGCGCGGGCGTGGTTCTGCAGTGCCTCCAGGGTGACCCCGGCGCCGACCGTGACCTGCGCGGCCAGCGTGTCGACCGGCTCCAGCGCGGTCAGCCGGCTGAGGCTCAGCAGCACCTCGCCGCCGGCCGGGACGCCGCCGCCGACCAGTCCGGTGTTGCCGCCCTGCACGGTGACCGCCACGCCCGCCCCGGCGCAGGCCCGCAGGACCGCGGCGACCTGGGCCGTGTCGGCCGGGCGCACGACGCACCGGGCGGTGCCGTGGAACCTCCGGGTCCAGTCCGTCTCGTACGACGCCTTCAGGTCGTCGTCGGTGAGCACATGCGCGTCGCCCACGACGCCGCGCAGGGCGTCCTCGAGAGCGCTCACGAAAGTACCCGCAGGCGCACGGTCTGGCTCATCGCGCGCAGCTGGGCGAGCACCTCGTCGGAGTAGTTGACCCCGATGTCCGTGAGCACGTATCCCAGCTCGCCCTTCGTGGCCAGCAGCTGGCCCTCGACGTTCACGCCGTGCTCGGCCAGGATGCCGTTGACCTGCGCGAGCACGCCGGGCGTGTTGCGGTGCAGGTGGACGAGCCGGTGCGTGTCGGGCGGCTGCGGCAGGGCCACGGCCGGCAGGTTCACCGACAGGGTGCTCGTGCCGTCGCTGGCGTACTGGGCGAGCTTGTTGGCCACGAACGAGCCGATGTCGGCCTGGGCCTCCTCGGTTGAGCCGCCGATGTGCGGGGTGAGGATGACGTTGGGCAGGCCGCGCAGCTCGGAGACGAACTCGTCGCCGCGGCCCTTGGGCTCGGCCGGGAACACGTCGACCGCCGCGCCGGCCAGGTGCCCGGACTCCAGGCTGGCCCGCAGCGCCGCGTGGTCGATGACGAAGCCGCGCGACAGGTTGAGGAAGATGCTGCCGGGCTTCATCCGGGCGAACTGCTCGGCGCCGAAGAAGCTGCTGTTGCTGGGCCGGCCGTCCACGTGCAGGGTGACCACGTCGGAGACCGCCAGCAGCTCGTCGAGGGAGGCGCAGCGGCGCGCGTTGCCGAGCGCCAGGCGGTCGGCCGTGTCGAAGAAGTACACCGACATGCCGAGGTTCTCGGCGAGCACCGACAGCTGGGTGCCGATGTTGCCGTAGCCGACGATGCCGAGGCTGCGGCCGCGCACCTCGTGGCTGCCCTCGGCGGCCTTGTCCCACACGCCGTTGTGCATGCCGGCGTTCTTCTCCGTGAGCCGCCGCGTCAGCGCGATGATCTCCGCGAGAGCCAGCTCGACCACGCTGCGGGTGTTGGAGAAGGGGGCGTTGAACACGGCGACGCCGTTGGCGCTGGCGTGGGGCAGGTCGATCTGGTCGGTGCCGATGCAGAACGCGCCGACGGCCACGAGGTCGGTGGCCGCGTCGAGCACCTTGGCGGTCACCTGCGACTTGGACCGGACACCGAGCAGGGACACGCCCGCGATGCGGTCGATCAGCTCCTGCTCGTCGAGGGCCCGGCCGAGCACCTCCACGTCGTACGAGTCGGCCTTGAGTCGGGAGACGGCGTCCGGGTGGATGCCCTCCAACAGCAGCGCGCGCATGTGCTCGAACCCATTCGCAATTAGCGGCGCCCATCCCGGCGCCGATCACTGCGAGCCTAGCTCACAGCCCGTTTTCAGCGGTCCGGGCAGCGGCCGGGCGTCCACGCCACGGGACGGCGGATGGTGGACAGAATACGACCAGAACAGAAACATCATGGTCGTACGATCGCCGCGTCATGTCCGGAGGTGATCATGCTTGATCCGGCCCTGGCCAGGTTCAACGACCTGGTGCGCGAGCAGGCTGAGGAGGAGCTGCTGGCGTGCTGCGCCGTGCCGGAGTGGGCCGCGCGGGTCGCGCTCGGGCGCCCGTACCCGAGTGTGGGGAGCCTGACCGCCCTCGGCCTGGAGGCGCTGGCGGACCTCTCGTGGGATCAGGTCGCGCAGGCCCTGGCCGCCCATCCGCGCATCGGCGAGCGGGCGGCCGGCGGGTCGCGGGAGGCGGCCTGGTCGCGCCGTGAGCAGGGGGACGCGGCCGAGGCGCCGGAGGCGGCCGCGCTGCACGAGGCGAACGTGGCCTACGAGGAGCGGTTCGGGCACGTGTTTCTGATCTTCGCCTCCGGCAGGACGCCGGCGGAGATGCTCGCGGCGGCGCGGGCCCGGCTGGGCAATGATGAGCAGACGGAGCGCCGGGTGGTCCGCGCGGAGCTTGCCAGGATCGTCCGGCTCCGGCTGGAGAGGCTGGTCGGATGAGCATTTCCACGCATGTTCTGGACACCACCCGGGGGGTGCCGGCGCCGGGGGTGGGCGTGCGGCTGGAGCGGCTCGCCGGGACCGGCTGGGAACCGGCGGGCACGGGGGTCACCGACGCCGACGGGCGGCTGCGGCTGGCCGGGGACGCCCCGTCGCCCGGCCGGCATCGGTTGATCTTCGACGCCGCCGCCCATCTCGGCCCGGACGCCTTCTTCCCGGAGATCGTGATCGTCTTCGAGGTCACCGACCCGGCCGCGCGCCTGCACGTGCCCCTGCTGCTCAGCCCGTACGGCTACACCACCTACCGAGGGAGCTGATCGATGGGCATCGTGCTGGGCGCGAACCAGTACGGCAAGGCGGAGACGCGGCTGGTCCGCGTCACCCGCGACGGCGGCACGCATACCCTGACCGACCTCAACGTCAGCGTCTCGCTCGCCGGGGACCTCGTCGACGCGCACCTGTCCGGCGACAACGGGCACGTGCTGCCCACGGACACGCAGAAGAACACCGTGTACGCGTTCGCGCGCCGGCACGGGGTCACCTCCGTCGAGGCGTTCGGCCTGCTGCTGGCCCGGCACTTCGTGGCCAGCCAGGAGCCCATCCACGCCGTCCGCGTCCGGCTGGAGAGCTACTCCTGGACCCGGCTGGGCCCGCACTCGTTCCAGCGCGACGGCGCCGAGGTCCGCACGGCCACGGTCACCTGCGACCGGTCCGGGGCCACGGTCGTCAGCGGCGTGACCGACCTGGTGCTGCTCAACTCCACCGGCTCGGAGTTCGTCGGCTACCGCCAGGACGGGTACACGACGCTGGCGCCCGCGACCGACCGGATCCTCGCCACGGCCGTGACCGCGCGGTGGCGCCACGCCTCGGCCGACGGCGACTGGGACGCCTCCTACGCGGCGGTGCGTTCGGCGCTGGTCAGCGGATTCGTCGAGACCTACAGCCGCTCGCTGCAGCAGACCCTCTACGCGATGGGGGAGCGGGTGCTCACCGAGCGGCCCGATGTCGTGGAGGTGCGCATGAGCATGCCCAACCGGCATCACTTCGCGGTGGACCTGACCCCGTTCGGCCTGGACAACCCCAACGAGGTCTTCTACGCGGCCGACCGCCCGTACGGTCTGATCGAGGGGACCGTGCTGCGCGACGACGCGCCGGCGGCCGGACTGGCCTGGTGGTGAAGCGGATGATCACCGTGATCGAGGGCGGCGCGGTGGCGACCGTGGACGGCGCCGGGACGGAGTACGCCGACGGCCACGTCGTCGTCGACGGCGGCCGGATCGTGGCCGTGGGGGCGGGCCCGGCGCCCGTCGCCGGGGACGGGCGCGAGGTCGAGCGGGTGGACGCGTCCGGCTGCCTCGTCACGCCGGGCCTCATCAACACCCATCACCACCTGTACCAGTGGGCCACGCGCGGATACGCCACGGAGTCGAACCTGTTCGGCTGGCTGACCACGCTCTATCCCGTCTGGGAAGGCATCGACGCGGACCTGACCCGGGCCACCACGGCGGCCGGCCTCGGCTGGCTGGCCCTGTCCGGCTGCACGATGAGCAGCGACCATCACTACGTGTTCCCGCGCGGGGCTGGCGACCTCGTCGAGGCCCAGGTCGACGCCGCCCGGTCGGTGGGCGTACGCCTGCACGTCTGCCGGGGCTCGATGGACCTCGGCGTCTCCGCGGGCGGCCTGCCGCCGGACAGCCTGGTCGAGACCACGGACGGCGCGCTCGCCGGCACGGCCGACGCGATCGAGCGCTTCCACGACCCGGCGGCCGAGGCGATGATCAAGGTCGCGGTGGCGCCCTGCTCGCCGTTCTCGGTCACGACGGCGCTCATGCGCGAGTCCGCGGCGCTCGCCCGGCACGCCGGCGTGCGCCTGCACACCCACCTCGCGGAGACGGTCGACGAGGAGGAGTTCTGCCGCGAGCACCACGGCTGCCACCCGGTCGAGTACGCCGAGCGGCTGGGCTGGCTGGGCGATGACGTCTGGCTGGCCCACGGCGTGCACCTCGATCGGGCGGCCGTGGCGAGGCTGGGGGAGACCGGCACGGGCGTGGCGCACTGCCCGAGCTCCAACGCGCGCCTGGGCGCCGGTACCGCGCCCGTGCGCGACCTGCTGGATGCCGGCGCCCCGGTCGGGCTGGGCGTGGACGGGCCCGCGTCCCAGGAGGCCGGTCGGCTCGGCGACGAGCTGCGCCAGGCCCTGTACGCCGCCCGCCTGCGCGGTGGCCCGGCCGCGCTGGACGCCCGGGCGGCACTGTCGCTGGCCACGGTCGGCGGGGCCCGCTGCCTGGGCCGGGCGGCGGAGCTGGGCTCGCTGGAGGTCGGCAAGCTCGCCGACGTCGCGGTCTGGCGGCTGGGCGGCCTGGGCCACGCGGGGATCGCCGACCCGGTCACGGCGCTGGTGTTCGGGGTGCTGCCGCCGTTGGCGCTGCTGCTGGTGGGCGGTGACGCCGTGGTGCGCGAGGGCGGGCTGGTCACCGCGGACGAGCGGGCGCTGGGCCGGGACCTGGCCCGGGCGGCGGGCCGGCTGCGTGACCGACAGTGACGTCACTGCGGTCAATGTATTGGCCCAGTTAGTTGTGAGCACTAACAATCGTTTCGATGCGTACCACCCGTGCCACCGGCACACCCTCGCGGACGCTCCGTCACAATGTGTGGCGGACGTGTCGGAAGGTGGGTGATGGCCGGGTGAGCCCGACGCTACGCAGGGACGCCGGGGGGCGGCGCGACTCCGTGATGATGGATGTCGCCCGGCTGGCGGGCGTGTCGCATCAGACTGTCTCGCGGGTGCTCAACAACCAGGCGAATGTGCGCCCCGAGACCCGCGAGCGCGTGCTCGAGGCGATGCGCCAGCTCGACTATCGGCGCAACTCGGCGGCCCGGACGCTCGTCACCCGCCGGTCGCGCACCCTGGGCCTGATCAGCTTCGAGTCCACGCTGTTCGGCCCGGCCTCGATGGTCTACCAGGTGGAGCAGGCGGCGCGCGAGGCCGGCTACTTCCTGACCATCGCCAGCGTCCGCTCGCTGGACCGCCGCGCCGTGCTCGACGCGGTGGACCGGCTGCGGGAGCAGAGCGTGGAGGGCATCGTCGCGACCGCGCACATGCCGGCGGCGGGCGAGGCGCTCGCCGAACTGCCGGCGGGCCTGCCGATCGTCGTCGTGGGTCTCGGCGCGGCGGCCGCCACCCGGCCCGGCGGCGGCATCGTGCCGAGTGTCGCCACGGACAACCACACCGGCGCCCTGCTCGCCACGCGGCACCTGGTCGCTCTGGGGCACAAGGAGATCCGCCACCTGTCCGGGCCGGTCGACTGGCCGGAGGCGCAGGACCGCGTGGCGGGCTGGCGTGACGTGCTGACCGACGCCGGCCTTCCCGTCGGCCCGGTGCTGGCGGGGGACTGGTCGGCCCGGTCGGGGTACGAGCTGGGCCGTCTCCTGGCGCGCGACCCCGACATGACGGCGGCGTTCTGCGCCAACGACCAGATGGCGCTCGGCTTCGCGCGGGCGCTGCACGAGACCGGCCGGCGCGTGCCCCACGACGTGAGCGTCGTGGGCTTCGACGACGTACCCGAAGCCGAGTTCTACCTGCCTCCGCTCACCACCGTCCGCCAGGACTTCGTGGGGCTCGGCCGGCGCAGCCTGGACGTGCTGCTGGCCCAGGTCGAGGCGCGCGACTCCGGCGCCGCGCCGGCCGGCGCGGTCACGCCCACCCTCATCACGCCGGAGCTCGTCGTGCGGGCGAGCACGGTCGCGCCGCCCGACTGACCGCCTCGCCGAGAGGAGCCATCCACCCGCGCCCGCCGCGAGCGGATCGGCCACCCACCCGCGCCGGGACTACCGCTTTCCGCGCGCCCACGGTGGTGTCCGCGTGGACGGTCGTCGCGGACCCGGACGTGCCCGTGCGCGGGTCGCCGCCCGCGTACGGGCAGGCAGGACCGGCAGCGATGGCCTCGCCGTCGTGAGGCGGGCCGGCACGTAGCCCGTACGTGCCGGGCCCTTCGCGTTACCGATTTGTTTCCCAAGCCCTCGATCCGGCAAATATGGACATTTAGGTATCATGATGTGTTGATGTGATCGACGGATGGCTATGAATGGTGCCCCGCTCCGGGCGGCGCAGGTTCACGTTTTCCCAAGTCACGGCGGTTGATCGCGGCGATTTCGCAAGGCGCGCGGCCCCGGTTGGGCGCCGGAGCCGGGACTTTCGAGGCGGCTTTCAGGCGGGCAAGTTCCACCCTTGACGCGACGGGATGTGAGCGTTAACACTATGCCCTGCAACGTTCCGGCAACACGAGTTAACGGGATGGATCCGGCCATGACGCACGCACTGAACGCTCCTCGCCGAGGGACTCGGCGATGAGCGACGATGTGCGCCATGAGCCGGTCGAGGCGCCGGTCAGCCCGGCGGTTCCGGAGCGGATGGCGACCATGATGGACGTCGCGAAGCTCGCGGGGGTGTCACACCAGACGGTCTCGCGCGTGCTCAACGACCAGGCGAAGGTGAGCCCGGAGACCCGGGCCCGCGTTCTCGACGCGATGCGTCAGCTCGACTACCAGCCGAACTCGGCCGCTCGCGCACTGGTCACCCGGCGTTCAAAGACCCTGGGCCTGGTCACCTTCGACACCACCCTGTTCGGTCCGGCGTCCATGGTCTACGGCATCGAGCAGGCGGCCCGCGACGCCGGCTATTTCGTCAGCATCGCGAGCATCCGCACGCTCAGCCGCCGCGCCGTGCTCGACGCGATCGGCCAGCTGCGCCTGCAGTCGGTCGAGGGCATCGTCGCGATCGTCCCCAAGGACTCCGCGGTCGTGGCGCTGTCGGCCGTACCGCCCGGCATCGCGCTGGTCGGGGTCGGCGTCGGCGGCGGCGCGGACGTGCCCATGGTCGGCGTGGACAACGTGGTGGGCGCCGCGTTGGCCACCCGGCACCTGCTCAGCCTCGGGCACCGGACGGTGTACCACATCTCGGGGCCGCCCGGTTGGCCCGAGGCCCGCGAGCGGACCACCGGCTGGCGGGAGGCCCTCACGGCGTACGCCGCACCGGCGCCGCCCGTACTGGTGGGGGACTGGAGCGCGCGCTCCGGCTACCTCGCCGCGCAGCGGCTGGCGACTGACCCCTCGGTCACCGCCGTCTTCTGCGCCAACGACCAGATGGCCCTCGGCGCGCTGCGCGCGCTGCACGAGGTGGGCCGTCGGGTGCCCGCGGACGTGAGCGTCGTCGGCTTCGACGACGTGCCCGAGGGCCCGTACCTGATCCCGCCACTGACCACCGTCCAACAGGACTTCGCCGAGGTGGGCCGCCGCTCGTTGGCGCTGCTCATGGAGCAGATCACCACCGGGGCGAGACCGCACCGGCAGATCCACCTGACCCCCCAGCTGAAGGTGCGCGACAGCTCGGCCCGTGCGGTCGCCTAGCGCAATGAGAACGCTCACATAGTCGCCCTCACAAGGGCGATCACAGATGTCGCCGGCGGTCCGACCGCCTCCCGGCACGGAGACGGTCGGACGGCCCGGTGAACCGGCGCGGGCTTGACCCGCACCACCACGTATCACCAGTACAACCCCCTGCACCCGACACAGCAGCAGAACCCATCGGCATGAGGAGAGTGGGCAGAGTGTACAGAAAGGTAGCGTCGATCTTGGCCATCGGCCTGCTGGCGACCGGCTTGGCCGCCTGCGGCGACGGCGAAGGCGGCAGCGGCGGCGGCGGCGCGGACGACGGCCAGATCGTCCTGGGCTTCTCCCAGGTCGGTGCCGAGAGTGGCTGGCGTACCGCCAACACCGATTCGATCAAGAAGTCCGCCGAGGCGGCCGGCATCAAGCTGCAGTTCTCCGACGCGCAGCAGAAGCAGGAGAACCAGATCAAGGCCATCCGCTCGTTCATCCAGCAGAAGGTCGACGTCATCGCCTTCTCGCCGGTGGTCGAGTCGGGCTGGGACACCGTGCTCAAGGAGGCCAAGGACGCCAACATCCCGGTCATCCTGACCGACCGCGCGGTCGACTCGCAGGACACGTCGCTGTACAAGACGTTCCTCGGCTCGGACTTCGTCAAGGAGGGCAAGCTCTCCGGCGAGTGGCTCGTCGAGCAGTACAAGGGCAAGACGGACCCGGTCAACATCGTCGAGCTGCAGGGCACCACGGGCTCGGCGCCGGCCAACGACCGCAAGAAGGGCTTCGCCGACGCGATCGCGGCCGCCCCGAACCTGAAGGTCATCGCGTCGCAGACCGGTGACTTCACGCGGGCCGGCGGCAAGCAGGTCATGGAGGCCTTCCTGAAGGCCCACAAGGACATCGACGTGCTGTTCGCGCACAACGACGACATGGGCCTGGGCGCGCTCGAGGCCATCGAGGCGGCCGGCAAGGTTCCCGGCAAGGACATCATCATCATCACCATCGACGCGGTGAAGGACGGCATGCAGGCGCTTGCCGACGGCAAGTTCAACTTCATTGCGGAGTGCTCGCCGCTGCTCGGGCCTCAGCTGATGGACCTGGTCAAGAAGGTGCACGCCGGCGAGGCCGTCGAGCCGCGCATCGTCACCGAGGAGACCACGTTCACGCAGGAGCAGGCCAAGGCCGCCCTGCCGAACCGGCAGTACTGATCCATCCAGGCGGGGCCGTGCCGGTCGGGCGACCGGCCGGTACGGCCCCGATTGTTCCGTCAGAGAGGCGCGACAGTGACTGCCCAGCCGCCGGCGATCCTGACCATGACCGGCATCAGCAAGGAGTTCCCGGGGGTCAGGGCGCTGGACAATGTGGACTTCCGGCTCTTCCCGGGTGAGGTGCACGCCCTGATGGGCGAGAACGGCGCCGGAAAGTCGACCCTCATCAAGGTGCTGACCGGGGTCTACGGCATCGACGCCGGTACGGTCGTCCTCCAGGACCGGCCGGTCAACTTCCACGCTCCGTCGCAGGCGCAGCAAGCCGGCGTCAGCACGGTGTACCAGGAGGTCAACCTCTGCTCCAACCTGTCGGTGGCGGAGAACATCTTCCTCGGCCGCCAGCCGCGCAGGCTGGGCCGCATCCAGTGGTCGGTGATGAACAGGCGCGCCGCCGAGCTGCTCAAGCGCCTGGAACTGAACATCGACGTGACTCGGCAGCTGTCGACGTACTCGCTGGCCGTGCAGCAGTTGGTCGCCATCGCCCGGGCCATCGACATCGACGCGAAGGTGCTCATCCTCGACGAGCCGACCTCCAGCCTCGACGCGGACGAGGTCGCCCAGCTGTTCCGGGTGATGCGCCAGTTGAAGAGCGAGGGCGTCGCGCTGCTGTTCGTGACCCACTTCCTCGACCAGGTCTATGAGATCAGCGACCGGATCACCGTACTGCGCAACGGCCGGCTCGTGGGCGAGTACCCGACGGCCGAACTGCCGCAGCTGGAGCTGATCTCACTCATGATCGGCAAGGAGCTGGCCGACCTGGAGAAGCTTGAGGAGCAACCCAAGCGACCCATCTCGGCGGTGGAGACCGGGCAGCCGTTCATCCAGGCCCAGGGGGTGGCCCGCACGGGTGCCGTCGCCCCGTTCGACCTGAGCCTGCACCCGGGCGAGGTCGTCGGGCTGGCCGGCCTGCTGGGCTCGGGTCGGACCGAGACCGCCCGGCTGTTCTTCGGCGCGGACCGCGCCGACCAGGGCCAGTTCCTCGTCGACGGCGCCCCCGTCGCGATCCGCGGTCCGATGACCGCGATGTCCAAGGCGATCGCCTTCTGCTCCGAGAACCGCCGCACCGAGGGCCTCGTGGGCGAACTGACCGTGCGCGAGAACATCATCCTGGCGCTGCAGGCCGCGCGGGGCTGGACCCGCCCGCTGTCGCGCAAGCGCCAGGACGAGCTGGTCGACCGGTATATCAGGACGTTGCAGATCCGCCCGGCCAACCCCGAGGCGCAGGTGCGCAACCTCAGCGGCGGCAACCAGCAGAAGGTGCTGCTCGCGCGGTGGCTCATCACCGAGCCGCGACTGCTGATCCTGGACGAGCCCACCCGCGGCATCGACGTGGGCGCCAAGGCCGAGATCCAGAAGCTGGTCGTGGAGCTCTCCGACGGCGGCATGGCGGTGCTGTTCATCTCCGCCGAGCTGGAGGAGGTGCTGCGGCTCAGTCACAAGATCGCCGTCCTGCGCGACCGGCGCGTCGTCACCGAACTCGTCAACGACGACACGGTCGACGCCGACCGCATCATGAACGCGATCGCCAGCGGCGCGGGCCGCCCCGCCGACCATCTGGTGGCCGGTCCCTCAGACACCGACGAGGTGGCAGCCTAATGAGCGTGACGACAGTGATCAGGCACCGGTTCTTCTGGCCGGTACTCGCCCTGGTCGTGCTCCTGGTGAGCAACGTGTTCTTCACTCCCGACTTCTTCAAGCTCGAGGTACGCGACGGCCACCTGTACGGCAGCCTCATCGACATCCTGCGCAACGGCGCGCCGCTGATCCTGGTGGCGACCGGCATGACGGTCGTCATCGCCACCGGCGGCATCGACCTGTCGGTCGGCTCGGTGGTGGCCATTGTCGCGGGTCTGGCGTGCTACTACATCAGCAAGCAGCCGGACCAGAACGCGGTCAGCGGCGTACTCACGGCGGTGGCGCTGGGCCTGGGGCTCGCGTTGCTGCTCGGCCTGTGGAACGGCGTGCTCGTGGCCGGCATCGGCATCCAACCGATCGTCGCGACGCTGATCCTCATGGTGGCCGGCCGGGGCCTGGCCCAGCTGATCACCGGCGGTCAGATCATCACGATCAACAGCGACCCGTACGACCTGATCGGGGCGGGCTACCTGTTCACGGTGCCGTTCGCGATCCTGGTGGCTCTGTTCGTGGTGTTCCTCGCCGTCCTGCTCACCCGGCGTACGGCGCTGGGCATGCTCATCGAGTCGGTCGGCGGTAACGCGGAGGCCAGCCGGCTGGCCGGCATCCGCTCCCGCCGCATCACGATCATGGTGTACGTCTTCTGCGCCTTCTGCGCGGGCATCGCCGGCCTGATGGTCAGCTCGGACGTCTCCAGCGCCAACGGCAACGACGCCGGCCTGTGGATCGAGCTGGACGCCATCCTGGCCGTGGTCATCGGCGGCACGTCGCTGCTCGGCGGCCGGTTCTCCATCGCCGGTACGGTGCTCGGCGCCCTGATCATCCAGACGTTGACCACCACGATCTACACGACCGGCATCCCGCCGGAGGTCACGCTGCTGTTCAAGGCCCTCGTCGTGACGATCGTGTGCCTGCTGCAGTCGCCCGCGTTCCGGGCGAAGGTCTTCCGGGGCCGCAGACGGCCAGTCGCGCCGCCGGCCACCCCCGCTTCCGAAGAGCCGAAGGTCGAGGTACCGGCATGAGCACCGCCGAGTTGACGGCATCCCGGCGCACGTGGCGGGACTGGGTGCCCACCAAGCAGTTGCCGGTCCTGGTGACGCTGGCCCTGTTCGGGCTCATGTACGGCGTCGGCGTGCTGCAGTACAGGGGGTTCTCGGACACGCAGGTGTTCCTGAACATCTTCATCGACAACGGGTTCCTGCTCGTGGTCGCCGTCGGCATGACGTTCGTCATCCTGACCGGTGGCATCGACCTGTCGGTCGGGTCGGTGGTGGCCCTGTCCACGATGGTGTCCTCGTCGCTGCTGACGGAGAAGGGCTGGTCGCCGTACCTGGTGATGGCCGTGGTCCTGGCGATCGGGTCGGTCCTGGGCTTCCTCATGGGCTGCATGATTCACTACTTCGACATCCAGCCGTTCATCGTGACCCTGGCCGGCATGTTCCTCGCCCGAGGGCTGTGCTACATCATCAGTACGGACTCGATCCCGATCAACGACAAGACGTGGGTCGCCATCGCGGACTACAAGTTCCGGATGGGCAACTACCGGCTGTCGGTGAGCGCCGTCGTGGCGCTGGTCGTCCTCGCCATCGCGGTGTGGATCCTCAGCTACACCAAGTTCGGCCGCAACGTGTACGCCGTCGGCGGCAGCGAGCAGTCGGCGCTGCTGATGGGCCTGCCGGTCAGCCGTACGAAGATCGCCGTATACACGATCAGCGGCTTCTGCTCGGCCCTGGGCGGCATGCTGCTGACGTTCTACACCCTGTCCGGCTACGGGCGCGGCGCGATCGGTCTGGAACTCGACGCGATCGCGGCCGTGGTCATCGGCGGCACGCTGCTCACCGGCGGCTCCGGCTACGTGCTCGGCACCATGGTGGGCGTCTGCGTGCTCGGCATCATCCAGACCCTCATCACGTTCCAGGGCAACCTCAGCTCCTGGTGGACGAAGATCTTCATCGGCGTGCTCCTGTTCGCGTTCATCATGCTGCAGCGGGTGATCCGGCTCGGCCGCAAGACCTGACCGCCCACCGGACTTCTTTGAGGCCACCGCCCGGACCGGCGACGCCGGTCCGGGCGTGGTCGTCCTACGCTCGCGGCGAACGGGCGCGCGACGCGGGTTCCCGCGTGGCTCAATGGGGACATGACGACCGGGGCGGCGTACGACGAGATCGCGGACTGGTACGAGGACGCGTTCCTCGCGGCGCAGGGCGACGCGGACCCGATCGGGGTGGGTGCGGCGCTCGACGCGCTGCTCGGCCCCGGCGACGGGGTCTGCCTGGAGGTCGGCTGCGGCACGGGCGCGCACGCCGACCGGGTGCGGGCGCTGGGCTGGACCCCCGTCGGCGTCGACCTGTCGGCCGGCATGCTGCGGCGCTCCGCCGGCCGTCTCACGGCCGCGCGCGCGGATGCGGCCCGGCTGCCGGTGCGCGACGCGTCCGTCGACGCGGTCATCGCCGTCATGGTGCACACCGACATGCCGGCCTATCCGGCCGTGCTGCGCGAGGTCGCCCGCGTGCTGCGGCCCGGCGGCGTGTTCGTGCACGTCGGGGTGCACCCGTGCTTCTGCGGCGGGTTCGCCGACGCCACCGACCGCGCGGCGCTCATCATCCGGCCCGGCTACCTCGACGTGCACTGGACGAAGGACTCCTACACCGACCAGGGAATCCGCGACAAGGTGGGCGCCGCGCACTGGCCGCTGCCGGCGCTGCTGCACGCCTTCCTCGACGCGGGCCTAGACCTGGAACGCTTCGCCGAGGGCGGCGGTCCGACCCCGATGACGCTCGCCGTGCGCGCCCGCGCCTAGGGGCGCGTACGGTCGCGTTGGCGCGGGGAGTACTGCAGGCGGAACACCTCCGTGCCCTGCTTCGAGACGCGGTGGATCAGCATGCTGGACAGCGGGTCGTCGTCGCCGGCGCGGCCCTGGTCGCTGCCGGCCAGCCAGGAGTCCAGGTGGCCGGGCAGGTTGAAGCACAGCCGGTACGCCTCCGAGCCGTCCGCCGGGACGACCTCCCAGGACACCGCCCGGCGGCCGCCCTTGTGCAGCAGCCACACCGGATGGGTCGGGTTGCGTCGGGCGTACGCGACGAACGCGTCCGTGCCGCCGGGCCGGCGCGCCGTCAGCGCGAGCGGGAACGGGGCCGGCGGGAAGCCGAGCAGCAGCTCGTCGTCGCCGCCCCGGGCCAGCCGCTGGCGCATCCGCCACGCGATCTCCGTGACGTACTCGCCGACCGGGTCCCACACCGCGTCGCCACCCGTGGCCGGTGGCTGCCGGTCGGTCATCTCCAGCGCCAGCCGCACGTGATGGCGCAGCACGGCCTGCGGCAGCGGGTGCGCCGAAGGGAACTCCTGCTTGACGTGCGAGGCGAGTTCCACTACCGCCGCGGCGGCCCGCTGCACGGGGGCGCGTAACCATTCGAACGCCGGGCCGGACAGGTCGACGAGCGAGATCTCGTGCGCCAGCGCGTAGTGCTGCGCCCCCGACGAGAATCCGGACGTGGAGAACAGGGCGTACGCGTACCGGTGGCGCCGGTGCGCGCGACCCGTACCCGAGGCGGAGCCGACGCTGTCGTTGACGTCCGCGACCACGCCGTGGGCGTTACGGACCTCCGGGAGCCCGGTGACAGCGGAGCGGAAGCGCGCCTCCACGAACAGGCGCACCGGCAACGACAGCGGCGCCACGAACGCCAACTCACCCAGCATGTCGGCCGGGTGGTCGGCGCCCCGGCCGCGCACCGTCAGGCCCTGGCCGGACCACCGCAGGTCGACCGGGTCGTCGCTCTCGTCGAGGAGCAGCTCGTACCCGCCGCGTCGCAGCAGCCAGGCCAGCGCCTCCTCAAGCAGGTACCCACGGAGTGCCGCCTCCGTCGTCATGCGCAGCAGCGTAGTGACGTGGATGCGCGCGCCCGACCCGCTGACCGGATGATCCACGGACGCGATCAGGTCATTACCGTATGCCGAACAGACGGCGCCGCCGGCCATCTGAGCCGGCGGCGCCGTCATGCGTATGCATCTCTGGGCCTACTGGGACGGCTGCGGAACCTCCGGGTTGCAGTCGACCTTCGGGTTCACCCCGACGTAGTTCAGCGGACCAGCGACGATCGTGACTATGGTGTTGCTGGTCTTGGCACAGTTGGTGTCATCGCCCTTGAAGTAGCCGCGCTGAGCAGCGGCGATTACCCCGATAATGAGCCACAACACCAGGATCACCGATCCGACGCGCACGTTGGCCTCCTGGATGAAGGTCCTCCCGGGGGTGGGGGGACACTTGCTGATACCCGTTGCCACACCACGCCAATCCTGCGCGCCGGACCCGGATCACGTGGCGCCCCAACGGGTTGCGGCGCGACGTGCCGTGGGTTGACCTGTCGCGGAGATTGGCCTCGCGTACGGAATCCGGCCAACAGTCCGGTACGCGAGTGCCCTTGGCGAGGTCAGCGACCACCTAGGTGGTTATGGCGAGCGCGAAGGGGAGCACCGCTGGCGCGCCGGCGCGGCGCAGCGCGCGGCCCGCGAGCGCCATGGTCCAGCCGGAGTCGACCAGGTCGTCGACGAGTAGTACCGGCCCGTCGAGGGCGGCGACCGCGGCCGTGAGCGCCGGGTCCGGGGCGAACGCGTCGTGCAGCGCCCGGACCCGCTGGGCGCTGTTGACGCCGCCGGGCGCGGGCGGTGCCGTCGACTCCAGCACGCCGAGCAGTGGCAGGCGGCCCACGGCCGCGACGTGCCCGGCGACGCTGTGGATGAGGGCGGGCCGGCGCCGCGACGCCAACGCGACGACGCCGGCGGGCCGTTGCGGCCACGGACTGTCGCCCCGGGCCCACCCGGCGAGCACCTCCACGACGGCGGCACGCAGCGCGTCCGGCGCCGGGCCGTCGAGGGCGTCGTCTGCCAGCAGGTCGCGCAGCCGGGCGCCCCAGCCGAGATCGGTCAGGCGGCCGACCGCGCGGCCCGGCAGGGTCTGCTCGTCGGCGGGGATGCGGCCCGACAGCGGGACCCCGACGGCCGCGAGGCCGGTCGGCCACATGCGGCGCGGCTCGATGGTGACGCCCGCCCGGCCGAGGAACGACTCGGCCGCCGACAGCGCCGCCGGTGACACGTCGGCGGCGAAGCGTGGGGGAGCGCACCGGTCGCAGCGCCCGCACGGGGCGGCGCCGTCGTCGTCCAGGCAGCGGCGCAGGAACTCCATCCGGCAGGCGTCCAGGCGCGCGTACGCGCGCATCGCGTCCTGCTCGTCGGTGCGCGCGGCCGCGACCCGCGCCAGCCGCCGCGCGTCGTAGACCCAGGGGGTACCGGTGGCGACCCAGCCGCCGCGCACCCGACGTACCGCCCCGTCCACGTCGAGCACCTTGAGCATGAGCTCCAGCCGGGCCCGGCGCAGCTCGACCCGGGCCTCCAACGCGGGAGTCGACAGTGGACGATCGGACAGTTGGGCGAGCACCGCACGCACCTGTTCCTCCGGCGGGAAGGCCAGGGACGCGAAGTAGCGCCAGATCGCCTCGTCCTCCGGGCCGGGCAGCAGGACGACCTCGGCGCTGGCCACCCCGCGACCGGCGCGGCCGACCTGCTGGTAGTACGCGATCGGGGAGGGCGGGGCGCCGAGGTGGAGGACGAAGCCCAGGTCGGGCTTGTCGAAGCCCATGCCGAGCGCGGACGTCGCGACCAGTGCCTTGATCTTGTTGTCGAGCAGGTCCTGTTCGGCGGCGCGGCGCTCGGCGTCCTCGGACTGCCCGGTGTACGCGGCGACCACGTGCCCCCGGGCGGTGAGGAACGCGGCCGTCTCGTGGGCCGCGGCCACGGTCAGCGTGTACACGATGCCGGAGCCGGGCAGCTCGTCGAGGTGGTCGGCCAGCCAGGCCAGGCGGTGCGCCGGGCCGGGCACGCCGACGACCGACAGGCGCAGCGAGTCCCGGTCGAGGCCGCCGCGCAGCACGAGGGCGTCGCCGAGCTGCTCGGCCACGTCGGCGGTCACCCGGGCGTTCGCGGTAGCGGTCGTGGCCAGGACGGGTACGCCGGCCGGCAGGTCGGCCAGCATCGTGCGCAGCCGGCGGTAGTCGGGGCGGAAGTCGTGACCCCAGTCGGAGACGCAGTGCGCCTCGTCGACGACGAGCAGGCCCGTGGTCGCGGTGAGCGAGGGCAGCACGGCGTCGCGGAAGTCGGGGTTGTTGAGCCGCTCCGGGCTGATGAGCAGCACGTCCACCGTGCCGGCCGTGACCGCCTCGGTGATCTCGTCCCACTCGTCGAGGTTGGCCGAGTTGATGGTGCGCGCGTGGATGCCCGCCCGGCCGGCGGCCTCCACCTGGTTGCGCATGAGGGCCAGCAGGGGCGACACGATGACCGTGGGCCCGTGGCCGCGCTCGCGCAGCAGGGCCGTGGCCACGAAGTAGACCGCCGACTTGCCCCACCCGGTGCGCTGCACGCAGAGCACCCGTTCGCCGTCGAGCAGCGCGGCGATGGCGCGCCACTGGTCGTCGCGCAGCCGCGCGCCCGCTCCGGCCAGCTTCTCCAGGACGGCGGTGGCCCGCTCGCGTGCGTCTGTCACGCGCTCAGTCCTACCACCCATCTGGGTCAGGACCGCCCCTCGCGGTCACGAGCCACCAGGCGGGTGGTCGGCAGCGGCGGGGCCGGCAGCGGGGCACCGTCATACCCGTGGACCGTGCCGAACCGGCCCGACGCCGTCCCGTCGTCCCACGCCTCGCGGGCCGCCACGATGTCCTCGTGGGTGCGCCCCACGAAGTTCCACCACATGACCAGGGGCTCGGCGAACGGCTCGCCGCCGAGCAGGAAGAACCGGGCGCCGCCGGCGGCGGACACGTCGAGCAGGGACCGTCCGCAGCCCAGGTAGAGCAGCTCACCCCCGCCCACGGGCGTGCCGGCCACGTCCGGGGTACCGGACATGGCGACCACCGCGTACTCGAAGGTGGGGTCGAGGGTGAGCGTCGCGGACCCGCCGGCCGCCAGCGTGAGGTCGACCCCCACGAGCGGGGTGTACGCGCGGGCGGGCGAGCGCAGCCCGCCGAACTCCCCGACGACCACGGTCGCGGTCAGCGCGCCGTCGCGCAGCGCCGGCAGCTCGGCGTGGTGGTCGAACGCGGCCGGCACGTCGCGCGCGTGCGCGGGCAGCGCCACCCACAGTTGCAGCCCGTGCAGCACCGGCGGGTGCTCGGCAGGGGACTCCTCGGAGTGGGAGATGCCCGCGCCGGACGTCATCAGGTTGAGCTGTCCGGGGCGGATGAGCTGGACCGAGCCGAGGCTGTCGCGGTGCAGGATCTCGCCGTCGAGCAGCCAGCTGACCGTCTGCAGCCCGGTGTGCGGGTGCGGGGGCACGCGCATGCCGGGCCGGGACGAGACGTCCTCGGGACCGTAGTGGTCGAGGAAGCACCACGCGCCGACCATGCGCCGCGCGCGTTGCGGCAACAGGCGGCGCACCACCGTGTAGCGACCCAGCGGCACGTCGCGGCCGGGGAGCAGCTCGGTCACCGGGGTCGGCGCGACATCCGTGGTGGTCCCGCAGGCCAGCTCGGTCGGCTCCCGCTCGGTGTTGCTCATGGGATCCAGGATGTCATCAAGTCGATCCCGCGCCGAGTGGCGGGGGGCGCGGCGGCTGGTTAAAGATGGTCACACCCCATAACCGTCCGGGAGCCGACAGCGATGACGCCACTGAGACCGACCGACCCGACCTACGTCGGGCCGTACCGGCTGGTCGCGCGACTGGGCTCCGGCGGCATGGGCCTGGTCTACCTGGGCATCTCCCCGCTGGGCGACCGGGTCGCGGTCAAGGTCATCCGCCCGGAGCTGGTGAACGGGCAGGACGTGCGCGCCCGGTTCGCGACCGAGGTGAACCACATGCGGATGGTGTACGGCACGCGGGTCACCCGGTTCGAGGGCGCCGGCCTCGACGAGGACCGGCCGTGGCTCGCGGTCGAGTACGTGCCGGGCCTCAACCTCATGGAGCACATGGAGCTGCGCGGGCCGATGGGCGTGCGGGACGCCGCCATGCTGGGCGCCTGCCTCGCCGACGGCCTGGCCCGCATCCACGAGGCCGGCCTGGTGCACCGCGACCTCAAGCCGCGCAACATCCTGCTCGGCCCCGACGGACCCAAGATGATCGACTTCGGCCTCGCCATGCTCACGGACGGCGAGAACCACCTCGACGAGTCCGGCCTGCTCGTCGGCACGATCGCCTACATGGCACCCGAGCAGGGCTTCAGCGACGGCGAGGTGTCCACCGCCACGGACATCTACGCGCTCGGCGCGACCCTGGTCTTCGCGTTCAGCTGCCATCACCCGTACCCGACCGAGCGGGGGCTGGCGCTGCTCAACCGCATCACCGACCCGTACGACCCGATCGACCTGTCCGCGGTGCCGGACGAGGTGGTCTTCCTCATCGGGGCGATGCTGTCGTACGAGCCGCAGGACCGCCCGTCGCTGGACGCGGTGGCGCGTCGCCTGCTGTCGGTGGCCACCGCGGACGGGCGCAGCATCGAGCAGGCCCGGGCGGACTTCCTGGCGCACACCTATGTGGAGCCGCGCCGGCCCGCCGAACCCCCGCGCCCCGCGCCGGGCGACGAGCCGTTCGACGACGATCGCACCATCCTGGCCCGGTTCGCCTCCTGAACCGCCGGCCGGCGGCGTCCTTCTCGTCCTGCGCACGGGCGTCATCGTCGCGCGAGACGAAGAATTCTGACCTTTGACGAATCGCGGGCGATTGCCTGCACCGGACGGCGAGCGGAGCTACGCTGCCCTCGGATACGGAATATTTCGGGCATATTTCGCTAATCGGAGAGGAGTTCGGTATGAGCAAGGCAACGATGAGGGTCGCCGCCATGGCGGGCGCCGCGATCTTCGGCGCCGGTCTGCTCAGCGCTCCGGCGGCGGCCGCACCGTCGGACGCCACGCAGGGTCCGGCGCGGGCGGTCGAGGCGGTAGCGCCCCTGGCCCAGCCCTGGTGGAGCGACCACTGGCGGTACGGCCACAACCGGTGGGGCCACGACCGGTGGTGCGACCGCCACTTCGACCGCTGGGACCGTCGTGGCTGGGGCCACGACCGCTGGGACCGCTGGCGCGGCGACAACTGGCGCCGCTGGGGTGGTTGGGACCGCGGAGCCTGGCGGCATTGCTTCGGTGACCGCTGGGGCGACAACGATCACGGCGGCGGCGGGGACCACGGTGGCGGTGGGGACCACGGTGGCGGTGGGCACGGTGGCGGTGGGCACGGCGGCGGTGGGCACGGCGGCGGCCGCTGAGCCTCACTGAGCGAACGGAAGGGCGGGCCCACGCGGCCCGCCCTTCCCGCTGTCCATGCTCACGAACTCGACGCGAAGCGCTCCACCTTGTCGGTCGGTCCGGCCACGATGAGCAGCGCGCCCGGCGCGACGACCGTCTCCGGTCGGGCGTACGTGAAGTCCTCTCCGCGCATCTTCGTGCCGACGACCGTGATGCCGTAGTGGGTACGCAGCGCCGCGTCGGCCAACGACCGGCCGACCGCCGCGGCGGGCGCGCGCACCTTCGCGATCGCGAACCCGTCCTCGAACTCGATGAAGTCGATCATTTTGCTGGTGATCAGGTGTGCCACCCGGCCGCCCATGCTCGACTCGGGGTAGATCACGTGCTGGGCGCCCATGCGCGACAGGATGGCCCCGTGCCGGCCGCTGGTCGCCTTGGCCCAGATGTCGCGGACGTTCAGTTCGGTGAGCGAGAGCACGCAGAGCACGCTCGCCTCCAGGTCCGTGCCGATGCCCACGACCGCGCGGCCGAAGTCCGCCACGCCGAGCTGGCGCAGGGCCTCGGTGTCCGTGGCGTCGGCGGCGACCACGTGGGTGAGCCGGTCCGCGTACGACTGGACGAGCCGCTCGTCGGCGTCGATCCCGAGCACGGGGTGCCCGAGGCGCATGAGGGAATCGGCCACCGCACCGCCGAAGCGGCCCAACCCGATGACGACGACGGCGTCGGATCTCTCCAACTCACCCAACGATCGGCCTCGCTTCCGGATAGCGGTACAGGCTGGGCCGGTCGGTCAGGGCGAGCGCCGAGGCGACCGTGATCGTCCCCACCCGGCCTACGAACATCAGAATGATAAGGACAACCTGGGCGCTGTCGCCCAGGTTGCCGGTGACGCCGAGCGAGAGCCCGACGGTGCCGAACGCCGACACCGCCTCGAACAGTCCGCGTTCCAGGGTGAGCCAGGGCGACGTGGTGAGCAGGGCGAGCGTGCCGAGCGCGCACAGCGCGACGCCGCCGAGCGCCACGCTGACGGCCTGCCGCTGGGTGGATTCCGCCACGCGCCGGTGCCCGATCACGACGTCCCGCTCGCCCTTCACCTCGGCCCTGATCACGTACGCGAGCAGGAAGAAGGTTGTGATCTTGATGCCGCCGCCCGTGCCCGCGCTGCCGGCCCCGATGAACATGAGCGCGATCACCACGGCGATCGTCGCCGGGTGCATGGCGGCGTAGTCGACGCTGTTGAGCCCGCCCGAGCGGGGCATGGTGCCCTGCATGAACGCGGCCAGCGTCTTGTCGGCGACGCCGAGCGGGCCCAGGGTGGCCGGGTTGGCCCACTCGCCGACGAGCACGGTGACGAAGCCGACCACCAGCAGGATCACGGTGCCGAACACGGTCAGCCGCGTGTGGGTCGACCACCGGCCCGGGGAACGCCGGGTCCACCACAGCTCGAACATCACGGGAAAGCCCAGGCTGCCGGCGATGACGCCGAAGGTGATGGGCAGGCAGATCCAGGCGTCCCCGACGAAGCTCATGAGGCTGTCGGACCAGAGCGCGAAGCCGCCGTTGTTGAACGCGGAGACCGCGTGGAACAGCCCGTACCAGAGCGCGCGGCCGAAGCTGAAGTCGTAGCCCAGCCACAGGCGGCCGGTGACGAACACGAGGATCAGGGACTCGCACACGAGCATGACGAGCCCGATGCGGGCCAGGACGCGGCCGGGGTTGTCCAGCGCCAGGGACTGGTTCTCCGCGCGGGCGAGCAGCCGGCCGCGCAGGCCGAGCCGGCGGCCCACGGCGATGGTGAGCAGCGTGGCCATGGCCATCACGCCGAAGCCGCCGATCTGGGTGAGCACCATGATCACGACCTGGCCGAACGGCGACCAGTAGGTGGCCGTGTCCTTCACGGCAAGGCCCGTGACGCACACGGACGAGGCGGACGTGAATACCGCGGTCACGAGCGGGGCCGAGCCCTCGCCGGCCCGCGCGGCGGGCAGGGCCAGCGCCCCAGAGCCAAGGGCGATGACGGCCAGGAAGGCGGGTGGGACGAGGCGCACGGGGTTGCGCACCGTGCGACGCATGATCCTCCGCCCGCCGGGAGTGCCGTTCATGGGTACTCCATCTTGGGGTGCCGGGTCGAGGGTCGGCGGTCACCACGCCGGGGCGGGCGTGACGGGCGACACATCAGTGTGGGGAAGTTCGGGCCAGGGGTCGGTCGTTGTACCCAGCGTCGGTGTGTCCTGTGTCCCCGGGCCTCACCATATTGCCTTCGCGGAATACCGTTCGGCTGGAGCCGCGTCGCGCCACTCGCCGAGAGGCGACCGGCACACCGACCTCGCGTGGGACCGGCCCGCGGTGGTTCACCGCGGGCCGGTTCGCGTGAGTGGGGTCAGTTCACGGCGAGCAGGTCCACGACGAACACGAGCGTCTCGCCGGGCTTGATCACGCCGCCGGCCCCGCGGTTGCCGTAGCCCAGGTGGGCCGGGATGGTGAGCTGGCGGCGCCCGCCGACGCGCATGCCCGCCACGCCCTGGTCCCACCCGGCGATGACCTGCCCCGCGCCGAGGCGGAACGAGAACGGGTCGCCCCGGTTGTAGGAAGCGTCGAACTCACGGCCGGTGGACAGGCCCACGCCGACGTAGTGGACGGTCACCTGGTGACCTGCGGTCGCCTGCTCACCGGTGCCCTCGACCAGATCGTTGATCTGCAGGTCGTCGGGCGCCTCATCGGGCAGCTGTACGGTCGGCTTCTCAGTCATGCTGCCGATCCTAGGCACGGGCCCGCCACCCGCGCGCGGCGAACGCGCCCGGCCACGCGATATCGGAACCTGATATCAGCCTCGGTCGCGTGTCGGCACGGTCTGCGCGACGGCGGCCGCGGCCTGCGCGACACGCGCGAGGTCGGGGCGCGCCACCCGGTGGCGGCGGGCCAGCAGGCACAACACGATGCCGACCGCAGACATGATGGTGAGCAGCAGCGACGCGCGTGCCATGCCCTTGGCGACCGCATCGCCGGCCGCCGCGCCCGCGGCCTGGGCGCTCCCGGCGACACCGCCGTAGACGGCGGCGCACGCCGCGACGGCGACGGCCGAACCGACGTAACGGGCCATGTTGGAGATGCCGGAGGCGGCGCCCACCTGCGCGGTCGGCACCACGGTCGTCGCCATGGCCGACGCCGGCCCGTTCGTGAGGCCCAGGCCCACCGCGATGGCGACCAGCGGCAGGACGAACATCGAGTATCCCCAGTCCTGCTGCGTGGCGGCCAGGATGGCGAAGCCGACCGTACTGACGACGAAGCCCAGGCCGATGGTCTGCCGGGTGCCGATGCGGGCCGCGATGGCGCTGACCAACACCGAGATGACCAGCATGCCGACCATGGCGGGCAGGGTCGCGACTGCGGCCATGAGTGGGCTCATATGCAGCGTCGCCGGGTCCTGCAGGTAGATGCTCAGGACGTACATGAGGCCGTTGATCGCGGCCGCGCCGATGAGGATGACCAACGTCGCGCCCACGAGCTGCCCGTTGCGCAGCATCCCAAGGTCGAGGAGCGGCGCCGCGCTGCGGCGCTCCACGGCGACGAACGCCACGAGGGCGGCGGCCGACAGCGCGAAGCAGGCGAGCGTGCCCAGCGAGAGCCAGCCCCAGCCGCTGCCCTCGGTGAGGCCCAGGATCACGGGTACCAGGACCACCGCGATGAGCACCGTGCCCGCGACATCGACGTGGCGCGGGCGCTTCGGGTCGTTCGACTCGGCGACGCCCCGCAGGGTCACCGGCACGCAGAGGACGGCGATCGCCGCGTCCACCCAGAACAGGCCCTGCCAGCCGACGATGTCGACGAGCGCGCCGCCCAGCAGCGGGCCGAGCGAGGCGCCGACGGCGGACGCGCCGCCCCACAGCGACACGGCCTTCACCTGGGCGTCGCCGCTCGTGGCCACGGAGATCAGGCTCATGCCGCAGGCCAGGATGGTGGCGCCCGACGCTCCCTGCACGGCCCGGCCGGCGATCACCGACCAGCCGGATTCGGACATGGCGATCCAGACGCACGAGACGATGAACAGCAGCAGGCCGTACAGGAAGATCCGGCGGCGGCCGAAGATGTCGCCCATCGTCCCCGAGGTCACGATCACGGCCGCGCCCACCAGTGAGTACGCCGTGACGGCCCACTGCAGCTGGGTCACGGACGAGCCGACGTCGCGGCTGATGGCGGGGAGCAGGATGCTCACGGCCGAGGTGTTGGCGTTGACCACCAACGCGGAGACGCACGTCGCCAGGAGCACGGCGGTGGTGCCGCCGCGTCCCTGCGCTCTCACTAATGTATCGGTCACATCGGGATTATGTCGTTTTGTCGGGTGCCGTGTTCGCCACCAGCACAATGTCGCCTCCCGCCGGGCGGGGTACGGTTCACCTGAGAACCGATCACGCGCAGACGAGGAGTATGAGGGTTGGGCGACCCGCGGGAGCTGTACGAACTGGCCACCGACCTGCCCGACCTGGGGCAGCCGGTGCTGCTGCAGGCGCTGACCGGCTTCGTCGACGCCGGGGCGGCCAGCCGGCTGGTCCGCGAACACCTGCTCGACACGTTGGACGGGCGCGAGATCGCCCGGTTCGACCTCGACCAGGTCTACGACTACCGGTCCCGGCGCCCGGTCATGGACTTCGTCGAGGACCACTGGGCGTCCTATGAGGAGCCGAAGCTCGTCGTCCACCTGCTGCGCGACGCGCAGGAGACGCCGTTCCTGTTGCTCGACGGACCGGAGCCGGACTTCGCGTGGGAGCGGTTCGTGCGGTCGGCCATCGACCTCATCGAGCGGCTCGGCGTGCGGGTCACCGTGGGCCTCAACGCGATCCCCATGGGGGTGCCGCACACCCGGCCGGTCGGCGTCACCGCGCATGCCACCCGGGGCGAGCTCATCACGGGGTACGAGCCGTGGCTGCAGCGGGTCCGCGTGCCGGCCAGCGTCGGCCACCTCCTCGAGTACCGGCTGGGTCAGCGCGGCCGCGACGCCATCGGGTTCGCCGCCCACGTGCCGCACTACCTCGCCCAGAGCGACTACCCGGCCGCCGCCGAGCAGTTGCTCGCCTCCCTCTCCAAGGCGACCGGCCTGCTGCTGCCGACGGAGGCGCTGCGCGAGTTGGCCGAGGAGGTCCGCGCCTCCGTCGACACCCAGGTGGCCGAGTCCGACGAGGCGACCGGCCTGGTGCGCGCGCTGGAGCAGCAGTACGACTCGTTCATGATCGGCCGTGACAACGGCGGCAACCTGCTCGCCGCGGCGGGGCCGCTGCCGACCGCGGAGGAGCTCGGGGCGGAGCTGGAGCGGTTCCTGGCCGAGCACACCAACCCGGGCGACCAGCCGCCGGCCTGACGTGTTCCGGCGCGGCCCGCCGCGCCGTGCCTGCTCACCCGCCCGGCGTGCCCGCCTACCGATGGGTCGGTAAGTTCGCGACCGTGTGCCCGCCGCGATTGCCGCTAGGCTGGCGGCTCCGCTGGAGGGAGGCACACATGGGCGACGTCGACAACCGCCGTGGCGGGCGGGCGCACAACCGGCGCGACCAGATCCTGCGGGTCGCGCTGGAGACGTTCGCCGAGCGGGGCTACCGGGGCACCTCCCTGGCCCTCGTCGCGGAGCGGATCGGCCTGACCCAGCAGGGCGTGCTGCACTACTTCCCGACCAAGCAGGCCCTGCTCGTCGAGGTCCTCAAGCTGCGCGACGCGGAGGACTACCAGCGCTTCGACGGGGGCAGCGACGAGCCGCACCTCGACGGCATCCGGCAGCTCATGGAGTTCAACGCCACCCGGCCGGGGGTCGTGCAGTCGTTCACGGTGCTGTCGGCCGAGAGCGTCACGGAGGCCCACCCGGCCCGGGACTTCTTCGTGCAGCGCTACCGCACCGCGCGCGGGCACCATGTGGACGGCCTGCGCGAGGAGCTGGGGGAGCGCATCGCGGGCCGGCTCAGCCCCGAGCAGGCCGCGGCGCTGCTCGTCGCCGTCATGGACGGGTTGCAGCTGCAGTGGCTGCTCGACCCCGAGCAGGTCGACCTGACCGGGCTGGTGGACTCGTTCGTCACGATGCTGCGGGACAGCAACGTGCCGGCCGCCGCCGACGCCTGACCGAACGGTGCGGGGTTGACAGCAGACTCTCTGTTATGGTCTCTTGACGCAACACAGTGGCCAACGTCGATGCCATGCGGCGCGGCGTCCCGGCCGACCACCACTGTGGACGGTGGCCCAGCGCACCGGGTGTGCCATGGCTGTGAGCGCTCCCTGAACCGCCCGACCACCGGAGGGCTCCATGTCCCACACCTCACCACCACCCGTTTCCCGCAGGCGCGCGCTCCCGCGCCGGCTCATCGTGCTCGGCGCGACGCTGGCCACCGCCGCGGCCGTCCTCGTCGCGGCGCCGTTCGCCACGGCGGCCAGCACCCTGACCAATCCCGGCTTCGACAGCAACGGCGCCACCCAGACGCCGAGCGGCTGGTCGGAGTCCGGCACCACCTCCGCCAGCAAGTCCGAGGCCGGCGGCCGCAGCGGCGGCTACCAGCTCGCGCACTGGGCCTCCAGCGCGTACACCGTGGAGACCTTCCA
This sequence comes from Luedemannella helvata, assembly GCF_039528415.1. Lineage (NCBI taxonomy): Bacteria > Bacillati > Actinomycetota > Actinomycetes > Micromonosporales > Micromonosporaceae > Luedemannella > Luedemannella helvata. The sequence continues at coordinate 224,596 of NZ_BAAALS010000004.1, forward strand.
GACGCTGACCGGGCTCGCCTCGGGCACGTACACGATGACCGCCTGGACACGCTCCAGCGGCGGGCAGAACGCCTCCTACATCTCGCTGCGCAACTGCGGCGGCGCGGAGGCGTTCGCGTACATCCCGACGTCGTCGAGCGCCTGGACGCAGATCTCCACGAGCGTGACCGTGACATCCGGCAACTGCACGGTGGTGATCCGTTCGCGCGCCAACGCCAACAACTGGATCAACGTGGACGAGGTGACGTTCGCGCGCACCGGCTCCACCGGTGGCAGCGGCGGCGGGATCTCCATTCGCGGCGTCGACCTGTCCGGCCTGAAGAAGAACGAGGACAAGGGCGCCGTGTACTACGACGCGAACGGCGCCCGCGGTGACGCCATCGCGATCCTGCGCTCCGGCGGCGCCAACTACGCCCGCCTCAAGGTCTGGGTGAACCCGGTCGACGGGTACAACAACAAGGCCCGCGTGCTGACGATGGCGAGCCGGATCAAGGCGGCGGGCATGAAGTTGCTCATCGACTTCCACTACTCCGACTCGTGGGCCGACCCGGGCAAGCAGGTCAAGCCGGCGGCGTGGGCGAACTACTCGTTCTCCCAGCTGCGTGACGCGGTCTACAACCACACCTACGACGTGCTCAGCGCCCTGCGCAACCAGGGCACCACGGCGGACATGGTGCAGGTGGGCAACGAGCTCAACTCCGGCATGCTGCACCCGGACGGCAGCTACCAGAACTTCAACAACCTCGGCCAGCTGCTCACGTCGGGCATCAACGCGGTCAGGGCGGTGGACTCCGGTACGCGGGTGATGCTGCACCTCGCCGAGGGCGGCAACAACTCGCTGTTCCGCTGGTGGTTCGACGGGGTCATCGGCGCCGGCGTGCAGTTCGACGTCATCGGCGCGTCGTACTACCCGTACTGGCACGGGTCGCTGTCGAGCCTGCAGGCCAACCTCAACGACATGGCGACCCGGTACAACAAGGATGTCGTGGTCGTCGAGACGGCCTACGGGTTCACCACCGCCCAGAAGGACTCGCACACGAACATCTTCAACTCCTCGCTGGCCTCGGCGGGCGGCTTCCCGGCCACCCCGCAGGGGCAGGTCGACGAGATCAGGGCGGTGTTCAACGTGGTCCGCAACGTGCCCAACGGGCGCGGCCTCGGCGTCTTCTACTGGGAGCCGGCGTGGACGGCGGTGGCCGGCAACGGCTGGGACCCGACCAACCCCAACTCCGGCAACGCGTGGGAGAACCAGGCGCTGTTCGACTACAACTGTCGGGCCCTGCCCGCGGTGGCCGTGCTCGGCACGGCCTGATCCGGACCGCGGCGGGGCCGGCGCGTCACGCGCCGGCCCCGCCATCGGGTCCGCTAGCGGGACGAGGCGACCACCCGCACCCCGCCGGCCGGTACGGTGACGCTGCCCGGGCAGGGTTCGCCCGTGAGCAGCTCCATGCCGGTGACGGCGACCGTCGCGGCGTCCGCGCGGTGGTTGATGATCACCGTGTACGACGCGTCCGGCCCGGTCCGGCGCACCACCTCCACGTCGTCCGGAATGCCGGCAGGGGGCATGAGGCCCACCCCGGCGTACGCGTTGCGCAGCACTCCGCGTAGGTCCTCGCCGTGGGCGCGGGTCGACACGTACCAGGCGTGGCCGGCGCCGAAGCGGTGGTGGGTGATCGCCGGGCCGCCGGCCGCCGGGCCGTCGACATACGTGGCCACGGCCGTGGCGCCCGCGAGCCGGACGTCCTCGGCCCACACGTCGCCGACCGTACCGTCGGACAGGCGCACCCGCTCACCCTCGCGCAGCGGCAGGAACTCCTCGACCTCCAGCCCGAGCAGGTCGCGCAGCGCGCCCGGGTACGCGCCCGGGTAGACGGCGTCGTCGGCGTCCACGATGCCCGAGAAGTACGACACGACGACACTGCCGCCACCGTCCACGTACGCGCGCAGGTTCGCGGCGGCAGCCGGCGTCGTCAGGTACAGACTCGGAACCACGACCAGTGGGTACGCGCCCAGGTCACCCTCGGGGTGCACGAAGTCGACGGTGAGGTGGTCGCGCCACAGCTGCCCGTAGTAGGCCTCGATCCGCTCCCGGTACGTCAGGTCGACCGACGGCCGCCATTCCAGCTCGAGCGCCCACCAGGCCGCCCAGTCCCACACGATCGCGACGTCGGCGCTGACCCGGGTGCCGCGCAGCGGGCGCAGGGCGCTCAGGTCGAGCCCCAGGTCGACGACCTCGCGCCAGATGCGGGTGCCGGTGCCGCCGTGCGGCAGCATCGCCGAGTGGAACTTCTCGGCGCCGCGCCGGCCCGCCCGCCACTGGAAGAACAGCACCGCGTCGGCGCCCCGCGCCACGTGCGCGAGGCTGTTGCGCCGCATCTCCCCGGGCCGCTTGGCGATGTTGCGCGCCTGCCAGTTGACCGCGCTCGTGGAGTGCTCCATGAGTAGCCAGGGCCGCCCGGCCGCGACCGAGCGGGTGAGGTCGGCGCACATCGCCAGCTCGACGTGGTTGTCGGCCCGTTCCGCCTGCAGGTAGTGATCGTTGGAGACCACGTCGACCTCGGTCGCCCAGCGCCAGTAGTCCAGGGCCTTGCAGTTGGCGAGCTGGAAGTTCGTGGTCACCGGGATGCCGGGGGCGAGCCGGTGCAGGATGTCGCGCTCGCGACGGTAGTTGTCCAGCAGCGCGTCCGAGGTGAAGCGCGCGAAGTCCAGCCGCTGCGCCGGGTTGACGACCGTGGCCGCCGTGCGGGGCGCGTCGATCTCGCTCCAGTCGCCGTAGCGCTGGCTCCAGAACGTGGTGCCCCACGCCTCGTTGAGCGCGTCCAGGTCCCGGTAACGCGCGCGCAGCCAGTCGCGGAAAGCGGCGGCCGACACCGCGCAGTAGCACTCGCCGACCGGCGCGCCGTACTCGTTGTTGACGTGCCAGAGCACGACGGCGGGGTGTGTCGCGTACCGGCGGGCGAGCTGCGTGGTGACGCGCTCGGCGGCGGCGGCGTACTCCGGTGAGCTGGGGCAGAACGACTGGCGCCCGCCGCTGCCCAGCACCTGCCCGTCGCGGGTCACCGGGCGCACGTGCGGGTGGCGGTGCAGGAACCACGAGGGCGGCGCGGCGGTGGGGGTGCCGAGGTCGACCGCGATCTCCGCGGCGTGCAGCAGGTCCAGCAGGCGGTCGAGCCAGTCGAAGGTGTAGCGGCCCTCCTCGGGCTCCACCATGGCCCAGGCGAAGATGCCCACGCTGACGAGGTTGACCCCGGCCTCGCGCATGAGCGCGACGTCCTCGGCCCAGACCTCCTCCGGCCACTGCTCCGGGTTGTAGTCGCCGCCGTACGCGATTCCCGCCGGGCGCCGCGGCCACTGGGCCGGCGCGGCACCGGGCACCGCGTCGAGCGTCGTGTCCAATGTGGCCGGACTGTGGCCGAAGCGCAATGAAGTGGTCGCGCGACCGCGATCCGGGGCCGCTGAGCTGGCCGATGCGGCCGCGAGTGGGTGCATGTGCAGTCTCCAGGCTGTGAGCGCTCCCAACATACTCCGTACAGGTCAAGCGCTTGTCTAGAAGGAAATTATTGGAGACATGCGCCTATTGACACATACACAAATCACCCCAAGACTGTGAGCGCTCACAGCCATGTAACACCACCGCAATTTGACCATGCGTACAAGCCGGAGGGCGTTTATGCGACTCGCACGACGGAGCACCACCGCGGTGCTCCTGCTCTGCGTCAGCCTGTTCGCGGCCGCGTGCAACAGCGGCGGCGACAACGGTGGCGGCACCGCTACGGACGAGAAGGTGGAACTGACCTTCTGGTCCTGGGTGCCGAACATCGACAAGGTGGTGGACAAGTGGAACGCCACCCACCCGAACATCCACGTCACCGCGAGCAAGCAGGCGCAGGGTGACGAGCTGGTCACCAAGCTGCTCACCGCGGCCAAGGCCGGCAGCCCGCCGGACCTGGCCCAGGTGGAGTACCAGGCCCTACCGACGCTCGTGAGCAACGACGTGCTCGCCGACATCAAGGACAAGGTCGGCAACGCCAAGAGCGACTTCGCCGACGGGGTGTGGCAGACCGTCACCCTCGGCACCGACGGCGTCTACGCCATCCCGCAGGACGTCGGCCCGATGATGCTCTACTACCGCGAGGACCTCTTCAAGAAGTACGGCCTGACCGTACCGAAGACGTGGGACGAGTTCGCCGCCACGGCGCGCGCGGCGAAGAAGAAGGCCCCCAAGTCCTTCCTCACCACGTTCTCCTCGGGTGACCCCGGTTGGTTCGTCGGCCTCGCCCAGCAGGCCGGTGCCTCCTGGTGGGGGATCAACGGTGACACCTGGAGTGTCTCGATCAACGACCCGGCCACCAAGAAGGTCACCGACTTCTGGAGCGGCCTGGTCGCCGAGGGCGTCGTCGACAGCAAGCCGATGTACACCCCGGAGTGGAACAAGGCGCTCAACGACGGCACCCTGCTCGCGTGGCCCAGCGCCATCTGGGGCCCCGGCGTGCTGGCCGGCAACGCGGCCGACACCAAGGGCAAGTGGGCCATGGCGGCGCTGCCGCAGTGGGCCGCCGGTGAGAACAAGACCGGTAGCTGGGGTGGCTCCACCACCGCGGTGACCGCGGGCTCGAAGAACCAGGCGGCGGCGGCGCAGTTCGCCGTGTGGCTCAACACCGACCCCGACGCGGTCGCGACCCTCGTCCGCGAGGGTGGCATCTACCCGGCCTCGAAGGCGGCGCAGTCCGGTCCGGCGCTGTCCACCGCGCCCGACTTCTTCCCCAACCAGCCTGACTTCTACGTCACGGCCAAGGGGATCGCGGACACGGCGGCCGGCTTCACCTTCGGTCCCAACGTCAACGTCGCCTACAGCGCCTACAAGGACGCGTTCGCCAAGGCCATCTCAGACAAGACCCCGTTCGGTGGCGCCCTGGACACGATGCAGACGACGACGCTGGAGGACCTCAAGAAGGCCGGCTTCAAGGTCAACGGCTAGTCACCACCATCCGAGTCGGCACAGGAGCCCACACCATGACCGTGGACGCCACACCTGCCGGCCGGTCGCGGAAGCGTACGGCACCCACCGCGGTGCCGTACGTCTTCCTCGCCCCGGCGGTGGTCCTCTTCACGCTCGTCCTGCTCGTCCCGATCGGGTACACGGCGTACCTGAGCTTCCGCAAGGTCCAGGTCTCGGGCCTGGGCCTGGGCAAGGGATCCCGCAAGGAGGTCTTCGCCGGGTTCGACAACTACCGGGCGGCCTTCAGCGATCCGGAGCTGTGGTCCGGCGCCCTGCGGGTGCTCGGCTACGGCGCGATCCTGCTCCCCGCGATGCTGCTGTCGGCGCTGCTGTTCGCGCTGCTGCTGGACGCGCCGGGTACGCGCTTCGCCCGCTTCGGGCGCATCGCCATCTTCCTGCCGTACGCCGTGCCGGGCGTGGTGGCCTCGCTGCTGTGGGGCTTCCTCTACCTGCCGGCGGTCAGCCCGCTGCACTATGTGCTGAACAAGCTCGGCGTCGACGGTCCCGACCTGCTCGGGTCCGGCTCGGTCGTCGGGTCGTTGGCGAACATCGGCGTGTGGGGCGGCGTCGGATTCAACATGATCGTCATCTACACGTCGCTGCGGGCCATCCCGCGCGAGCTGTTCGAGTCGGCCCGCATCGACGGGTGCTCGGAGTGGCAGATCGCCTGGCGGATCAAGATCCCGATGGTGACGCCCGCGCTCATCATGACCACCGTCTTCTCGCTTATCGCGACGCTGCAGGTCTTCACCGAGCCCACGACGCTCGCGCCGATGACCAACACGCTGTCCTCGACCTGGACCCCCCTGATGAAGATCTACCGGGACGCGTTCGTGCGCAACGACCTCTACTCGGCCGCCGCCACGTCGATCGTGATCGCGGGCCTCACGCTGATCCTCTCCTTCGGGTTCCTTCGCGTGGTGCAGAACCGTGCCTTCGGATCGGAGGAGCAATGAGTACGGCCCTGGCGACCGGCAGGCCGGCCACCACCCCCAAGCCGGCGGTGCCGCGGGCCGCCCGCCAGCGCAGCACCAGCGTCATGGGCACCGCGGTGCTCCTGCTCGGCGCCGTCTACTGCCTCACCCCGGTCGCCTGGGTGATCATCGCGGCGACGAAGAGCCGCAACGACCTGTTCGACACGCTCACCTTCCTGCCCGGCACCGCCCTGTTCGAGAACATCCACGAGCTGACCATCTACCGCGGCGGCATGTTCTGGGAATGGACGGGCAACACCGCCCTCTACGCGGGCGTCGGTGCCTTCCTGTCGGCCATCCTGTCCGGGCTGACCGGCTACACCCTCGCGAAGTACCGGTTCGCGGGGCGCGATCTCATCTTCAACATCCTGCTGGCGGGCGTGCTCGTGCCGGCGGTCACCCTGGCCATCCCGCAGTACCTGCTCATGGCGAAGGTGGGGTTGACCGACTCGTACTGGTCGGTGCTGCTGCCGAGCATCGTCAGCCCGTACGGCATGTACCTGGCCCGCATCTACGCGGCCGCCGCCATCCCGGACTCGCTGATCGAGGCGGCCCGCACGGACGGTGCCAGCGACCTGCGGATCTTCACCATGATCGCCCTGCCGATCATGCGTCCGGGCCTCGTCACGGTGTTCCTGTTCCAGTTCGTAGCGATCTGGAACAACTTCCTGCTGGCGTTCGTCATGCTGAGCGACGACCACAAGTTCCCGCTCACTGTGGGGCTTTACACCCTGCTCAAGCAGGGCAATACCACGCCGGCACTGTATACCCTGGTGATCACCGGATCGCTGCTGTCCATCCTGCCGCTCGCGGCTCTGTTCCTCACCTTGCAGCGATACTGGCGCATCGACCTGCTCTCCGGAGCGACCAGGGGATAGAACGGACGTGACCGTGGCGCGACAGCCCAGCGGCCCGACCCGCCGGCCACGGCCGACCATGGATGATGTGGCGGCCGTGGCCGGCGTGTCCCGAGGAACGGTCTCCCGGGTGCTCAACGGGGGGCACAACGTGAGCCGGCCCGCCGCTGAGGCTGTCCGCAAGGCGATCCGGCAGACGGGGTACGTGGTCAACCAGCATGCCCGCAGCCTGGTCACCCAGCGGTCGCAGTCGGTGGCGTTCGTGCTCACGGAGCCGCAGGAGCGCCTCTTCGAGGACCCCAACTTCAGCCTGCTCATGCACGGCTGCACGCAGGCTCTCGCGGAGCACGACATCACCCTGGTCATGACGATCGCCGGCATGCCGGACGAGCGGGCGCGGGTCGCGCGTTACCTCACGTCCGGGCACGTCGACGGGGCGCTGCTCGTCTCCACACACCGCGGCAACCCGCTCCTGGACGCCCTCGCCGCGCAGGACCTGCCCGTGGTCGCCTGCGGCAAACCCATCGGGTACGAGCGACGGGTGGCGTACGTCGGCGTCGACGAGCGCGACGGGGCCCGCCAGATGGTGGAGTACCTGACCGGCCTGGGACGGCGGCGGATCGGCATGATCACCGGCCCGCTGGACACGGCCGGCGGCATCGAGCGTCTCGCCGGATACCGGGAGGTGCTCGGCGCGGCGGGCGATGAGTCGCTCGTCGTGACCGGCGACTACACCCGCGCCAGCGGCGAGGCGGCCATGGAGCGGCTGCTGGCGCAGGCACCCGACCTCGACGCGGTCTTCGTCGCCTCGGACCTCACGGCCGCCGGCGCGCTCACGGTGCTGCGCCGCGCCGGCCGGTCCGTGCCGGGCGACGTCGCGGTCGGCGGGTTCGACGACTCCAGCATCGCGCTCACGTCACAGCCGGCCCTGACCACGATCCGCCAGCCGTGGGCCCGCATCAGCAGCGAGATGGTCCGGCTGCTGCTCGGCCTCATGGCCGGCGACGCCCCCTCGGCCGTCACCCTGCCCACCGAGCTGGTGGTGCGCGAGTCCGCCTGAGTCCGCCGGCGCGCACGGCGCCGCGCGGCCCAGCGCGGCGCGCGTCGCCAGCGCCTGCACGGCCGGCGTCCACCAGCGGGGACGGTCCGTGAACGACCGCCAGGACCGGCGCAGCAGCGCCTGGGTGAGCGCCCCGTCGAGCAGCATGACCGGGTTCGGGAACCGTCGTCTCATCACCGTGCCCAACGAGGCGGCGGCCCGACTCGCGGGCGTTGTCACCCGCCGGCGGCGCGTCCCGGCCGGCCCCCCGACCGGCCGGGACGCGTGGGACTCAGCCCGACGGGTGGGCCAGTGTGGCGAACGTGCGCCCGGGCACCCCCGCCGCCCGGGCTCCCGTGCCGCCACCCACGCGCGTCGGCAGGGCGCCGGCCGCCGCGCCCCCGGACGACGAACCGCCCGACAGCGAACCGCCTGAGAGGGAACCGCCCGGCACGGTGCCGAGCACCACCCGCCTGGGGCGGGTCACCGATGCGGCCGGCGCGAGCAGCGCGGCCGGCAGCACCACGACCGCGATCGTGCCGCCGTGCGGGCTTTCGCGCAGCCGTACCTCGATGCCCTGCCGCTGGGCGAGGCGGGCCGCGACGGCCACCCCCAGCCGACCCCCCGCGGACACCGCGGCCGCGCTGCCCGCCACGAGGTCGTCGTTGGTGAGCACGCGTGTCGCCCCGGCCATGCCGATCCCGCTGTCCTCGATCTCGATCGTGTACCCGTCGAGGGCGGCGCCGGTCACCCGTACGGCCGTCGTCGCGGGGGAGAACCGCAACGCGTTCTCCATGAGCTCGGCCAGCAGGTGGGTCACGTCCGGCACCGCGTCGCCGTGCAGCCACGCCGACTCGATGGGCAGCAGGCGCACGCGCGGATAGTCGGCGACCTCGCACAGGGCCGCGCGGACGACGTCGAGCACGGGCACGGTCGCCGGGATGTCCCGCTCGGGCGTGTCGCCGCACAGGATCAGCAGGTCCTCGATCTGCCGGCGCAGGCGGGTCGCCAGGTGGTCGATCTCGAACAGCCGCGCGAGGTCGTCGGCGTCGAGGCAGTCGCGCTCGGTCGCGTCGAGCAGGCGCAGCTGGTCCGCGACGAGGGACTGTCCCCGGCGGGCCAGGCCGACCGCGAGGCGCCGCACGTCGCGCACGAGAGCGGCCTGGGCGAGGGCGGCGCCGGCCGCGGCCGCGTACGCCTGGGCGAACGCGCGCAGCGTGTCGTCGTCGTCGGCCGCGAGGCGGCCCGCGCCGCCGGTGTGGTCGACGGCCTCGCCGCGCGCGACGCGGATCAACAGGTCGCCGAGGCCGTCGGCGACATCGCGGGTCAGGTCGGCGCGCCGCTCGCGCACGGCGGCCACCTCCCTGCCGACGGCCGGTACGAGGTACCCGGCGACCGCGACGGCGATCAGGATGGCGACGTCCCCCACGCCGAGCAGGGCGCCGAGGGGGGACACGTCGGGCGCGCTGATCGCGCCGGCGAGATGCCGGACGGCGGCGATGGCCGCGACCGTGGCGAGCAGGACCAGGCAGGCCAGCAGGGCTGCCACGAGGAAGCGCAGGCGATTGCGTGTAGACCGCATGAGTCTGTCTAACACCGCCTGATCGGGCCCCATCGCACCCGCTGTGCGACGAAATGCCTGGCGGCACAACATTGGCGTCAGCGCAATCAGCGATCGCCTCAGTTATATATAGAACTATTGACCATTGTCTGGCCCAGGTGACGGCCCTAGTCTGACCCCGCGAGTGGTCAGTTGGTTACGAGGCGCTTCACTGGGAGTTACTGCATGATCGAGACAGTCGGGCTGCGCAAGTCGTACCGGGACCGCAAACGCCGCGAGACGACGACGGTCGACGCCGTGCGCGGCGTGGACCTCTCCGTCGCCGAGGGCGAGATCTTCGGCTTCCTCGGGCCGAACGGTGCCGGCAAGACGACCACGCTGCGCATGCTCGCGACCCTGCTCGCCCCCGACGGCGGCACGGCCACCATCGCCGGCGCGGACCTGCTGCGCGACCCGGGCGAGGTGCGCCGCCGCATCGGCTACGTGGCGCAGGGCGGCGGTACGTGGGACGAGGCCACGGCCGAGGAGGAACTCATCCTGCAGGCCCGCTTCTACGGGGCGTCGAAGGTCGAGGCCGGCAAGGCGGCGGCCGCCGCGATCGAGTCGTTCGACCTGGGCGACTTCGCGCAGCGGCCCTGCAAGACGTACTCGGGCGGGCAGCGCCGCCGCCTCGACGTGGCCCTGGGCATCATCCACGCGCCCAAGCTGGTCTTCCTCGACGAGCCCACGACCGGCCTCGACCCGCAGAGCCGCGCGAACATGTGGGACGAGATCCGCCGGCTGCGCGCCGAAGGTCTCACGGTCTTCCTCACGACCCACTACCTCGACGAGGCGGACGCGCTCTGTGACCGGGTCGCCATCATCGACCAGGGCCAGATCGTGGCCGAGGGCACCCCGGCCGCGCTCAAGCGCGAGATCTCCGGCGACGCCGTGATCGTCGGCCTGGCCGGCAGCGACGAGGCCACGGGCACCGGCATCGCGGAGAAGGCCGCGAGCCTGCTCGCCAGCCAGCCGTACGTGCTGTCCTCCGACATACGCGACGACGGCGCGCTGCGCCTCTACGTCGACTCCGGCGAGACCGCCATCCCCGCCCTCATGCGGGAACTGGCCGGCGCCGGCATGGAGCTCTCGACCATCGAGCTGCACCGCCCGACCCTCGACGACGTGTTCCTCGCCAAGACCGGCAAGTCGCTGCGCGACTGAGAAAGGCCCCACAGACACATGAAGCTCGCCCGCGACACCTGGCTCATCTTTCACCGCCAGATCACGCTCATGCTGCGTTCCCCGATCTGGATCGCCTTCGCGCTCGCCCAGCCGATCACGTACCTGATCCTGTTCACCCCCTTCCTGCAGAAGGCGCTCCTCCCGACCGGCGAGGGCGGTCTGACCGCCGCGTACCGGGTCTACGTGCCCGGCCTGCTGGTGATCACCTGCCTGTTCGGCGGCCTGTTCACCGGGTTCGGGCTGCTCGCCGAGATACGCGCCGGCATCATGGAGCGCTGCCGGGTCACCCCGGTCAGCCGCTCGGCGCTGCTGCTCGGGCGGGCGCTGCGCGACGTGGCGTCGCTGCTCGGCCAGTCCGTCATCATCACCGTGCTGGCGCTTGCGTTCGGCCTGCGGGTCCCGCTGGTCAACATCCTGCTGGCGTACCTGCTGCTCGCGGTCATCGCGCTCATGGCGACCGCCCTGTCGTACGACCTGACCCTGTACGTGCGCAACGAGGGTGCCCTCGGCAACATCATCAACACGGTGGGCCAGCCCGTCGCGCTGCTGGCGGGCGTCCTGCTGCCGTTGACCCTGGCCCCGCTGTGGATGCAGAACGTCGCCAAGGCCAACCCCTTCTCGTGGGCCACCGACGGCATGCGGGCGTTGTTCGACGGACGCCTCGGTGACCCGGTCGTATGGCAGGGCTCGCTCATCGTCGCCGTGCTCGCGATCGCCACCGTGCTGCTGTCCGCGCGGTTGTTCGAGCGCACCGTCCGCTAGGGAGACCACGATGGGTACGAACATCCGGGCCGCCCTCGTGGGCGACGCCGACCTCGGCGCGGGCAACGTGCTGTGGAAGCTCGTCGAGCACGGTGCCGAACTCGACGGCCCCGGCATCACGTTCGACGTCGACGTGGACGGCCACCCGGCCTGGGAGGGCCTGACGCTGGGCCACCTGTACGAGCGGGTCGCCGCCCGCGCGGCGTGGCTGCGCGCGCAGGGCGTCGTCGCGCGCGACCCGGTCGCCGTGTACGTCACCAGCGCCGCCGACACGTTCCTCAGCTTCTGGGCGCTGACCTGGCTGGGGGCCATCCCGGCGCTGATGAACCCCAAGATCGCCCCGGACGTGGCGGCGGAGTACATCCGCAAGCTGCGCGGCGCGGGCGTGCTGGTCGACGCCAGTCACCGCGACCTGCTCGAGGGCCGCGACCTCGGCCCGCTGACCCTGTTCGGCGGTGTCGCGACCGAGCTCGGGGTCGCCGACCCCGCCGACGCCCCGCCGCCCTACCGGCACCACCTCGACGACCCGATCGCGATCACCCACTCGTCGGGTACTACCCGGATGCCCACGGCAGTGGTGCACTCGCACGGCAGCCTGTTCGCGGCGACCCGGCGCATCCGCCTGTCGGCGCCCCGTGCCCGGGGCACGGAGCGCATCCTGTCGGCGCTGCCCGCGCCGCACGCGGCCGGCATCATGACCGTCAACCACGCGCTGTGCAACCGGTCGGACCTGCTGTTCCTGTCCCGCCAGGACGACGCGGCCGCCGTGCTCGACGCGGTCACCAGGTGGAAGCCGTCGGGGGTGTTCGGCTTCGCGGTGACGTGGGCCGAGATGGCCCGCTACGACCTCTCCGAGTACGACATGAGTTCGGTGTCGCTGTGGTTCAACACCGGTGACTGCGCGCACGAGGCGCACATCCGCCGCCTGGTGGCCGTCGGCTCGCGCGATGTCGTCACGCGGGAGGGCGTCACCCGGGTGACGGGCTCGACGTTCGTCGACGGGATCGGGTCCACCGAGATGGGCCACTCGGCCTTCTACATCGCCCACCGCAACGACACCAACCGGTACGGGCGGTGCGTCGGCAAGCCGCACGTGTTCGCCGACGTCGCCGTGCTGGACCTGGCCACCGGCCGGGAGCTGCCGGTCGGGACCGTGGGCCACCTCGGGCTCAAGTCCCCGACGCTCGCGCCCGGATACTGGAACGACTCGGTCAACACGTACCGCAACCGGCTCGCCGGGTACTACCTGACCGGCGACCTCATGTACCGCGACGAGGAGGGCTACTACTACCACGTCGACCGGGCCGTCGACGCGGTCGACCTCGGCGGCGGGGAGTGGCTCTACACGGCCATGTCGGAGGAGCGCATCCTGCGCTCGTGCCCGGACATCCGCGACTGCACGCTCGTGGCGGTACGCATCGACGGGCAGGTCGTCACGGACGTGCTCGTGCAGCTCGACGCGAACGCCGACCCGTCCGTGGACCGCACCGACGAGGTCCGCGCGGCCCTGACGGCGCCGGTCGCCGCGACCGTGCGGTCGGTGCTGGTGGTGCCCGACTCCGACCTGGTCCTCGGCCCCACGGGCAAGGTCCGCAAGTTCCTCATGCGCCAGCGCCACCTGGCCCAGTTGGGCGCCTGAACCACCGCGTCACGTAGCACCGGACAGCGGGCCGGGACCCCAGCGTTGTGGCGCCATGACGCTGGAGTCCCGGCCCGACCAGGTCAGTACACGAAGACGCTGTTGGCCGAGAAGCCCAGCGCCCGGTTCCAGGAGTTGCCGGCGACCGGGTAGGACGTGCCGGTGCAGTTCGTCCCTGAGTAGAGGACGGCCGTCGCGGCGTTGCGGTTGACCGCGGACGCCGCGCGCCCACCCCAACCGTGGGCGGCCAGGTCGACGCAGGTGCCGACGGCCGGGTTGAGGGCCTGGGCGGTGAACTCCGCGCCGTTGAAGTCGACACGCTCGTAGAGGCACAGCGACCCGGAGTAGTTGCAGGCGTCGAAGACCCAGATGCTGCCGGGGGAGTAGAGCAGCGGCGACTTCGAGCCGTTGCCCGGGATGCCGTCGGGGCGGCCGGTGCAGTCGCTGTTCGGGTAGGTGACGGCCTCGCGGGCGAACGTGTTCTTCGCCGACAGGGCGCGCCCCGCCCAGCCGATAGCGCCGAGGTCGATGCAGCCGCCGCGCTCGGCGGGCCGCACGGCGACCTGCGGGCCGGTCAGGCCGAGGCCCTCGTACAGGCAGACGTAGTTGGCGGCCGTGCACGTGCCGGCCGTCGCCGAGGCGGACGGCAAAGGTTTGAAGGGGGAGGTGAACGCCGGGGCGACCGTGTCCGCGCGAGCGGGCGGTGCGCTGATGACGGTGAGGGCGGTGAGGACGGCGAGCAGTGCGGCGATCAGTGCGAGGACCCGCGCCGCGCGAGGGGTCGTCAAACTCATAGATAGCAGTCTATGACAGATCGCCGATGGCGAGGGGTCAGTCACCCAGCGTGATGGCGAGTGCCGGCAGCGCCTGCGCGGCGGACGCCCGGATGTTGATGGCGCAGACCGCGTCGAGCGGCGTCGGTTCCGGGTTGATCTGGATGACGGTGGCGCCGGCGCGTGCCGCGACGCGCGGGATCTCGGCCGCCGGGTACACGACGCCGGACGTGCCGACCGTCAGCAGCACGTCGCAGGTGGTGGCCGCCTCGTACGCGGCGGCCAGGGCGGCCTCCGGCAGGGCCTCGCCGAACCACACCACTCCCGGGCGTACGAGCGCTCCGCAGCGCGTACAACGGGGTGGGCTCATCCGGCGGCCGTCGTCGAGGTCGGCGTCGGCGTCGTCGGGCGGCGGATCGGCCGGGTGCCCGGCGAGGCAGCGCGGCGCGAACAGGCTGCCGTGCAGGTGGATCGGCGCGCGCGAGCCGGCCCGCTCGTGCAGGTCGTCGACGTTCTGGGTGACGACCACCGTGCCCGGGCGGGCCGCCTCGATGGCGGCGACGGCCGCGTGCCCGGCGTTCGGCTGCGCCTTGCGTACGCGGGCGCGCCGCCACTCGTACCAGCCCCAGACCAGATCCGGATCGTCGTCGAACGCCTCCGGGGTGGCAAGCCGGTGCGCGTCGAAGCGGGCCCACAGGCCGGTGAGGTCGTCGCGGAAGGTCGGTACGCCACTCTCGGCCGACATCCCGGCGCCGGTGAAGACGACAACCCGGCGGGCGCGCGCGAACGTGTCGGCGGCGCCGGGCGGCAGAACGCTGTCCATCCGACAGATCCTCGCACCGGCAGGCAAGGCATGGGCCGCCGCTACGCGACCGTGGTGTTCTGGCCGACGACGATCCGCCAGGTGCCGCCGGCGCGGCGCCACACGTAGGTCGGCAGGCCCGCCCCGGTCGGCCGGCCGTCGGGGCCGGTGTACTGCTGGTTGACGCCGGTGACGGCGACGTCGTCGGTGATGAACGCGATGTGCTCGACCTTGTAGGTCACCGAGCCACCGGCCATCCCGCCGGGCAGTACGGCACGGGTGAACTCGGCGATGGCGGTGCGGCCGATGAGCCGGCGACCACCGCCGGTCACCCAGACGGCGTCTGGGTCGAACAGCGCGAGGAATCCCACGACGTCCTCCGCCCGCTGCGTACGCTCAATGGTCGCGACGAGCCCGGTCAGCATCTCCGTGTCAGACATGCCAGCGACCGTAGGAGCTCAACTCAGGTTGAGGTCAAGGGGATGGCAACCGATGACAGGTCGCAGCAAGCAATGACGAGGAACGGCAACCGGAAGAGGTTGTCGGCGGTTCAGATCCGTCGATCGCTGATCACATGCGCACTGATGGCGGGCTTCGCCGAGGCGGGCGGTGAGGTGCTCAGGGTGGCGGGCATGCCATCGGGATTGTCGTTGACTGATCGGCACCCCTACCCGTCCGACCTGTCCTGACGCTTCCGACCTGACCGGTGGTGGCAGCTACGTCACCGTGCGGTCATCACGCTTCGCAGCACATCGCCGCCGGCGTATACGTGCTCTCTCATCGACGTCGACGACGCGCCCACGCGGTCGCGCATGCCGACGTTCCGGCCTGCGTGTTGCGACGAGCGTGGCAGGTCTTGACCCATCATCGTGTTTAACGATAACCTCCCTGCCACATGTAGATCATGTCCATCACGGTCTCTGTTTCTGCTTTCGCTGCGGCGACGGCTTCAGAGTTAGGTGAACGTTAATCCAATTCTGGCACAAGGAGGGTATGGCTGGTGAAGATCATCGGCATAACGGGCAAAGTTGTTGAAGTTGCCTATAAGCCTGAATACAAGCAGGACCGCCGCTTCTACCCGAAGCCTTCCGAGCAAGCGAACGTCATCGTCGAGATCGCGACGGACGAGGGCCTCGTCGGTTGGGGCGAGGCGGCACACTCGCCCGGCATCTACGGCGAGAACGCGGCTCAGACCATGGCGGCCCTCGACTACTTCCGACCGTTCCTCGTCGGGCGGGATCCGCTGCAGATCACGGCGCTCAACATGGAACTCGACCGGATGTCGCCGATTGGCAACGTCGCCGCGAAGGCCGGGATCGACGTCGCGCTGCACGACGTGGTCGGGAAGGCGCTCGGTGTTCCCGTGTACCAGTTGCTCGGCGGCCGGGTACACGAACGGCTGATCACGCACATCAGCCCCGCGACGTACGAGGGGACCGTCGCCCAGATCGAGCGGCTGGTCGGCCAGGGCTACCGGATCTTCAAGCAGAAGGGCAGCGGCGACACCGAGTACGACCTCGCCCTGATCCATAGCCTCCTCGACCAGGTCTCACCCGACGTCACGATCTCCATCGACGTCAACCAGGGCTGGTCTACCCTTCAGGCCCTGCGCATCATCGAGGAGATCGAGCGGCGGCCGACGTTCCCGACGAACCTCATCATCGAGCAGCCGACGCGGGCTGCTGACTTCAAGGGCCAGGCTTACATCCGCGAGCGGACCCAGATCCCGCTGATGGCCGACGACGCGATCCGCACGGTCGACGACCTCGAGAAGATCATCGAGCTGGGCGCCGCGGACATCGTCTCCCTCAAGATTTCCCGCGTCGGGGGCATCCAGAAGTGCCAGCAGATGATCCACATGGCTGAGGCGGCGAACGTCTCGTACATCGTCGACGAGATCAACGAGATGCGGGTCGCCAACACGGCCGTCGCCCATCTCGCGCTCGCCTCGCGCAAACCCCTGTACACCGGCACCGCCTGCTGGACGAGCCTCGAGTGGGACGTCGTCAAGAGCGGAGGAGTCCAGCTCGTTGACGGCCACGCCACGTTGCCGGACGCGCCCGGCCTCGGTATCGAGGCCCTCCAGTTCCCGGCCGAAGGACAAGAGAGCGACGCCACGCGATGAAGATCACCGACATCACCTACGTGCCCGTCGTCGTCGGGTACAAACCGGAGTATCAGCACGACCTGCGCTTCTACCCGAAACCCCCGGCCCAGTCGAACGTCGTCGTCACCATCCACACCGACGAGGGCGTGTTCGGCATCGGGGAGGCACCCAACACACCGGGACTCTACGGCGAGAACGAGAACCACACGATCGCCGGCATCGAGTACTTCAAGCCCTATCTCATCGGGCGGGACCCGGTGGAGCTGACGGCACTGAACGCCGAGATGGACCGCCTTTCGCCGATCGGTAACCACGCGGCGAAGGTCGGTATCGACATGGCGCTGCACGACCTTGCCGGCAAGGCACTGGGCGTGCCGGTATATCAGCTGCTGGGCGGCCGGGTGCACGACAAGGTGGTGACCCACATCAGCCCGGCGACGTACGAGGAGACGTCGGCCCAGGTCAGCAAGCTGATGGCGCAGGGCTACCGCATCTTCAAGCAGAAGATGAGCGGCAACACCGAGTACGACCTGCGGCTGGTGCACGCCTTGCTTGACCAGGTTCCGCTGGACGTGACGATTTCCCTCGACGTCAACCAGGGCTGGTCGACGACGCAGACCCTGCGGATCCTCGGCGAGCTCGAGCGGCGGCCGCAGTTCCCCACGAACATCATCATCGAGCAGCCGACGCACGCGGCCGACTTCGCCGGACAGGCCTACATCCGGCGGCACACGCAGATTCCGCTGCTGCTGGACGACGGGATCCGCACCGCCGACGACCTGCGGAAGATCTTCGACCTCGGGGCGGCGGACATCGTCAGTCTCAAGATGAGCCGCGTCGGGGGCATCCAGAAGTGCCGGCAGATGATTCACATGGCTGAGGCGGCGAACGTCTCGTACATCGTCGACGAGATCAACGACATGCGGATCGCCAATACCGCGGTCGCGCACCTGGCCGTCGCGTCGCGCCGGCCCCTCTACACCGGTGTCACCTGTCACACGCTCCTGGAGTTCGACATCGTCGGCCGGGGCGGCGTGCAGCTTGTCGACGGGTGTGCCATCGTTCCGGACGGGCCGGGCCTCGGCATCGAAGAGGTCCGCTACCCCGACGCCGTACCCGCCGGGGGTTCCCGGTGATGCCCGGCGGCGAACGCCCGACCTCGGCGCTTCCGACGATTCGGGTCGGGATCGTGGAGAAGAACCAGCACACCTTCTGGGACGGGGAGAACGCCGGCTGGCGGGAAGCGGCGGCGCGGCTCGGCATGGAGGTCGCGGTGGCGGCCCCGGTGCAGGAGAACATCGACGAACAGCTCGCGATGATGCGGCGGCACCTAGCTGACGGCGTTGACGTGCTCGGTTTCGTCGGTACCTACCCGGACGCGTTCGACGAGGTTGTCGCGGAGGCCGCGGACCGCGGCGTGCCCTGCATCTGCTTCGACCTGGACGCCCCGCGCAGCGGCCGCAAGCTGTACGTCGGGATGAAGGACCCCTACACGATGGGGCGCTGGGCCGGCGAGCGGATGCTGGCGCTGCTGCCACCGGGGCCACGCCTCATCGGGCTGCAGACGGGCTCGGAGAAGGCGGCCGGGGCGCGCGGCAAGCTCGACGGCTTCGTCGACGTCATGAAGGAGAACGGCCACAGCGTCGTCGGCGGTGCCAACGATGGCGAAGACGTGGCGCTCAGCCGACGGAACTGCGAGCAGCTCCTGGCGGAACACCCGGACGTCGACGCGCTCTACGGCGTGTACTCCTACCACACCGCGATCCAGGGCCAGTGCGTCCGCAGCCTGGCGCGCAAGCCGGTGGTCTTCGGGTGGGACGTCCTCCCCGAGACCATCGAACTGCTCCAGGAAGGCATCGTCGACACGGCGGTGTGGATCAAGGAGTACTACTTCGGCTACTACGCCGCCACGGCGGTGGCCACCCTCGTGAGGGTCGGCGTGGACGAGGCACTCGAGGTGATGGGCATGGACCCGGTGCACCTCGAAGGCAACGTCATCTGCCCCGAGGCGGAGGCGATCACGCCCCAGACGGTCGACCGCTATGTGCGGTGGCGTCGTGACCACGGCCTGGAAGACAAGCTGACCCGCCTGGCGAGTTGACCCGAAGCGCCATACGCACCTCTTGCGCTGATGTTGTCGGAAGGAAAGAGGAGAAGTCATTATGGGTACGAAGCTAGGCAGGAAACGAGGCCTCGCCCTCGCCGTGGCAATGGCCACGGTCGCCTCCCTCGCCGCCTGCGGCGGGGACTCGGGAGCACAGCCGACCGGTAAGGACGCCGACGGGCCGCTGAGCGTGCTCATGCTGGCCAGCGCCTCCTACGACCCGTGCTCGGAGGAGATCGCCAAGGCCTTCAGGGCGAAGACCGGCCGCGAGGTCAAGATGGTCCACGAGGGCTACCCGACGTTCCACGACAAGGCGATCACGGCGCTCGCTGGCGGCGGTGCCTACGACGTCATCATGCTCGCCTACCAGTGGACCGGCGAATTCGCCGCCCAAGGGCTGCTGGCCGACCTCACCGAGCGGGCGAAGAACGACGCGGACCTCGACGGGATCTTCGAACCGGTGATGGACCTCTACACCAACGACGGCAAGCAGTACGCCATCCCGTTCACAGCCCAGGCGGAGACGCTGTTCTACCGCAAGGACCTCCTGGAGGCCGAGGGCTTCGAGGTGCCCAAGACATGGGAGGAATACGAGAAGATCGCTAAGCACTTCACGAACAACCCGAAATACCCGGGCCTCTACGGTACGTCGATCAAGGCCGCGTCCCAGCACATCCAGCAGGCATTCGACAACCGCTATTGGGGCCTCGGCGGTGGCCCGCTCGGCCAGCCGGGCTCGACGATGGACCTCGAGCTGACCAAGCAGGCGATGGAGCAGCTCAAGCGCCACACCCTGCAGTACTCGCCTCCGGGTGCACTGGCGGCCACGTTCACGGAGGCGCAGCGGGCATTCCAGGCGGGCAACGCGGTGATGACCGAGCTGATGCCGTCGACCGTGCTCGCCCTGCTCATCAACGAAACGCCCGAGAACAAGGTGTACAACAAGGTCGGCGCGGCCGTCATGCCCGGCGGCCATGGCGAGATCGGCAGCTGGGCGATGGCGGTGTCCTCGAAGACCAAGCGGCCGGACGCGGCGTACGAGTGGTCGAAGATGGCCGCCAACGTCGAGCTCGACCTCACGTGTCAGACCCAGTTCGGCAAGAGCGCGGTGCGTGCCTCGACGTACGAGAACCCCGGCCTGCGGGACACCTTCTACGCGGCCGGAGTCCGCGCCGGACTCGATGCCGGCTACGGCATCCCGAACGGTGTGACCGCCTCTAAGATCAACAACATGGTCATGGAGACGCTGTCGAAGTACATGGCGGGCCAGATCAGCTCGTCCGACGAGGCGGCGCGGTCCATCGTCGACAAGTACGCCGACCTTGTGAACCAGGCCGGCTAGCCGACGCCGTCAGCGCTCGATGGAGCAGATGACCCGCCGCGACAGAGGGGAAGTGAGCATGGCGACGATCATGGCCGCTCGGCCCACGGACACGCCAGAGAAACGCGCGAACAAGAAGCGGCGGCGTCATCTGCCCACGATCTACTTCTGGCTGCTGCTGCCCGCCGCGGCGGTCGTGGCGGTGTTCACGTTGTGGCCGATACTCCGCACGCTGTTCCTGAGCTTCCACGAGCTCAGGGCCAGCGGGGAGGCGACCTGGACCGGCCTGGACAACTACACCCGGATGATCGACGACGGGGACTTCTGGCAGGCGGCCCGCGTCACGGTGGTCTTCCTGGTGTGCGGCGTACTCGTCCAGCTGGTTCTCGCGTGGACGCTCGCGCTGTTGCTGGAGAACCGGGTGGCACGGCTGAACACCGTACTGCGCACGGTCTTCGCCATCCCGATGATGCTGAGCCCGGTGGTGATCGGCATCTGCTGGCGGGCGCTGCTCAACCCCCAGTACGGCTGGGTGAACTGGCTGCTCGGCACGAAGGACGCAGTGTGGACGGGCGACCCCGACAGGGCCCTGTGGGTACTGATCGCGGTCGACGCCTGGCAGTGGACGCCGTTCCTGTTCCTCATGATCACCGCAGGCCTCGTCGGCATCCCCGATGAGATCATCGAGGCGGCGCGCCTCGATGGTGCCGGCGCACTGCAGGTGTTCATGAGGATCAAGCTGCCGCTCATGCTCCCGGTGATGCTCGTCGGGATTCTGCTGCGGGCCGTCGACTCGACGAAAGTGTTCGAGTTGCCGTTCAACCTGACATCCGGCGGACCAGGCAATGCCACGACCACCGTCGCGATATTCATGTACCGGCGTGCCTTCGCCGAGTGGGACCAGGGCTACGCCTCGTCCCTGGCAGTGACGATCATCGCGGCGTTGGTGCTCTTCGCGTTCGCCTTCATCCGGCTGCTCCGCTCCGTCGAGAAGGCGGTGTCATGAAGATTCTTGCCAAGGTCGTCCGCCGTATCGCACTGACGGCCGCCATCCTGCTGCTGTCCGCGATGGTGCTCCTGCCGTTCGTGTGGATGGTGTCGACCGCGTTCAAGCGCAACAACGAGATCCTGGTGTACCCGCCGGCAATCCTTCCGGAGTCGTTCACGCTGGAACACTTCCGACGAATTTTCTCTCCCGACGGCGAGTGGAGATACTTCCAGAACTCGCTCATCGCGACAGCGGTCTCGACGGTGACGACGCTGGCATTGGCGATACCGGCGGCGTACAGCCTGGGCGCCCACCGGTTCCCGCGCGATTTCGGCCGGCACATCTCGGTCGCGCTCCTGCTCCTGCGGTTCCTGCCGCCGTTCGCCGTGGTGATCCCGCTGTTCTCCATGGTGCGCTCCGCGGGGCTGCTGGACAGCGTGTGGGCGCTCGTCCTCGTCTACACGGCGTTCCACCTGCCGCTCGCCATCTGGATCATCGAACCGGCGGTACGTGGCATACCGCGGGAGATCCAGGAAGCGGCGTTGGTCGACGGGGCGACACCCATACAGACGATGCTGCGGGTAACCGTCCCGTTGCTGCGGCCAGCCGTTGCCACGGCCGCCGTCTTCTGCACCGTCTTCTCCTGGAACGAGTTCTTCTTCTCCCTGGTACTGACGTTCGACCAGGCACGGACCTATCCGGTCCTCATCAACACGTTCGTCACCGACGCCGGGCCGGAGTGGGGACTCATCGCGGCATCCGCGCTGCTTGCCGCCATTCCAGTAATCGTGTTCTGCGTGTTCATGCAGCGCCACCTGATCCGTGGCCTGACCGCCGGATCGGTGAAATAGCCATGGTGTGCGACAAGGAAAGGCAGTGAAAATGTCATCAGCAGTCTCGTCGGCGATCAGCGGTGTCATCCCGCCCGTCGTCACCGCGATCGCCCCAGGCGGAGACGTCGACAAGGCGTCGCAGGAGGCCGTCTGCCAACACCAGCTCAAGGCGAACGTCCACGGTCTGTTCGTCGCCGGAACGACGGGCGAGGGTGCGTTCCTGAACCCGGCGATGCTGGCGGACGTCGTCGATGTCGCCGTACACACGGCCGCAGGACAGGTACCTGTTCTCGTCGGCGCCCTCGCGCCCGGTACGCAGGGCGTGGTCGCGGCCGCGCGGGTGGCGGAGCGCGGCGGCGCGGACGGCGTCGTCGTCACGACGCCGTTCTACGTCGACGTGGCCCCCGAGGAGATCGTCGGCCACTTCCGGGCCGTCGCGAGCGCGACCGCACTTCCCGTGCTCGCGTACTCGATTCCGCCGATGACCCACCAGGCCATGCCAGCGCAGGTCGTGGAGCAGCTCTTCGCCGAGGACCTGGTCGTCGGCGTCAAGGACTCGGGGCACGATTGGGACACCCTCGCGACGGCCATCGACCTCGGGAATCGCTACGGTAAAGCCGTGTTCTCGGGGTACGAGCCGTTCGCGGCGCGTGCGCTCGCCGCCGGTGGCAGCGGGGTCGTCGCCTCGGTCTGCAACGTCGATCCGCAGGCGGTGGTGGCTTTGTGGGAGGCGGTGCAAACCGATCCGTCCCGGGGCGACGACGCGCAGGACCGGATGCTGTCCCTCCTCGCGGCCCTCGCCCGGCACAAGGTCGCGGGCATCGGCCCGACCAGCTCGCTCATCGGTGGGATCAAGGCCCTGCTCCAGTCCTTCGGCGTCATCGCGTCCCGCGAGGTGCTGCCGCCGCTGACAGCCCTCCCCGAACACGTGATGCACGCGTTGCGCCGAGACCTCGAGTCGTGATTGGACGGCGCCTCGACTCAAACCGACAGGGGACCGCGATGACCCCTGCGCAAGGGCTTAGGATGGCGGGGTGAACGTACACCCAGGCGGCGAGACACAGCGGGGGCCGCAAGTGGCGCACAGACGCATCGGAATGCGTGACGTCGCGAAGGCGGCTGGCGTCTCGTCACAAACGGTGTCGAAGGTGGTCCGGGGCCTGCCCGGCGTGAGCACCGATACCCGGACGCGAATCATGGGGATCATGCGCGACCTGGGCTTTCAACCGAACGTGTGGGCGCGCGCCCTCAAGACCGGTCATGCGTCGAGCATTGGGGTCATCTGCGACGAGTTGCCCCGTCCGGGACCGTCGCTGGTCATCTACGGCGTCGAGAGCGCGGCCCGTCAGGCCGGGTACTACTCGACGGTCGCGGGGTTGCCCAGGCCGACGCCGGATCTGCTCCAGCAGGCGGTCGAGCAGTTGCTGTCGCTCTCCGTGGCGGGCATCGTCGTCAACGTCGCGATGAGTTCGGAGACGGGGGTTCTCGACCAGCTCCGGTCGGACGTGCCGCTGGTGGCCGTGTGGGCGCCCACCGACACGCGCCTTCCCGTCGCGACGTACGACCACCGGTCGGCCGCGGCGAGGGCCACCCGGCACCTGCTCGAAATGGGCCACACGACCGTCCACCACCTGGCGGGCATGCATAATCAGTTCGGGACCGACCAGCGCGTCGCCGGCTGGCGCGAGGCGCTGACACAAGCGGGGGCGCCCGTGCCCGACGTCCTGTACGGCAACTGGGATTCGCGCTCGGGGTACGCCCTCGGCAAGAGGCTGGCCGACGATCGTTCGGTGACCGCCGTCTTCGCTGCCAACGACTACATGGCGCTCGGGGTGATCAGGGCCTTGAAGGAGGCAGGGCGTTCGGTGCCCGCCGACGTCAGCGTCATGGGGTACGACAACGCGCCCGAGTCCGCCTTCTTCGACCCTCCGCTGACGACCGTCAGCCAGGACTTCCCGGCGCTCGGTGCGCGCGCGTTCGCCATTCTGGCCGCACAGCTCGGCATTGACGGCAAGGGCTCGTCGCAGCCGTACCTCCCGGAGCAGGAACTGATAGTACGTGCGAGCACGGCGCCACCTCCCTGACGGTTGCTGCCATTCCGCGGGAAGTCCCGGGCGTCTGCGCGTGGGCGTTCTGAGTCGTTACGATGTCTGGTCCTCGAGTCAGCACCCGTTTGGAGCGGCTCTCGTACGGATCGGCCTTGAGTACGTACCGATCCAGCTCGGTGATCTACGTGTGGATTGAGATGAGTTCCCAGCACGGGAAGTCGACCGGTACTGCCGCCATGAACAGCCCGTGCGCACCTCGTACTGGATCGCGTCCACGATGGGCCGGCGGGAATGCTTCTCCGCGCGGTCACCACCGGCGGCGGTGCTGTCATGGCCGGTCGCTGACCACGCAGGTGCTCAGGTAGCCCAGGACCGGTTCGTAGTCGGCCAGCATCACGGGCCCGCGCTCGCGGGCCAGGGCCGCGCCGAGCGCCCACCACACCCCGGTCGTGGGCATGCCGGGGGGCGCCACGCGAGCCGACGCGGGCAGCCCGCCACGCCCGCACGCCGCCGCGAGCGTCGCGTTGACGATGACGGTCGGTGCCGCCGAGACCGCGAGGTCCTCGCGGAGTGCCTGCGCCACCTCGTCGGGCGCGACGCGGGGACGCTGCCGCAGCCCGTCCATGAGGGGCACCGAGCCGCCGTTGGCCTCCCACAGCAGCGCGACCCCCGTGTGCCCGTCCGGCACCGGGGTGGCCGGTGGGGCGTCGTAGGGGAGCGTCGCCTGCTCCAGGATCAGCAGCAGCGCGCGCGGACAGCCGCCCGTTCGCGCGTACTCGGAGATGATTTTGAGGCCCGTGAACGGGGCTGCTGTGCCCTGGTCGCAGACCGCGAACGCCATGCGGTTGCCGGGGCAGAGGTGGCTCAGGTACGCGGCCGTGGCCCGGCCCGGGGTCACGTCGGGTATGGCGTGGGCGAGCACGATGAGGTCCACGGAGCGGTCGTCGCCGAGCACCGGCCCGAGCAGCGCCTCAGCCATCTCCCCGTAGGAATGTCCGCGGTCCAGGACGTCCGTGCGCAGGTCCAGGCCCGCGGGCCTGACCAGATCACTGAGGTACGCGCGCAGGCGCTCGCGGTGCGCGGGGTCGGCACCGATCGCGGCCTGCCCGGCGAAGGAACGCCGGGCGACGGCGCGCAGCGTCAGCCCGCCGGGGGAGTGCCTGTCGACCCCACCGGCGGTCCAGATCCCGGTCACGTCGCTGGCAGCACGTTGGCCACGACGTAGTCGGCGAGCGTGGCGACGGTCGTGAAGTGCTCCCGGTCGAGATCCTCCACGCTGATCTCGATCTCCAGGAACTCCTCCAGCTCCAGCATCAGCTCCAGGCCGCGGGTCGAGTTCATGCCCAGCTCGTCGAGGAGCGCGGTGTTCGCCGAGGCGCCGGGTGCGGGCGCCTTGAGCACCTTCGGCAGCAGGTCACAGATCGCGTCGATGACGCGCTGGCGCATGGCCGGGTCGAGCTGCGTAGTGGTTTCCATGGCGGAGCTCCTTTCTTCAGTGGGTCAGGACCATCGCGGAGAAGGTGGCGCCGCGGCCCGAGCCGGCCGCGGCGATCAGGTAGTGCCCGCCCGGGCGGAGCAGGCCCGCGGCCTGGGCGGTGGTGTAGTTGACGAACGCGTCCGCGCAGAACATGTGCCCCGTGACGGGCACGTTGTCGAGCAGGACCCGTTCGCTGGGGTAGCCGATGCGCCGGCACAGTTTCGACCAGACGACCGCGTTGACGTTGTGCGGCAGCATCACGTCGATCTGGTCGAGGTTCAGCCCGGCCTCGGCGACGGCGGCGTCGATCGCGTCCGCCAGGCTCGAGTGGTACTCGCGCTGGAAGCGGGCCGCCGTGTCCTCGTGGTCGCCGTCGAACTCGCCGCGCAGGTTCACCGCGTACGCGAGCATCCGGTCGCGTGGCCCGTCGGCGCTGACCAGGCACGCGGCCGAGCCCTCGCTGAAGACGGAGGTCTCCGGAACCAGCCGCGCCTCGTGCGTGAAGGTCTTCTCGCCGGTCAGCACGAGGGCGCGGGCGTCCGGGTCGGGGTCGGCGGCGAGCAGCCGCCCGGCCACGTCCAGGGCCAGCAGGCCGGACGCGCACGCCTGGTGGGTGACCGTGAAACTGCTGGCGCGGTCGAGCCCGAACCGGTCGCGCACCTGGTGCAGCGGGTTGTGCGGATAGGGGGACACGACCGGGAACGTCCGCGCGTGGATCACATAGCGCACCTGGTCCTCGCGGCCGGCCAGGGCCTTGAGGTTGGCGACGGCCGCGCACAGCAGGTCGGCCAGGTCACCCTGCGGCTGCTGGCGGATCTCGGCGAGGCGGTGGTAGCGGCGGAACAGCTTGAGCTGCATGGTCGTCAGGCCCAGCTCGTCGGCGAGCGACTCGATCGGCACCCGCCGCTCGGGCAGGTGCACGGCGACCGCCTCGATCGCGGTCATCGCGTGAGCCCGGCGGGTTGGTCCCACATCCGCAGCGTCACGTCCTGCATGGTGCGCAGCAGCGACTCGGCGTCGTCGAGCGACAGGTGGTGGGTGTCCGCGGTCAGTGTGAGGGCCATGATGTCGCGGTCGTCCTCGATGTGGACGAACAGCCGCTCGCCGGGCCCGTCGTGGAACGCCGTCCAGGCGAATGTGTCGCGCCCGCGGGCGCGGGCCAGCGCGCCGGGGTCGGGCTCGTGCGGCGTCGGGGCGGGTCGCTCGCCGAGGCGCCGGTCGTTGAAGAAGATCTGCAGGTCGACGTCCTCTCCGCGCTCGGCGTCGACCCGGGCGACCAGGGCGTCGACCTCGTCCGGGCTGTAGTAGGCGTACTTCGTGGCCGTGCGCGACGCGCGCGCCGTGCGGGTCAGCGCGCCGGCCAGGTCGGTGCCGTCGAGGTCGACCGCGAACAGGCCCGTCTGGTTGATCGGCGCCACGACCCGGGCCAGGCCGGGACGGAACCGGTTGTGCACGATCAGCCGGAACACCACCGGGTTCACGCCCGCCACCCGCAGCAGCGCCACGGCGAACGCGGCGAGCAGCACGGTCGCCGTGTCGGCGCCGTGCCGCCCGGCGATCGCGGGGACGACGAGCGCCATCGCGGGCGAGTGGTACAGGCCGTCGGCGAAGCGCGGCCCGTCGGGCGGCCGCGTCACGGGAGGGAACCGGCGGTGCGGGGCCGTGCGCAGGATCGCCTCCCAGTGACGCAGCACCGCGTCGGTCTGCCGGCGCCCGGCCGGGCCGCGCTGCCAGCGCGCCTGGGCCAGCGGCGGCATCTCGGCCGGGTCTTCGGCGCTGCGCTCGGCGACGTGGGCGATCATGGCCTGCGAGCCGAACCCGTCCGTGACGAGGTGACACAGCACCGCGACCATGTGGGTCAGCGCGCCGTCCTTGCGGACCACGGCCATGCGCACCGGCCACTCGGTCACGAAGTCGTAATCCGTCTCGACGTAGCGTCGCCGGGTCTGCTCGGCGACGTCGGCCGGGTCGTCGCCGCCGGCCTCGACGACCTCCAGCGTGATGATGCCGGAGCGGTGCAGCACCTGGCGCGGCGGCCGGTCGGGACCCCGGTCGAACAGCAAGGTCGTGCGCATCGTCTGGAACCGGCTCATCGAATAGCGCAGCTCCGCCACGATCGCGTCCACGGTCGTGCCGGCCGGCAGCGGTCGGGTGCCGCCGATGGGGAACCAGGAGCGCTGGAACGACATGCCGCCCCAGATCTCGCGCTGGCCCCAGGACAGCTCGTCGACGCCCGCGCCGGGCCCGCAGAACTCGACAGGGATGCGGTGGATGGCATGGGGGGTGGCGTTCATCGTGCCTCAGCCCGCCCCGACGGTCGCCGGACGCGCCGCCGGGCTCTCGACGGGCGCCTCCGGGTCGATCGCCGCTTCGACAAGGACCTTCTCGATGCCCTGCGCGACGGCCCGGATGCTGCGCGGCGGCACGTACCGGGTGTCGGCGCAGACCGTGATCAGCAGTGCGCCGCCCGGGGCGTCGTCGATATGAACGAACAGCGTTTCGAAGGGTTCGTGTAACTTTCGGCCCCAGGCGAACCGGCCCGGTTCGCGCAGCGCCTCGGCTGCCGCCGGCTCGCCCGGCTCGTCGCGTCCCGCGACCCGGCGGTCGTTGAAGAAGCACGCGATGTCCAGCTCCTCGCCGAACGAGGCGATCAGCTCGTCGAGGCGCAGCGGGTCGTAGTAGGCGTGCTTGTAGGCGCCCATCATGGCCCGTCGGACCACGCCGACGGCGCTGGCGAACGTCAGGCCGGCCAGGTCGGTCACGCACAGGCCGGTCTGGTTGATCGGGGCCACCACGTCCGCCAGCCCGGGCCGGAAGCGGTTGCTGACGATCACCTGCGCCACCCCGACCGGGTCGCCGCTGAGCCGCGCCCACGTGGTGAACAGGGCGGTGAGCAGGATCGGCGACGTGTCCACCGCGAGCCGCGCGGCCAACGTGCGCAGGGCCAGGGGCAGCGCGGCCGAGAGGTACTCGCCCTCCCAGTAGCGGGGCACCTGCTCGTCGGGAGCCTCCTCGTAGGAGTCGTCGAGCGCGGGGAAACGGCGCGGCGGCACGGTACGCAGCTGCCGGTCCCAGTGGCGCGCCGCGAGTTCGTGCTGGCGTCGGCCGGCGGGCGAGGCCTGCCAGCGGGCCTGCTCCAGCGGCTGCATGGCGGGCGGCGGGGCGGCGGCTGCGCCCGTGACCGGGTCGCGCCCGGCCAGGTCGGCCATCATGGCCGCGCCGCCGAAGGCGTCCATGACCAGGTGGTTGTAGACCGCGACGACGTGCGTGGGCACACCCTCGCGGCGGACCACGGCGAACCGTACGGGCCATTCGCGCTCGACGTCGTACGGGGTGGTCCAGAACCGGTGGCGCACCCGCTCCGCCTCGGCGGCCGCGTCGTCGCCCGGCTCGAGGTCGACGACCGTGAGGCCGATCTCGCCCCGGTCGTGCACCACCTGACGGGCGCGCTCGCGCTCGGCCAGGCGCAGCAGCGTCCGCATCGTCTGGTGGCGTTCGACGGTGAACCGCAGCTCCCCGGCGTACCCCTCCAGGGTGGCGCCCGCCGGCGCGGGCAGCGTGCCGCCGATCGGCAGCCACGTCTTCTGCCGGCACATCGCCGACCAGATCTCCTGCTGGCCCCACGCCAGCGGCTCCTCGCCGGCGCCCTCGCCGGCGAACGTCACGGCCAGCCGCCACTCCTGGCTCATCCTCGACCTCCGGCGGCGGCGAGCGTGGCGAGGTGCCCGGCGGCGGCCACCGCGCCGCCCGCCGCCTCGAAGGAGGCGCCCACGCGCGCCGCGGCCGCCCGGTAGGCGGGCCGGTCCAGCACGTCGAGCAGCGCGGCGCGCAGCGCGTCCGGGCGCGCGCGGAAGAAGCTGACCCGCCGGCCCGCGCCGGCCGCCTCGACCTGGGCGGCGTTGATGCCCTGGTCGTCCTTGACCGGCGCGACGAGCAGCGGGATGCCGTGGTGCAGCGTCTCGCAGACCGTGTTGAGCCCGCCGTGGCTGACCACGGCGTCGACATGCGGCAGCAGGCGCGGCAACGCGACGCGTGGGGTCGGCATGACGTGGGCCGGCACGTCGCCGGGCAGGGTCCCGTCCGGGGTGACCACGATGGCCTGCAGGCGCTCGCCCAGCGGCGCGAGCGCCGCCACCATCCGCTGGTAGAACACGGCCGCGTGATCCATGGCGAGGGTGCCGACCGTGACGAGCACGGTCCGCCGCCCCGGATCCAGCCGCTCGACCGGGAAGTCGGGACCGGCGCGGCGCGCGCCGACGGCCGGCCCGACCAGGGCGAGCGCGCGTCCGCTGTGCTCCGGCAGGTCGGGGCGGGCCAGCGCCGCGGTGGTGAAGGCGATCACCAGGTACGGGGAGAAGCGCAGGTCGTACGGCGGTTGCCCGGGCAGTCCGGCGTGGCGCCACAGGCCGGCCAGGTGTTGCTGGATCCACGCCTCGACGGCCGGCAGCGCGGTGCGGTAGGGCCGGCCCAGTTCCATGGACGTCGGCGCGAGGCTCGCCCAGGGCAGGTTGTGCCGGTTGGCCACGAGCGCGCCTGCCACGGCGTGCTGGTCCACCCCGATCGCGTCGGGCGCGAAGTCGCGCACGGCGGCGTCGATGGCGTCCAATGTGTACTTGGCGTGCGGCACGACGTAACCCGCCCACCGGGAGCGGATCGCGGCAATGCCGAGGTCGCCCTGGCCGCGGTGCAACCGCAGCGGGATGGGGTAGATCGTCGCGTCCGGGCCGAGCGCGGGCCGCAGGAACGACTCCGAGCCGGCCCAGGCCACCTCGTGGCCCCGGGCGCGCAGCTCGTCGGCCACCGCCGCGATCGGGTTGACGTGACCCGACAGCGGCAGGCTGAGCATGAGGAACCGGCTCACCTCGGCGGCGCCCCGCTCGGCGCGGCGAGCGAGTGGGCCGCGATGTGCCGGGCGAGGTCGCCCACGGTCAGCTCGACCAGCTCGTCGATGCTGAGCCCGGCCACGTAGCGTGTCAGGTCGGCGCCGTCGCCGTGGCGGGCGCGCACGAGGGCGTCGAGGGCGATCAGCTCGACGCTCTCCAGCAGCAGGTCCGCGTCGAGGCGGGTGTGCGCGCCGATCGCGGCCAGCCAGGCCGGTTCCTCGCCGGTCACCTCGCCCAGCAGCGCCACCAGCTCCGCCACGTACGGGTCGTCCATAACCTAGGGCCGGATGGCGCGGATCGCGCCGTACGTCATCGCGCCTGTCGCGAACGCCTCCAGCATCACCGGGCCGGCGTAGAAGAAGCCGAGCACCTCCACGCCCCGGTCGCGGGCCAGGTCGCGGATGAACTGCCGGCCGCCGTCGAACTCGACCTGCGCGAAGCGCGGATCCCACGAGTTGGCCACGGCGGCGGTCCAGTCGACGCCACGCACCTCCGCGAAGCCCGCGTCGGCGGCCATCCGCTCGTGGTCCTCTATGGACTGCAGCGGCGGCATCACCTGGTGGCGCAGCACCTGCTGGTGCAGCTCCTCCTGGGCGGGGGTCAGCTCGCCGTCGCGCACGCACCAGGACGCGATCGCGAGCACGCCGCCGGGCTTGAGCACCCGGAACGCCTCGGCGAAGAACGCGGGCCGGTCGGGGATGTGCATGACGCTCTCCATCGCCCAGACCGCGTCGAACGAGGCGTCCGGGTAGGCCGAGACGAGGAAGTCGACCGTACGGAACGAGGTCCGCTCGCCGACACCGTGCTCGGCGGCCCGCTCGGCGGCGCGGCTGGCCTGCGCCTCACTGAGCGTGACGCCCTCGACGGTCGCGCCGTAGTCGCGGGCCAGGGCGATGGCCGGACCGCCGATGCCGCAGCCCACGTCCAGCACCCGCGCGTCGCGCGGCACGCCGGCGAAGTCCACGAGCTCGCGCACCAGGCGGTCCGCCGCCGCGTGCCGGTCGGCGCCATCGGCGGACGGGCTCTCGCCCGGGTCCCAGTAGCCGTGGTGGACGTGCTCGCCCCACAGTCGCTCGTACAGGTCGATCGTGGTGTCGTAGTAGACCGCGACCGCCTCGTTCATGCCGCCGGTCATACCGTTACCTCCGCCTTCACCGTGGCCCCGTGACCTGATCGGTGATGGCGTTCTGTAAGGTCCGCCGTCACGCCGCGCAATCGTAAGATGGCGTGACTGCCGATTGTCAATGCTTCGATCGGTGGCCGCGCGGTCACGATCGCTCGGCTCTTCAGGTGATTGACGCATTCGCATCGCTCGTCCTTATAGTCGACCGACCCTGTGCCGGCGACGCCATGCCGGCCGCGACAATGGTGGTGACCGACGTGACCTCTCCGACCGCGCGATGAGCCCGCCGCAGCGACATCCGGTGGACGTGTGGCTCATCCCGCTGGACCCACCCACCGAGACGTTGGAGGAGTGCGCCGTCCTGCTCGACACGGACGAGCGCCGGCGGGTGCTGTCCATGCTGGATCCGCGCAACCGGCGACGGTTCACGGCCGCGCACGGCGCGATCCGGGTCATCCTGTCGCGCTACCTCGGCGTGCCGGCCGGGCTGATCCGCTGGCGGCGGGGCGAGCACGGCAAGCCGGAGCTGGCCGGCGGCGGGCACGGGCTCCGGGTGAACCTGTCGCACTCGGGGGACCTGGCCGCCCTCGCGGTCAGCCGCCGCCGCGCGGTCGGCGTCGACGTGCAGCGCCTCGCGCCGGTCGACGCGACGGCGCTGGCCGCCCGGTACTTCCCGGAGACCGAGGCGAAGTTCGTGGCCAGCGGCACGACCGCGGCCACCCGGCTGCTGCGGTTCACCCGGTTGTGGACCCGCAAGGAGGCCTGCGTCAAGGCCAGCGGCGCCCGGCTCGCGGAGGGCCTGGGCCTGCCGGTGGACGGTCGGGGCCGGGGCGCGGGCCGGGGCATGATCGCCGTACGGGGCACGGAGGGCACCCTGCCCGGCCCGTACCTCGTGTGTGACCTGGATGTGCCGAACGGGTACCGGGCGTCGGTGGCGCTCGCCGGCACGGCGCCGTTCGAGGTCGTCCGCCGGGACTGGCCCGACGTCGGGGCCGACGCGACGCCGGCCCCGACGGGGGCGCGCTGGCCTAGCGGCGGCCGGGTACCAGCCGCATGGGGAGTACGAACCACAGCGTGCTGAACAGGCCGGCGATGAACGCGGCCAGGATTCCTGCCAGCAATCCTCCGGCGACCACGTCGACGATGAGGAACACCGCGCCGATCACCGACAGCACGAGACAACACAGGCCGATGAGCGCGAGCTTGTCGGACGTGCGTACCACGGCGTGTTTGACACCCTGCTGGAACGTCAGCCGGTGCACGGCGACGGGCGCGATGAGGAACGCGCTTGCCGACGCGGCCGCGATCAGCGTGCACAGGTAGACGACCCGTTCCGGCTCGGTGATCGTCACCCAGCGCGCGGTGAACGGCAGGGTAAGCAGGAAGGC
The DNA here is from genome assembly GCF_039528415.1 of Luedemannella helvata. Lineage (NCBI taxonomy): Bacteria > Bacillati > Actinomycetota > Actinomycetes > Micromonosporales > Micromonosporaceae > Luedemannella > Luedemannella helvata. Next base: position 257,498 of record NZ_BAAALS010000004.1, read on the forward strand.
GAACAGGATCTGTACGCCCGTCTGCGCGACCCGCAGCTCCTGCAGCAGCTCGACGAAGTGACGGTCGGCCCGCTCGGCGGGCGTCTCGTCCGGCCGGTCGTTGTGCGGATCGTGGTGATGGTCCGCGGGCGCGGCGAGGGGGGCGTCCGAAGGCATGGCTGCCCATACCCGAGTCCGGCTCGCGTCAAACGACCAGGTCGGCGGTGGTGCGCCGGCGGCGGCCGGTGATCAGCCGATCTGGACGCCCGACAGGTCGGTCGGCCGGGACCCGGCCGACCAGCGCGACAAAGCCCTCGACACTGCGCCGGTGCAGTTCCGCGACGTCCACGCCCACCTCCGTGACCTCGGGGTGAGCCTAGTCGGCGTGACCTCTTCTATGCTCTGCGTGCGAGAAACCTGGGGATGCTGTTGAAGGGGGAGGGCCGATGCGACGCGCCACCATCGCGGACATCGCACGCGCCGCGGGCGTGTCGAAGGGCGCGGTGTCGTACGCACTCAACGGTCGGCCCGGGGTGTCGGACTCGACGCGGCAACGGATCCTGCGGATCGCCGCCGAGTTCGGCTGGCATCCGAGCAGCGCCGCGCGCGCCCTGTCCGACGGCCGCGCCGGGGTGCTCGGCCTGATCGTCGACCGGCCCGCCCGGACGCTGGGCATCGAGTCGTTCTTCATGCAGCTCATCTCGGGCATCGAGGCGACCCTGTCGGCCGCGTCCGTCGGCCTGCTGCTGCAGGTCACGGAGGACCGGGCCGGCGAGATGGAGGCCTACCGGCGCTGGTGGGGCCAGCGGCAGGTGGACGGGGTCATCCTCGTCGACCTGCAGCGCGACGATCCCCGCGTCGGGCTGCTGGAGGAGCTGCGCATGCCGGCTGTCGTCGTCGGCGGCCCGCACGGTCTGGGCAGCCTGCCCGGGGTGTGGAGCGACGAGGCGTCCGCGACCCGCTCCGTCGTGGAGTACCTGGCGGCGCTCGGACACCGGCGCATCGCCCGGGTGGCCGGCCTGCCGCGGCTGTGGCACACCGAGATCCGGTCGCGGGCGCTGGACGAGGCGGTCGACCACCTCAACCTCGCCGAGATGACTACGGTCAACACGGACTATTCGGGCGAGCAGGGCGCCCAGGCGACCCGGACGCTGCTGGCCCGCCGGCCCGCGCCCACGGCGATCATCTACGACAACGACGTCATGGCGGTCGCCGGCGTGGCGGTCGCGCACGAAATGGGCGTCCGGGTGCCGGAGGCCCTGTCGATCGTCGCCTGGGACGACTCGGCGCTGTGCCAGCTCGTCCACCCGCAGCTGTCCGCGATCAGCCGCGACATCGCGGCGTACGGCGGACACGCCGCGCAGCGGCTGCTCGACATCGTCGCGGGCAATCCGGCCGGCAATTACGAGGACACCACGCCGCGCCTGGTGCCGCGCGGCAGCACGGCACCCCCGCCGCGCTGACCAACGGGTCACCGCTGTTCGCCGGACGAGGCCGGCACCGCCGCGCCGCCGTAGCGGGCCGGGTCGTGGATGAGGGCCGCCGCGCCGTAGAGGCCGGCCGCCCCGCCCAGCTCCGCGACGCCGACGCTGAGCTGCCTGACGAATTCGAGGCGGGCGTACTCCGCGATGGCCACGCGCAGCGGCGGCAGCAGCAGGTCAGCGGCCGCCGCGACGCCACCGCCGATGACCGCGTGGGTCAGGTCGGCGGCTGCCGCGACCGAGGTGATGCCGGCGGCCAACGAACGGGCCGCGCGCCCGAACGCCGCGCGCGCGATCACGTCGCCGGCGCGCGCGGCGGCTGCCAGGTCGACCGCGGATGGGCTGACCCCCGGCGGGCCGACCACGGGAGGGGCCGCATCGCCGACCGTGGCTGGCGGTACGTCCGGCGATCCGGGACGCCAGCCCTGCCGCAGCGCCCAGGCGACCATGGACGGTCCGCTGGACATGGCCTCCACGCAGCCGCGCCCGCCGCACGGGCAGTCGTCACCGTCGAGGTCGACCACCATATGCCCGACGTGGCCGGCGTTACCGGAGCGGCCCTGGTGCAGGCGGCCACGTTGGATGATGCCACCGCCCACGCCGGTGGACACGACGATGACGATGACGTCGTCGACGCCGCGGGCCGCGCCGAGCCAGTGCTCGCCCACGGCCGCGCAGATGCCGTCGCCCGCCAGCCGTACGGGCAGCCGCGCGTGCCGGCTGACCTGGTCGACGAGGGGGAAGCGGCGCCAGGCGGGGATGTTGACCGGGCTGACCGTGCCGGCGACGAGGTCGAGCGGGCCGGCGGAGCCGATGCCGACGCCGACGAGCGGGCCAGGGGCGACCCCGCGAAGATCGTCAATGAGCCCACCGAGCTCCGGCCACACCAGGTCGTCGACGGCAGAGTTCGTCGGGGTCGGGCGCACCCGGTGCTCGCGCATCGTGCCGGTCGCGTCCACGAGCGCCCCCGCGATCTTGGAGGCGCCGATGTCGATGGCGACCGCCCAGGGCGAGGTCACGAGCCGTGCTCCCGGGGCGGGCGCTCGCCCGAGCCGCGCGGGATGAACCTGGTCGGCAGGACGATCTGCTGCGGCATGCCGGTGCGCCCGCCGAGCCGGTCCAGTGCCGTCTCCGCGGCCCGGCGGCCCAGGTCCACCGGATCGTGGGCGATGACCGAGATGCCCAGGGTCGGGGCGAACTCGAAGTCGTCGAAGCCCAGGATGGCGGGCGGATCCGGCGCCCCGGCGAGCGCGTCGATGACGCCGGCCGTGATGCGGTTGTTGAGGGCGAACAGCGCGGTCGGCGCGTCCGGCCCGGCGAGCAGCTCGGTGGCCACCGACCGGGCGGTGCCCACATCGTGAGCGCGGTGCACCCACCGTTGCCAGTCCGCGGTGCCGACGGCGCGCATCGCGTCGGCGAAGCCGGCGACCCGCTCGCTGGCGGTCCACACCCCGGTACGGTCGGCCAGGAGTCCGATACGTCGGTGGCCCAGCGCGATGAGCCGTTCGGTGGCCTCCCGCACGGCGCGGCGGTTGTCCAGCACGATGCTGTCGGCGGCCACGTCCACGGCGGGCCGGTCGATGAACACCATCGGCGTGCCGAGCTGCTGTTCAGGCACCAGGTACGCGTGCTCGTCGGCGACCGGCACGACGAACAGCGCGCGCACGCGCCGTTCCAGCATGGTGAGGGTGACCCGGCGCTCCCGCTCAGGGTCCTCGTCGCTGGTCGCGATGAACAGCTCGAGGCCGTGTTCGCGCAGCAGCCGCTCGGCGCCCGCGGCGATCTGCGTGTAGAAGGGGTTCGACAGGTCACCGATCACGAAGCCTACGGCGGTGGAGACCGCGCCCGAGCGCAGGTCGCGGGCCAGCCGGTTGGGACGGAACCGCAGCGTGCGGGCCGCCTCGCGGACGCGCCGGGCGGTCTCGTCGCGGACGTTGGGCTGCCCGCTGAGCACGCGCGACGCCGTCTTGATGCTCACGCCGGCCAGGTGCGCGACGTCGCGCAGGGTGGCGCGGGACGGCCGCGGGGCCGCCTCGGGTGCGCCGGGCACGTCGAAGGTCACCGCGCTCTCCCTTCCGCGCCGGGACGCCGGGGCGTGGCGGCGCGGGGCAATGACCCCCGCCGCTGAATCGTGGCGCCTAATGAAGCACCGCTGTGCCAACGATGTCAAGAACGGATCGCTACCGGCCATGGCCGGGAACCCGCTAGCTGCCTGCTCACAGCGCTTCTCGGCGATCTACTGAACCGCTTCACATTACATCTATTGACATCGTTGGTATCCGGTCGTAGTGTCCACGACACCTGAGGGGCCTGACCATTGATCTGATCGCACTTTGGCCTCGGCTCAACCCCCTACGCACCACGCCAAACCCGTTCATCAACGCGAACGACACACTCCGGCGATAGGAGGATCATGGCTGTGCGCAGAAGAGCACTCCTTTGTGGACTGATCGCTACGACGCTCGCGCTGGGCGCCTGCACGAGCCCGACCGAGAACCAGCAGACCGGCGGCCCGGTATCGCTGACCATGTGGAACACCGGGTCCGATGAGGACACCAAGGCGATCCAGAAGGCGGCCGACCAGTACAAGGCCACCCACCCCGACGTGACCATCAAGGTCGAGACCATCACCTGGGCCGACGGCAACGCGAAGATCCTCGCGGCCGCGCAGGCGAAGCAGGGGGCGGACATCATCACCGGGGGCCTGTCCTGGGGCATCCAGTTCGGCAGCCTCGGCGGCATGGTCGACCTGACGGACCTCGGCGTGGTCGACGTGGCCAAGCCGGTGTCACAGCAGGCCATCTGGAAGTCCATCACGGCTACCGACGGCGCGGTCTACGGCGCGCCCTTCGACCTGAGCGCCTACGTGCTCTACTACAACCCGGACCTGTTCGCGAAGGCGAAGATCGCCGGGCCGCCCACGACGTGGGCCGAGTTGACCGACGCGATCACGAAGCTCAAGGCCGCCGGGGTCAAGTACCCGTTCGCCATGGAGTGGGGCAACACCAGCTGGCTGGAGTACTTCAACTTCCTGCGCCAGGCCGGCGGCAACCTCTACGACGAGGGCTGCACGAAGGCGACCATCGACTCGCCCCAGGCCGTCGAGGCGTTGCGGTTCTACGGCGACCTCTACACCAGGTACGGCGCGCCGAAGGACGCCGGATTCGACGTCACGAGCGGCATGGGCAAGGGCGAGGTCGCGATGGTCTCGGGCGGCAACTGGCTGCTCACGGGCATCCCGTCGACCGTGCCGGCGCTCAAGGACAAGCTCGGCGTCGCCCCGATGCCGGCCGGCGCCGCCGGCGCCACCACCTTCCTCGGCGGCCGCATCATCGGCGTGATGTCGTACAGCAAGAACCAGCAGGCCGCGGCGGACTTCATCACGTACCTGTACGACCCGGCAGCCATCAAGACCATCTACGACAGCCTGAACGCGAGCGGCTCGCTGTTCCTGTCCTCGCGCCCCGACCAGCTCGCCGGCCTGCCGGCCAAGCCCGAGGTCGTGCAGACGCTTCAGTCCATCTACGCCACCGCAGAGGGTCCGCCGGCCTGCCCGGGCTGGGAGGACTCCTCGTCGCTGGTGGACAAGGCGCTGCAGAAGGCGATGTTCGACGGTGTCGCGCCCGAGTCGGCCCTGGCCGACGCCGCCAAGATCATGAACGACAACCTCAAGAAGTAGGGTCGCGCTCAGCGGGTGCCCACCGGGAAACCGGTGGGCACCCTGAAAGTGAGGTCCGATGACCGCCGAGGTCATCCCGCCCGACGAGGCCGTCCGCCCCGGCCCGCCGTCACCGCCCGCCATCCGGGGGATGACGCGGCGCGCGGCACGGTGGCGGCGCCACGGCACGTCGCTGCTCATGATGGCGCCGTTCGCGGCACTCTTCGTCGTGTTCGTGATCTACCCGCTGGGCCGCTCGCTCTACCTGAGCTTCACCAACTACCGCGGCATCAAGCCGCCCGTGTGGATCGGCCTGGAGAACTACACATCGCTGCTGGAGGACGAGCGCTTCCGCAAGGCCGTGGTGAACACCTTCCTGTACGTGGCCGGCACGGTCACCCTGACCACCGCCCTGGCGCTGTGCGTGGCACTGGCCTTCCGGGGGCAGAGCTGGCGGCACCGTACGGTCAGGGTGCTGTTCTTCCTGCCGTCCGTGACCTCGGCGATCGCGCTCAACCTGATCTGGAAATGGATCTTCTCGCCGGAGGACTACGGGTTCGCCAACCAGGTGGTCGGCGTGTTCGGGGTCGAGCGGGTGGAGTGGTTGTCGACGCCGCCGCTCGCCGTACCCGTCCTCATCTTCATGGGCGTCTGGGGCGGCATCGGGTACGGCATGGTGATCTTCGTGGCCGGCCTCAACGCCATCCCCGAGGAGTACTACGAGTCGGCCCGCATGGACGGCGCCACGTCCTGGCAGCAGTTCCGGAAGATCACGCTGCCGCTGCTGCGCCCGGTGACCGCCTACGTTGTCATCACGGGCCTGATCGGCGCGTTCCAGATCTTCGAGGCCGTGTTCATCATCTTCTTCCGCAGTGCCGGCGTGATCGGCGGCCTGCACGACTCGGCCCTCATGATCGTCCCCTACCTGTACGACCAGGGCTTCGGCCACTTCTACCTCGGCAGGGCGTCCGCGATCGCGTGGGTGCTGCTCATCATCATCTTCGTGATCAGCATGATCCACCTGCGGATCACCAAGGCGAACAGGGATCTGACATGACGACAGTCGCCGCGCCCGGGGTCATCGAGCCGCCCGCGCCGAACGGGACGAAGCGCGGTTCGCTCACCAGGCAGGGCGTCGGGCAGCGGCTCGCCGCCCTGCCGCTGTACGTGCTCGCCCTGTCGATGCTCGCGCCGTTCTACTGGATGGTGATCAGCAGCTTCAAGACCGTACCCGAGATCACCCGCAGCCCTCCCTCGTGGATCCCGCAGGACCCGACGCTCAACAACTTCTACGACCCCGTCTGGAACCCCGACGTGCAGAATCCCGGCCACACGGCCGGTCTGTTCCAGCGCTTCACGCAGGTGACCGGCGGCTACTGGAAGTTCATGTTCAACAGCGTCGTGATCTCCACGTCGATCACGATCGGGGCGCTGCTCATCGCGTCGCTGGCCGCGCTGGTCATCGCCAAGCACCAGCTGCCCGGTCGACGGCTGATCTACCTGTTGATCATCGGGTCGATGATGCTGCCCTGGCAGGTCACGCTGATTCCCAACTACATCACGGTCAGCAACCTCGGCTGGCTGTCGACGTACCAGGGGTACATCGTGCCGGCGCTGGCCAAGGCGTTCGTCGTGTTCTTCCTCGTGCAGTACCTGCAGTCGCTGCCCGACGAGCTGTTCCAGGCCGCCCGCGTCGACGGTGCGGGGGAGTGGCGCATCTGGTGGAGCGTCGTCCTGCCGCTGCTGCGACCGGCGCTCGCCGCCATGGCGATCTTCGTGGTGCTGGGCGAGTGGAACAACTTCCTGTGGCCACTGATCATCGTGACGGGCGACGACTCCATGGCGACGCTGCCGGTCGCCCTGGCGCGGCTCAACTCCAACTATCCGGGCGCCCAGAACAGCGGCGTCATCATGGTCGCGGCGCTCATCGCGTCGCTGCCCACAGTGATCTTCTTCCTGGTCTTCCAGAAGCAGTTCACCCGCGGCATCACGATCACCGGGCTCAAGGGCTGATGGCCGTTGGCGCGGTGGGACTTTCAGTGCCCGGGGCGGTCGCCCCTGCCGTGGCGCGAGGTGGCCGCGAGGGGCCCTGCCGCGTACATCGGGAAGTTTGGATGTTTTGGCCTGGCGCCGGACGATGTGGCGGTCCGATGGTTCGCCGGCCCGGTGGCGGCCCTCAGCGGTGCCCGCCCGACCTGTCGACCCCCTAGCTCCCGAAGGAGATGACTCGCAGGTGATCAGGAAAGTCACGGTGGTCGCCGGGGCGGTGGCGGCCGTCATCGCCGCCGGCGGCGTCGCACTGGCGACGACGGCCTCGGCGCAGACCGCAGCCTTCCCGGCGGCGAAACCGTCGGAATTCGTCAGCCGCAAGGGCCACAACCTGTACCTCGACAACAAGCCGTTCCGGTTCGCCGGTTCGAACAACTACTACCTCAACTACTCGTCCCAGTTCATGGTCGACAAGGTGCTCGACTCGGCCGCCGCGGCGAAGTTCCAGGTGCTGCGCGTGTGGGGCTGGTTCGACATCGGCACGCCCGGCGGAACCGACTCCGTGCACAGCGGCGACAAGAGCTTCTACCTGCAGTACTGGGACGCCGCAGCCGGCCGCCCGGCCCTCAACACGGGCGACAGCGGCCTGGTCAAGCTCGACTACGCGCTCTACAAGGCCCGCCTGAACGGGCTGAAGATCGTGCTGCCGTTCACGAACAACTGGTCGGACTTCGGCGGCATGGACCAGTACGTGCGGTGGGCCGGCGCGTCGTACCACGACGACTTCTACACCAACGCCACCATCAAGGGCTGGTACAAGGACTACATCAGCGGGATTCTCAACCGCGTCAACACGTACACCGGGATCAGGTACAAGGACGACCCCACCGTCATGACGTGGGAGCTCGCCAACGAGCCGCGCTGCGGCGGCCACAACGTCTACCCCCGCTCGGCCACCTGCACCACGAACACGATCACCACCTGGGCCGACGAGATGACCCGCTACATCAAGTCGCTCGACGCCAGGCACCTGGTCAGCGTCGGCGACGAGGGCTTCTACTGTGAGCCGGGCAGCGCCGACTGGATCCGCAACTGCAACGACGGCGTCGACACGATCGCCCTGACCAAGCTGCCGGCCGTCGACGTCATGTCGTTCCACCTCTACCCGGACGGCTGGCAGCAGACCCGCGCCTGGGGCACGAAGTACATCACCGATCACGTCCGCGACGCCCGTAGGCTGGGCAAGGCGGTCATGATGGGTGAATACGGCTGGAAGGACAAGGCGACCCGCGCTCCGGTCTACAAGGAGTGGATGGACGCGTTCGCGCGCAACGGCGGCAGCGGCGCGCTGTACTGGATGCTCGCCGACCAGCGCGACGGAGGCTCGCTGTACCCGGACTACGACGGGTTCACGGTCTACTGCCCGAGCCCGGGCTGCCTCCTGCAGACCAACCTGGCCAGGGCGATGGGCGCCAACCAGATCTGGCCGCAGTTCCCGCCGGTCGCCGACGACGACGCCACGATCGTCGAGTCGGGCCGGGCGGCGACACTCAACGTGATCGCCAACGACATCGCGTACCAGGCGAAGATCCGCCCGAACTCGGTGGACCTGGACCCGGCCACGGCCGGCCGGCAGGCGACCAGGGCGGTGACCGGCGGCACCTACGCGGCCGACCCCACCGGCAAAGTGGCGTTCACCCCGGCGGAGGGCTTCGCGGGCAAGGCGTCGGTCACGTACACGGCCACGGCCACCAACGGCGCCGTGTCCAACCCGGCCACCATCACGGTCGAGGTCAAGCCCGACCCGGACGCCGCCTGGGTGATCTACTCGTTCGAGGACGGCACGGACGGCTTCGCGCCCGCGAGCTGGACCCCGGACGCCGCCACGGTGACGCGGCAGTCCGACTTCGCCACCAACGGCGCGCACGGGGCGCGGGTCGTGGCCAACGCGGCCGACGGCGGGGCGTGGGTCGGCGTCACCCCGGCCCCGGCGCTGGACCTGTCGGGCCGGACGAAGATCTCGTACGACCTCCGGACGGGCGACGTGGGCACCTCGACCGAGATCGTCCTGCAGCTCGGCAACTCCTGGACCTGGTGCCAGCAGAACTCGTGGGCGTGGGTGGACGCGAACACCACGACCACGGTGAGCGCCGACCTGGCCACGTTCACCGGCTGTGACGTCAACATCAATGATGTCCGGGCCATCTACCTGTGGTTCGGCAACGGCACCTTCGACATCGACGCGGTACGAGTGGAGTAGCCAGTGGCATACCGGGACCTGCACGAGGGCTGGACGGTCAGCGCGGTCGGGGACGCGCCGGTGCCGGTGGCGGGGGTACCCGCCACCGTGCCGGGGTGCGTGCACACCGACCTGCTGGCGGCGGGCCTCATCGACGACCCGTACCTCGACGCCAACGAGGTGGGGCTGGCCTGGATCGGGCGCACCGGCTGGCGCTACGAGACCACGTTCGCGTGGTCCGGCGCGGGCGCGGAACGCACCGAGCTGGTCTGCGCGGGTCTGGACACGGTCGCCGAGGTGGCGGTCAACGGCACGGTGGTGGGCAGCACCCGCAACCAGCACCGGTCGTACCGCTTCGACGTCGGGTCCGTGCTGCGTCCCGGGGACAACACGGTCGCGATCACGTTCACGTCGGCGTACGCGTACGCCGAGGGGGTGCGGGACGCGGTGGGTGACCTGCCCAACGCGTACCCGCAGCCCTTCAACTTCATCCGCAAGATGGCCTGCAACTTCGGCTGGGACTGGGGCCCCACCCTGGTCACCGCCGGCATCTGGCGGCCCATCGGGCTGCACGGGTGGAGCACGGCCCGGCTGGCGCGGGTGCGCCCGCACGTGACCGTCGACCCGGACGGCACCGGCCGGGTCGCCGTGCACGTGGACGTCGCCCGTGCCGGCGCGGACGTGCCGCTGCTGGTCACCGCCCGACTGGGCGACGTGAGCGTGACCGGCAAGGTGGCCGACGGCGACACGGCCGTGGTCGAGCTGGTCGTGCCGCAGCCGGCCCGCTGGTACCCGCGCGGGTACGGGCAGCCGGCCCTGCACGAGCTGACCGTGGGCCTCGCCACGGCCGACGGTACGGCCCTGGATGACTGGCGACGGCGCGTCGGCTTCCGCACGGTCGAGCTGGACACCCGACCCGACGGGATCGGCGAGCGCTTCGTCATCGCCGTCAACGGCGAGCCGATCTCGGTCAAGGGCGCCAACTGGATCCCGGACGACTGCTTCCCGACCCGGGTGGACCGCGACCGCTACGCCGCGCGCATCGCCCAGGCGACGGAGGCGAACATCAACCTGCTGCGGGTGTGGGGCGGCGGGCGCTACGAGAGCGAGGACTTCTACGAGCTGTGCGACGCCGCCGGGGTGCTCGTGTGGCAGGACTTCCTGTTCGCCTGTGCCGCGTACCCGGAGGAGGATGTGCTCGCGACCGAGGTCGAGGCGGAGGCCCGCGAGCAGGTCGCACGGCTCATGCCGTACCCGAGCCTGGTGCTGTGGAACGGCAACAACGAGAACATCGAGGGCTGGTACTCGTGGGAGGGCTGGCGGGCCGCCCTGGCGGAGCGCACCTGGGGCGCCGGCTACTACCTGGACCTGCTGCCCCGGATCGTGGCCGAGGTCGACCCGACGCGCCCGTACTGGCCGGGGTCGCCCTACAGCGGCAACCTGGACCGTGACCCCCTCGACGACCGGTACGGCACGAAGCACATCTGGGACGTCTGGAACCGCCGCGACTACACCGGCTACCGCGACTACGTGCCCCGCTTCGCGGCGGAGTTCGGCTTCCAGGCGCCCCCGGCCTTCGCGACGCTGCGCCGGGCCATCTCCGACGAGCCGCTCGCGCCCGACTCGCCGGGCATGCTGCACCACCAGAAGGCCGACGGCGGCAACGGCAAGCTCGACCGGGGACTGGCCCACCACTTCGGCCGGCCGGCCGACTTCGACGAGTGGCACTACCTCACCCAGGTCAACCAGGCCCGCGCGCTGACGCTCGGCCTCGAGCACTTCCGGTCGCACTGGCCGGTCTGTTCGGGCACGGTGATCTGGCAGCTCAACGACTGCTGGCCGGTGACCTCGTGGGCCGCGGTCGATGGGGACGGGCGCCGCAAACCCCTCTGGTACGCGCTGCGCCGCGCGTACGCGGACCGGCTGCTCACGGTCCAGCCCCGCGACGGCGGCCTCGTCGTGGCGGTCGTCAACGACGCGGCGTCCCCGTGGCCGGCCGACGTGACCCTGGTGCGCCGGTCGCTGTCGGGCGAGCCGCTGGCCACGCACGTGGCGAGCGTGCGCGTTGCGCCGCGCTCCGTGCGGCTCGTGCCGGTGCCCGAGCGGCTCGCGCACGCCGACGACCCGGCGCGCGAGCTGCTCGTGGTCACGTGCGGGCAGTGGCGGCGGGCCCTGTGGTTCTTCGCGGTGGACCGCGACATCGACTATCCGGCCCCCGACCTGGTCACCCAGGTCAGCCCGGCCGAGGGCGGGGTGAGGGTCACCGTGACCGCGCGGAGCCTGGTGCGCGACCTCGTGTTGCAGGCCGACCGCGTCCACCCGGCGGCGACCGTGGACGACGCCCTGATCACGCTGCTGCCGGGCGAGAGCGCGCGGCTGCGGGTGAGCGGGGTGAGCGTGGCCGACGCGGCGGCGCTCACGACCCCACCGGTGCTGCGCTGCGTCAACGACGCCGGCCGGGGCTGAGCCCGCTACGCGGAATGCCGACGCACGAGGTGGGTGTCGAGGACGATCCCGATCGGTGGCGCGCCGGCGATGGCGTCGATGAGTACGGATGCCATCTGCCGGCCCATCTCCTCGGCCGGCACGTCGACCGTGGTGAGCGCCGGCACGGTGTGCTGGGCGAGCAGCGAGTTGTCGAAGCCGACGACGGAGACCTGCTCGGGCACGGAGCGCCAGCCGCGCAGCCCGCGCAGGGCGCCCGCGGCCATGGCGTCGGAGCCGACCACGACCCCGTCGAGGTCGGGGCGCAGCTCGAGCAGGTGCCGCACGGCGGCGGCGCCGCTGTCGTCGCTGAGGTCGCCGTAGGCCACCAGGTCGGGGTCGAACGGGATGCGGGCCTGCGCGAGCGCCTCCCGGTAGCCGCGCAGCCGCGCCACGCAGAAGCCGAGGTGCTGCGGTCCCGCGATCATCGCGATACGCCGCCGCCCGGTCGCGAGCAGGTGGCGCACGGCGAGGCGGGCACCACCGGCGTCGTCGATGTCGACATAGTTGGTCAGGTCGGGCCCGACGTGCCCGGCGGCGGAGGCGTCGGCGGTGAGGGAGCGGCCGGCGACGACCGTCGGCAGGCCCCGCTGCGACAGGGTGCGCGGCAGCGGGTCGCTGTGGTGCAGCGACAGCAGCAGTACGCCGTCGACGTGGTCGCCCGTGAGGTAGTAGCCGATGCGGGCCCGCTCGGCGGCGGACTGGGCGAACGCGATCCACAGGTGCAGGTCCGTCTGGCCGAGCACGCCGGACACGCCCCGGATGACCCGGGCGAACCACGGGTCGCCGAACACCCGCCGTTCGGGCTCGAAGGCGACGAGCGCGATCGAGTCCGTGCGGTGGGTGACCAGGGACCGGGCCGCGACGTTCGGAATGTAGCCGAGGTCGGCGGCGGCCTGCTCGACGAGTTCCCGCGACGCGTCGCTGACCTGGGCGGATCCGTTGAGGACCCGGGAGGCGGTGGCACGGGCCACGCCGGCGCGCGCGGCGACCTGGTCGAGCGTAGGACGGCCCGACGACCGGGAGCGCCCGTTCGTCATCGCCGTCCCCCCTCCCACTCGGCGCGGCCCCCGGTGGCCGTGCCCATGTGCTCCCCGATGCTCAGGGTAATGGTCGAGGTCTCCCGTTACGTCGAGGTGTCCCTGCTGAGACGTCTGGATATGACCTTCCCGGCTCACCCTCGTAAACCCCCGTAGACCAGCAAAAACGGTGTTATTCCGACCCGCCGGCGGGTCGGCAGCCGGTGGCGGCGGCGAATACGAGCCTTCGCAGGACACAAAGGTTCCCATTCCGATCGCCGCGCATCGGTCCTGTTCCGCTACTGGTCACGCACAGTATCGAAACAAGTACAGATATTACTGTGACGTGTGCCACTGGATGCAGGGTGTCGACCAGCTCGCGTGCCCGATAGGTTGCCCACATCGCGCAGGAAGGATCTTGTTATGCCGCTGTCGGACATGTCCCTGGCGCACCTGCGGGCGTACGCGCCCCAGCGGGAGGAGCCGGCCGACTTCGACGAGTTCTGGGCGACCACCCTCGAGCAGGCCCGCGCCCACGAGGGCGCCGCCGTGTTCACCCCGCACGACGCGGGCCTGGTCACCGTCGAGGTGTACGACGTGACATTCCCCGGCTTCGCCGGTGACCCGATCAAGGGCTGGTTCCTCGTACCGGCCGGGGCCACCGCGGCCGGACGCCGCCTGCCGGCCGTGGTCACCTACATCGGGTACGGCGGCGGGCGGGCGCTGCCGCACGACTGGCTGCTGCTGCCCAGCGCCGGCTACGCGACCCTCGTCATGGACACCAGGGGACAGGGCAGCGGGTTCCAGTTCGGCGACACCCCGGACGACCCGCACGGGCCCATCGACCCCGCGTACCCGGGCGTCATGACGCGCGGCGTGCGCGACCCCCGGTCGTACTACTACCGCCGGCTCATGACGGACGCGGCCCGCGCCGTCGACGCGGCGCGCGCCCACCCGCTCGTCGACCCCGACCGGGTCGCGGTCGCGGGTGCCAGCCAGGGCGGCGGGCTCGCCCTGGCCGCCGCGGGCCTCGTGCCCGACGTGGCCGCGGCCCTGATCGACGTGCCGTTCCTGTGCCACTGGCGGCGCGCGCTGGACGTCAGCGACGCGTTCCCGTACCAGGAACTGGTCAGTTATCTGCGCATCCAGCGCGACCGGGTCGAGGAGACGTTCGCCACGCTGTCCTATGTGGATGGCGTCAACCACGCGGCCCGCGCCCGGGCCACCGCGCTGTTCAGTGTGGCGCTCATGGACTCGGTCTGCCCGCCGTCGACCGTGTTCGCCGCCTACCACCACTACGCCGGGGACAAGGACATCTCCGTGTGGCCGTACAACGGTCACGAGGGCGGTCAGACGCATCAGGCCCGCGAGCAGCTCGCCTTTCTCGCCCGTACGCTGGGCAGCTGACTCAGCGCGAGACGCGCCGGCGCGGGGCGACCCGCGCGCGCGTCGCGCCGGCCGCGGCCGGGGGCATGCGCAGCCGGGCCGGCCACTGCACCGTGAGCTGATCGCCGATCGCCATGGCCCGCCACCGGTCGGCCGTCTCGCGCAGCGCGGTCGCGGCCGCCGGGACGCGGGTCAGGTCGAGCGGATCACCCGGCAGGTTGGCCAGGTAGAGCCGGGCGAAGCGGCCGATGCTCGCGGGCGTGGCGCCGGGCGTCTCGGCGACGCGCTCGACGAACCCGCCGATGAGTTCGGCGCGCTGCAGGCGGTCGCGGTGCTCGCGGATGAGCGCCGCCGAGCGGTCGCCGGCGTGCGGCGGGCGCCGGCCGCTGTGGTGACGCATGCTGCGGAACACCACTCCGGCCGCGATGGCACCCCAGATGCCGTCCGCGATGTCCAGCTCACGCTCGACGGTCAGGTGCACCAGGTCGTGGGGCAGATGGGCGGTCACCGGACCGCCGTCGAGCTGGTAGACCACCCCGTCATCGCGCTCCACCAGGGCGAATCCACGCTGGTGGTCGGCGATTCGGGTGAAGGTGACACGCATGTCCCGATGGTGGTCCACCCGCGCCCCGCGCACAACGCGATATCGGCGTCCTTGACTTCGACTATTAACTGAGTACATAGTTGACCGGTGTCCACGCCGCACGTTCTGCTCGGCCTCCTGTCGACCGGGCCCAAACACGGGTACGAGCTCAAGCGCTCGTACGACCAGCACCTGCCGCGAGCCCGTCCCGTGGCGTTCGCGCAGGTCTACACGACGCTGGGCCGGCTTGTGCGGGACGGTTACGCGACCGAGGCCGGCCACGACCAGGCCGGCGGCCCGGAACGCACGGTCTACGAGATCACCGCCTCCGGCCGTGCCGAGCTGGCCGGCTGGCTCGACCAGATCGACCCGCCCGCGCCGTTCGTGGCCAGCGCGCTGCTGGCCAAGGTCACGGTCGCGCTGCTGGTCGACGACCCGGCGCGGGCCCACGCGTACCTCGCCGCGCAGCGGCAGGCCCACACCCGGCGCCTGCGGGAACTGACCGCGGCCAAGAACGACGCGGACGCCGACTTCGCCGACGTCATCGGCGCCGACTACGCCATCGCCCACCTCGACGCCGACCTGCGGTGGCTCGCCACCACCCTGGAGCGCGTCGCCATCCTCGGGGGTACGTCAACATGATCATTGAAGGTCGAGCGCTCGTGCGCTCCTACGGCGCCACACCCGCGCTGCGCGGCGTCACCGTCGCGGTCGACGAGGGTGAGATCCTCGCCGTCACCGGGCCCAGCGGCTGCGGCAAGTCCACGCTGCTGCACTGCCTCGCCGGCATCATGCGGCCCGACGCGGGCGAGGTGATCTACCGCGACGTGCGGGTGTCCGACCTGTCCGAGAGCGGGCGGGCCCGGCTGCGGCGCACGGAGTTCGGCGTGCTGTTCCAGTTCGGACAGCTCGTCATGGAACTGACGGCCGCCGAGAACGTCGCGCTGCCGCTGCTTCTCGCCGGCACGGGGCGGCGAGAGGCGCGCACCGCGGCGCTGTCCTGGCTGGACCGGCTGGGCGTGCGCGACCTGGCCGACCAGCGGCCCGGGGAGGTCTCCGGCGGCCAGCAGCAGCGCGTCGCGGTGGCCAGGGCGCTCGTCACCGAGCCCCGGGTGCTCTTCGCCGACGAGCCCACCGGAGCGCTGGACACCCTCGCCGGTGAGCAGGTCCTCGGCCACCTCGTGCGGTTGGCCCGCGAGCAGCGCACCACCGTCGTCCTGGTCACCCACGACGCGCGCGTCGCCGGGTACGCCGACCGCGAGGTGTGCCTGCGCGACGGTCAGGTCGACCCGTCGGGCCTCGGGCTGAGCACGCGGGCCGCGCGATGAGGCCGGCGACGCTGGCCCGCCTCGCCCTGGCCGGCAGCCGCACGGACACGCTACGCGTCGTCCTGACCGCCGCGAGCGCGTCGTTGGCCACCCTCATGTTCCTGGTCGCGGCCGCCGTGGCCGCGATCCCGCACTTCGCTGACAGCCGGAACGGCAGTGACGACTGGGCACGGCAGTACCAACTGCAAGTGCTCGTCGAGCCCGGCCTGCGACCCGGCGTCGTCATGGCGCTGGCGCTGCTGACGATCCCCGTCCTCGCGCTCGCCGGACAGTGTGCCCGACTCGGCGCGCCGGCCCGCGACCGTCGACTGGCCGCCATCCGCCTCGCCGGCGCCACACCCGGCCAGGCGACGCTCGTCGCCGCGGCGGAGACCGGCGTCGCCAGCGTCGTGGGCTCGGTCCTCGGGCTCGCCGTGTACCTGATAGGGCGCCGGGTGCTGCACCGCCCGGACGCTGAGGGCCGGCTGCCGCTGCCGACCGACGTGCTGCCACCCGCCTGGGCCATCGTCGCCATCGTCGTGGGGCTGCCGGTGCTGGCCACCGCCGTCGCGGTTGTGCTGCTGCGCGGCGCGGCGTTCACGCCGTACGGGATCGCGCGCCGGGTCCGGCGGCGCGCGCCGCGCATGTGGGTGGGGCTGTTGATGGGCGTCGGCATCGCACTGGTCGGCACCGGGCAGGCACTCACCCGGTGGGCACCGGACCTGCCCGACTGGGTGTTTCCCGCGCAGCTGCTGCTGGGCGTCGCGGTGGCGGCCGGTGGGCTGGTCTTCGGTACCGGGTGGATCGCGGCGGCCACTGGGCGGACCCTGCTGCGGTTCGCGCGCGGCCCGGCCACGCTGCTTGCCGGCCGACGGCTCATGGCCGACCCGTGGGCGGGCAGCCGGGTCTTCGCGGTCCTGCTGGTCGGGGTGCTGTTCGGCGCGGGCGCAGCCGGCATGCGCGCCCTCATCACGACGACCCTGGACGCCGAGGCGGCCAAGGCCCGCTGGTACGCCGCGCAGCAGGGTACCGAGTCCTATCCGAATCAGACGGCGGAGTTTCACACCACGGCGTACAACCTGGTCAACGGTGTCGTCGCGGTCGCCATCACGCTGTCCGCTGCCGCCATGCTGGTCGCGGTCGTCGAGGCATGGTGTCCCGACGGCGCGCGTACGCCGCGCTGGTCGCGACCGGGGTGCCCCGGGCGGTCCTGGCCCGGGCCGCATTGCTACAGACGCTCGCGCCCGCGGTGCCGGCCGTCGTTGTCGCGCTCTTCCTCGGCGCCGCGCTGGTCCGTGTCTTCGGCGGCGAGGTGCGCACCGGCGGGTTCTCCGAGAATCTGTGTGTTGCCGGGGACGCGGCAGTCTGCGCCGAGCCGGGCGCGCGGCTCGAGCGGACGTGGGTGCCGGAGTTCGTCCGGGCGGTACCGGTGCCGTTCGACCACCTGGCCGTGCTCGGCGCGGGCGCGCTCGGGGCCGTCGCGCTCACCACGGCCGTTGGCCTGCTGCTCCTGCGGTCGGCGACCGACCTGGCCGAGATGCGTACGGCGTAACGGCTGTGCGACCACGTCGCGGTGAGGGCGAGAGCGCGGGTGTCGTCGACCCGTCGGGTCCACATGGGAGGAGCCCGGGACGTGTCCAGTCCCGGGCCCCAACTTTGCCGCCCATTTGCGCGTGCCAACGGCGTTTAAGCAGGTAGATCAGGTTGATCGCTCTGTGCTTTGCCATTGAGCCACCGCCGCGTGTTGGAGCGGCGGGTGGGAGTCGAACCCACATCCCAGAAGCGGGGTTCCACCTGCGGTCGAGATGGCACTCGGCGGCGAATGCTGAACCTGGAGCGAGAGTCTGATGTTGAGGTGGCTGCCTCTGCCGGCTTGGGCTACCCCCGCGCGCTGTGTGCGGGGGGCGGGAGTCGAACCCGCACTGTCACCACGTCGTCAGGCTGAACGTTTCAGTTTCAGCTTCTGCGCTTTCGCGCACCCCCGTCGCTCCCGACGGGGGAGTCCTTGGTTAGCCGAAGATGTAGCTGAGCACCGCCTCGCCCGCCTTGCGGTCGACCGCCTCCACGCCGTTGGCCTCCTCGCGGGCGAACTTCACCGCCTGCTGCAGCTTCTCCACCCGCTCCAGCAGCTCGGAGATCCGCTTGGCGGGCAGGGCGCCGGAGAACTTCACGGTCGTCCAGTAACCGATTGCCATGTCCTCGTAGTACACCTCGACCTGGGCCGGGTGCTTCTCCGTCGCCTCGGCCTTCACGTGGTTGCGCGGCACCCTCTTCGTGCGGATGGTACGCACCGGCTCGGTCGACCAGCAGTCGGCGGAGTCGTTGAACACCCACGACTCGGCGGCGTCGAGCACCGGCAGCTTCTTGACGAAGGTGTGCAGGTCGGTGAGCTGCTTCTCCAGGAACAGCAGGTATGGCACGGGCACGTCGGACAGCAGCGTGCGGCCGTCGACGACCACATCGGCCACCGCGACCCGGTTCGTCGCGTCCTTCGTCGCGGTCACGTCGAACAGCCGGGTCAGGGTCGCCGTGACCTGCCGGATCACCTCCTCCGCGCGCACCTGCACCTTCGTCGACTCGGGCGGCAGCTGCTCGCCCTCCTCGTCCTTCGGCTGGTACGTGCGCGCGATGCCCGACAGCAGCGCGGGCTTCTGCACGGCGTGGTGCGCCTCGGTCAGCTCCTGCAGCGACCGGCTCTTGACGCCCTTCTCCACGGCGATGATCTGGTTCAGCTTCGGCATCATGTCCCTTCCGACCGGTGCACCGTAGCGATGTGGGTCAAGGGGAGGCAACCATGATTCGCCCGGTCGTGCGCGCCAGCTGAGGCGGGTTGCGGCCGGCGGTGACTCACCCGGGATTCGGCAGGTCCATCGAGGCGAGCTTGGCCGGGTCGCTCACGACCGCGATGCCGGCGATCTGACCATTCACGACGGTGAACGCGGCGACCGAGAGCGGGGTACCGTCAGCGCGCCAGGACGCGATGCCGGGCTGGCCGTTGACGAGCGCTGCTTGTGCCCACGCGGCTGTGGCAGCGAACCGCTGCGCGCCGGCGGCGATCCTGGTGGCGCCGAGGATCACGACCACGCCATCGGCGCCGTCGACGGTCAGCCTCACCTCGGGGTCGAGGACGCGCAACAGCCCTTCGAAGTCGCCGTGGCGAGCCGCCGCCAGGTATGCCTGGACCACCTCCTGCTGCTCGCGCCGGGCGACCGTCGGCCGCGCGGCCCCGCGTACCTTCTTGCGGGCGCGGCTGGCGAGCATCTTGGCCGCGTCGGCGGACTTGCCGAGGACCTGTCCGATCTCATCGAACGGCACCGCGAACAGGTCGTGCAGCACGAACGCTAGCCGCTCGCTCGGCTTGAGCGACTCGAGGACGACGAGCAGCGCGAGCCCGACCGAGTCGGCGAGCTCCACGTCGTCTTCTGGCGCGGGGCCGTTGTCGACCGTCACCACGAACTCGGGCAGACCGCTGTCGTAGGACGCCTCCGGGCGGGCCTGGCGCGCGCGCAGAACATCCAGGCTGATCCGGCCGACCACCGTGGTCAGCCAGCCCGCCAGGTTCTCGATGGTCTCCGCGTCCTGGCGGGCGAGCCGCAGCCAAGCCTCCTGGACCACATCCTCGGCATCGGCGTGCGACCCGAGCATGCGATAGGCGACCGCGCGCAGCCGGTCGCGCTGAGCCTCAAACGCCTCGGCCACCAGGTTCGTCCGGCTGGTGTCAGTCACCTCGTCAGTTTCCTTGGCGCGGCTGGCGCAGCGAGATCCGGTTGCCGTCCGGGTCCACCGCCTCGATGCGAACACCGAACTCGTAGTCCACCGGTTCTTGCTCGTGGAAGGTCACGCCTCGTTGGCGCAGGACCTCGAAGTCCTTGCGCAGGTCGTCCGACTCCAGGAAGAGCGGACCGGGCGTGATGCCCGGCTCGACCGGTTGTCCTGCGGCCGGTGGATGCGACCAAAGAAGGATCTTGACAGGGCTGTCGGCAACGCCCACGGTGAGGAAGCGTCCATTCGGCCCGGTATGGTCGATATGCTTTTCCAGGCCGAGCCCCTGCGTGTAGAACTTCAACGCGCGGTCCTGATCGGTCACGTAGACCGTCACATACATGATGTTCCTCAGCATCCCGCTCTCCACTTCGACGCTTGGCTGTTGCCCCTATGACGGAAGTCGGCGGGAAGAGGTAACAGGCGCCGGAGAGTCTGCTGAGGAAACGCTGGCGCGTCCGATTCCGCGAGACGTGGTACTCCGAGTGTCACGCCTTCGGCGTGACCGGCTTCAGGGCCGATATCGCCGGACCCTGCAGGACCTCGCCGTCGACGCCGAACCGCGAACCGTGACACGGGCAGTCCCACGTACGCTCCGCGTCGTTGAAGCCGACGACGCAGCCCTGGTGCGTGCAGGTGGCCGACACCAGGTGCAGTTCGCCGTCGTCGTCGCGGAAGGCGGCCGTGCGGGTGCCGTCGACCGAGACGACCGCGCCCTGCCCGGGTGCCAGCTTGTCCACGGTGGTGTCGGGCGAGCCGATCCGCTCACCCACCAGGTTCCTGGTCACCGTGAACGCGTTGCGGGCCAGGCTCGGCGCCTCCTTCAGCGGGTGCAGTCGGCGCGGGTCGTAGAGGCCGGCCCACGGCGGTTGCCCGTCGCCGGTGATGCGGGCGGTCAGCAGAGCGCCGGCCATCATGGCGTTGGTCATGCCCCAGGCGCCGAATCCGGTGGCCACCCACACGTGGTCGTGGCCGGGGTACGGGCCGACGAACGGTACGCCGTCGGTGGCCGTGTAGTCCTGCGCGGACCAGCGGAAGTCGGCGGAGGCCGCCGGGAAGTGGGTCGTCATCCAGTCCGTGAGCCGGGCGTAGCGCTCGTCGACGCCGGCCTCGCCCGGCTTGTACGTCTCGCCGGTGACGATCAGCAGCCGCTGCCCGCCCTCGTACGGCGCCGTGCGCACGGACCGGTCGTCGTCGACGCCGAGGAACATGCCGCCCGGGTCCGCCGACGCGGGGATGGCGGCGGCGACGACCAGCTCGCGTTTGGGGGTCAGCCGGGCGAACAGCTCGGGCCGGTCCCAGACGGGGAAGCCCGTCGTGATGACGATGTCCGGCGCGGCCACCCCGGCCCCGGAGCTCACCGTCACGTGGCCCTCGGCGAACTCCACCACCCGGCTGTCCTCGAACACCCGGGCGCCGAGCCGGATCAGGTCGGCGGTGAGCGCCAGGAGGAACTTGCGCGGGTGGAACTGCGCCTGCCCGCTGACGCGGACCGCGCCGGCGACCGGGTACGGCAGCGGCGTGGTGGTGACGAACTCGGCCGGCAGGCCGGCCTCGGCGGCGGCGCGGGCCTCGCGCTGCAGCGACTGCGCGGCGTCGTCCCCGACGGCGTACGTGTAGGCGTCGCGGGTCTCCCATTCGCAGTCGACGCCGAGCGTCCCGGCGGCGGCCGACATGCGTGCGAGGGCATCGGTCTGCGACTGCGCGTACAGGCCGGCCCGGTCGCCGAGGTCGGCGTACTTGGCGCCGTGCAGCGCGGTCACCTTGGCGGTCGTGTTGCCGGTGCTGGCCTCCGCGATCCGGCCGGCCTCCAGCAGGACGACGCGGCGGCCGGCCCGCGCCAGTTCCCATGCCGTGCACAGGCCGGCGATGCCGCCGCCGACGACGACCACGTCAGCGGTCGTGTCCTCGCGCAGCGCGGGATGATCCCCGCGCGCGGTGGTTCGCATCCAGTACGACGTCACGGCGTGGGCTTACCCGCCCGCGACCGGGTCAAACGGTCGGCGTGAGGCGCAGCCGCACCTGGGTGATCGCGCGGTCCGTGACCTGGGTGATCTCCGCGGTGAACCGGGGGAGGGTCACGACCTCGCCCGGCGCGGTGGGGATGTGGCCGAGCCGGTCGAGCAACAGGCCGGCGATCGTGGTGTAGTCCGCGTCCGCGATCGTGTCCGTGTCGATGCCGATGTCCGGCAGGTCGTGGATGGGGAACGAACCGGCCACCAGGAAGGTCTGCTCGTCCTCGCGGATGACGGCCTGAACGTCGCGGTCGGTCTCGTCGTAGATCTCGCCGACGACCTCCTCGATGAGGTCCTCCAGGGTGATGATGCCGTCGATCGTGCCGTGCTCGTTGACGACGAGAGCGAACTGCTCGCGTTTGTGGCGCATCTGGCGCATGGCGTCGGCGACCGCCAGAGTCTCGGGCAGCATCATCGGCGGGCGGACCCGGTCGGCCGCGGTCGGGCCGCCCTCCGCGCTGGGCAGCAGGTCGCGCAGGTGCACGATGCCGAGCAGGTCGTCGAGGCCGCGCTGGCCCACCACGGGGGCCCTGGTGTGGCCGGAGTCGGTGAGAACGCGCAGCGCCTCGTCGACCGGCAGCGCCCCGTTGAGGACGGTCACCTCGCCGCGGGGGATGAGGATGTCCCGCACGTCGCGTTCGGTGATCTCGAACGCGCCCGCGATGATCTGCCGTTGCTGGGTGGTGAAGCCGCGCTGCGCGACGACGAGCTCGCGGATCTCCTCGGTGGTGATCTCCGCGCGGTTGGCGCGCGGGTCGGCGCCGACCAGGCGCACCACGAAGTCGGTGGACTTCGCCAGCAGCCACACGATCGGGCGGGACGCCGTGGCCAGAAAGTCCAGCGGGCGGGCGGCGGCGAGGGCCCACCCCTCGGCCCGTTGCATGGCGATGCGCTTGGGTGCCAACTCCCCGAGTACCAGCGTGAGGAAGGTCAGGACGAGGGTGACCGCCACGATGGCGGCGGCCTCGGCCGCGCCGCCGAGGAAGCCCAGGGGCTCGACCAGCGGCTTGGCCAGCGACGTGGCCGCGAAGGCGGAGGCGAGGAACCCGGCGAGGGTGATGCCGATCTGGATGGTGGCGAGGAACCGGTTGGGGTCGCGGGAGAGCCGGGCGAGGACCTTGCCGCCCTTCGACGAGCGCTCCAGGCGCTTGATCTGCGACTCGCGCAGCGAGATCAGCGCCATCTCGCTGCCGGACAGGGCCCCGTTGAGCAGCATCAGAACGAGGACGATCAGGATCTGGGTGCCGTAGCCGCCCACGCCGGGTCACATCCTTTGGTCGGTTGCCTCCGGCCAGGTCTACCCGTGGGGCATGACCGTGAGCAACTCGGATGCCAGGGTGATCAGATGGTGGGCGCGGATGGCGAGGGTGGCGGCGACCCCGTTGGCGGCCGACCCCGCGGTCTCGGCGAGCGCGCGCAGCGCCTCCACGTCGTGGCCGAGCCGGGCGATGATGTCCGACAGGTCGGTGGCCGAGGCGCCCGCGAACTGTCGCGCGACGTCCTCCAGGCCCAGGCCCGAGGCCTCCAGCTGCCGGATCGTACCGATGAGCTCGACCGTGGCCGGGTCGTAGAGCCGGAAGCCGCCGCTGGTGCGTCCGGCCGGGTGGATGAGCCCCAGGTTGGTGTAGAAGTCGACAGTGCGGTTGGAGACGCCGGCCGCCGCGGCCAGTTCGCCAATGCGCATCAAGTCGGGCACGTCCTCTCCTTCCGCCAACCGTACAGTTGCACGTGCTAGTGTCGCGTCGCGGGCAGAGCCTACCGGACATCTAGGAAGGAACCTGATGGTCTTCAAGAAGATCCTGGCCAGCCTCGGCCTCGGCGGTGTCGAGGTGGACACGGTGCTGCCCCCGCACCCGGCCCCGGCGGGCGGGCACCTGTCCGGACAGGTGAACCTGCGCGCCAGGTCCGCCACGGACATTACCGCGATCACCCTCTACCTGGTCGCCTCCAGCCGGGCGGGCGAGGTCGAGCTGGCCCGGTTCCCGGTCGCCGGCGGCATCCACGTGGGCGACGGCACGCAGCAGCAGATCCCGTTCAGCGTCCCGCTGCCGGAGCACACGCCGTTCACCGTACTGTTCGGACAGCAGTTGCCCGGCATCCAGCTCGGCGTGCGGACCGAGGTGTCCGTGGCGTCGGGCAGCGCCAAGGGCGACTTCGACCCGCTGCTCGTGGAGGCGGCCGACGTCCATCAGCGCATCATGGACACCCTCGGCCTCATCGGCAGCCGGTTCGTGCGCAGCGAGCTGCGCCCCGGCCACCTGACCGGCCTGCCGGTCCCGGCCGCCCAGGCCATCACCTTCTGGGCCCCGCTGCCCGAGGGCCAACCGCCCGGCCCGCACGTCCCGCAGGTCACGTTCACCGTGCTGGGCGGCGACGCGGGCGCGACCGTCCTGGCCGACCTCGCCGGCCGGCCCGGCACGCCGGACCGGTACACCCTGTCCGCCGAGGACATCCGGCGCCTGTCCAACACGGAGGGCGGCTGGAGCGGCGAGGTCGACCGCTGGCTGGTCAACGCGCTGGCCAAGCTCAACCAGGCGCCCGCCGCGGGCGTCGGTTCCGGCGCGTTCCTGCAGTCGCACGGCCCCGCCCACGCCCAGTACGGCCACCGGGGCGGCTACAAGTACTCCGGCTACCACGGCCGGCCGTCGATGGCGGGCGCGGTGGCGATGGGCGTCGGCGGCGCGGCCCTCGGCTTCCTCGGCGGAATGATGATCGGCGACATGATCGGCGACGCGTTCGAGCCGGACGTGGCCGAGGCGGCCGCCGGGGCCGGGTTGGAGGACCCAGGCCTGGCGGACGCCGGTTTCGGGGACTTCGGCGGGGACTTCGGTGGGGACTTCGGCGAGTTCTGAGTTCCGGTACTCTGCTGACCTCTGAAAGGACATCAAGCCGCATGAGATCTTCCAACCCGGTGCTGGCCCGGCTCACCCCGGTCGGCCACCAGCCGGCTGCCCCCCAGCAGCCGTACTCCTACGGCGGTCAGACCTACGGTGCCCCCGGCTACGGGCAGCCCGTCGGGTATGACCAGATGCCGCCGCTCACCGATGGTGAGCGCATGTCCATCGACGACGTGGTCGTGAAGACCATCGCCCTGGTCGGCACCGCCGTCGTGGCCGCCGCGGTCACCTGGGTCATCGTGCCGCCCACGGCGATGTTCGCCACGTGGATCGCCGCCATGCTGATCGGCCTCGTCCTCGGCCTGGTCATCTCGTTCGCCCAGGTCACCAACCCGGTCGTGCTGCTGACCTACGCGGTCGTCGAGGGCGTGTTCCTCGGCGCGGTCTCGAAGGCGTTCGAGACCCGATGGTCCGGCATCGTCCTGCAGGCGGTCATCGCGACCCTGAGCGTCTTCTTCATCATGGCGTTCCTCTACAAGTCGCGCGTCATCCGGGCCACGCCGAAGTTCATGAAGGTCGTCGTCGGCGCGGCCACCGGCCTCGCGGTCGTCATGCTGCTCAACTTCGGCATCTCGATCTTCACCGGCTCGGCCGGCCCGCTGCGCGACGGCGGCATCATCGCCATCGGCTTCTCCCTGATCTGCATCGTTGTCGCGGCGCTCATGTTCGTCGTCAGCTTCGCCCAGATCGAGGAGGGCATCGCCGCCGGCCTGCCCCGCAAGTACGGCTGGCTGGGGGCGTTCGGCATCCTCGTGGAGCTGGTCTGGCTCTACCTGGAGATGCTGCGCCTCATCTCGTACTTCCAGGAGGACTGACCCGACGGCTGGGGCGGGCGTGGGACTCCCACGCCCGCCCCAGCCGCATATCGGGGTGACGACCGGCGACCCCTGCCGCGAGACTGGTGGGCGTGTTCGACGCCGACCGGTTCCGTGCCGCGCTGAGCGCGTGGGCGGCCGGCGACCCGGCCGCCGCCGGGGCGGCGCGGGCCCGCGCGGCCGGCCTGACGACGATCATCCTTGTGGAGGGGGTCAGCGACCTCGCGGCGCTGGAGGCCCTCGCCGCGCTGCGGGGACGCGACCTGGCCGCCGACGGCGTGTGTGTCGTGCCCATGGGCGGCGCGATGAGCATCGCCCGGTTCCTGCGCGTGCTGTCCGCGGGCCGACTCGCCGTCGGCGTGCGCGGCCTGTTCGACGTGGGCGAGGAGGAGTACGCGCGCCGCGCGCTCGCCGGGATCGGCCGCGAGCCGGGCCCCGGCCGGGCAGGGCTGGCCGACCTCGGGTTCTTCGTCTGCGAGGCCGACCTGGAGGACGAACTGATCCGGGCACTCGGCCACGACGGCGTCGAGCGGGTCCTCGACGCCGGGCGCGATCTGGCCCGGTTCCGGCTGTTCCAGAACCAGCCCGCCCAGCGCGGGCGACCCATGGACCGGCAGCTGCGCCGCTTCCTCGGCACCACCAGCGGCCGCAAGGCCGCCTACGCCCGCCGGCTGACCCTCGCCCTCGACCCGGCCCGCGTCCCGGCGCCGCTCGAGGGGGCCATCGCCTGAACCGGGTCAGGGACGTGTCGCGGCCGGGCGTGCCGGGGCGTCGCCGCCGGCCTCCCACGCCAGCTCCAGCGGGTCCGGCCGCCGCGGTCGGCGCACCGGGGGCGGCGTGCCGCGGCGGATGGCCAGGGCGGCCAGCGCGGTGGTGATCGGGACGGCGGCGATGAGCCCGATCGTGCCGACCACGCTGCGGACGATCTCGCCGGCGATGAGCTGGTTGGTGAGGACCTCGTCCAGCGGCCGGTTGCCGGCGGCGATGAGCAGCAGGAGCGGCAGCGACGCGCCCGCGTACGCCAGGATGATGGTGTTGATCACCGACGCGATGTGGGCGCGCCCGACGCGCGCCGCCCGGCGGTACAGCTCGGCGAAGCCGAGGCCCGGGTTGGCGTGGGCCAGTTCGCGCACCGTGTACGCCTGGGTGACGGTCACGTCGTCGAGCACGCCGAGCGACCCGATCAGGATGCCGGCCAGCAGCAGGCCGTGCATGTTCACGTCGGGGAAGTTCATGGTGAGGAAGCTGGACTCCTCGCTGGACACGCCGGACAGCCGGGTGACCGCCGTGGCCGCGGCGGACAGCAGCCCGGTGAGGACCAGGCTGACCAGGGTGCCGAGCACGGCCATCGACGTCGTGACGGACAGGCCGTGCGTCAGGTACAGCACGACGAGCATGACCGCCGCGGCGCCCACGATGGCGACCAGCAGCGGCGAGGCGCCCTCCAGGATGGCGGGCACCACGAACAGCAGCAGGACGCCGAACGTGACGGCGAGCCCGGCCAGCGCGGCGAGCCCGCGCCACCGGCCGAAGGCGACCACGGCCAGCACGAACGCGGCCGCGAGCACCCAGAGCGCCCGCCCCCGGTCGTGGTCGACGATGTGGTACGGGCTGCCGCTCATGGCGTTGTCCAGGTAGAGCAGGATGACCCGGTCGTCGACCTCGACGTGGGGGGCGCCCGGCCCTGAGGGGATCTCCGTCGTGATCGTCTGGCCGTCGGACAGGCGCACGGTGACGGTGCCGCACCGGGTCGGCGCGGAGGGCGAGGCGGGGCTGCCGTCGGGCGCCAGCGGGCAGGGGACCAGGCCGACCGCGAGCACCTGCCCGGCCACCCGCGGCGCGTCGGGCGCTTCCTCCGGTCTGTCCCGGCCGCCCGGCCACAGCATGATCATGGCGATGAGGGTGGCCAGCGCGGCGGGCACGAGCACGGCCGCCGTGAGGCGTACGGTCCGGCGCGGGGCCGCCGGCAGGTCGCCGTGGTCGTGGTGGTGGCCGTGGGGCGTGCGCGGCGTCGCACCCGACTGACGATCATCGCGCACGGCGCGCCTCCGCTTCCGATCATGGCCCGGTGCGCCGCTCCACGTCGGCGGCCCGGGGACCTGGGCATGGACATCATGCCAGCGCCGCCCCACCCGATTACGGAACGTGGCGCCACGTTTCGTCAAAGGCGCCTCGACGTCACCTCAGCCGCGTAGGTCGCGGAGGCGGTAGCCGACCGCGCCCGCCATGATCATGAGGACGGCCAGGCTCGTCATCGCGACGGATCCGGCCGCATCGGCCTCGGCGAAGGGTACGGGCGCCAGGTGCGCGAACGGCGAAGCGGAGAGCACCCGGGCGGGCGCGTCCGTGCTCTCGGCGATGACCTTGAACAGGAATCCCCCGGTCGCCGGCAGGAGGCCGGCGAGGAGCGCGAGGCGCGGTACCCAGCCCGTGGCCAGGGTCGCCGCGCCGAGGCTGAGCAGCACGATCGGCAGCGTGTTCCAGGTGCCGTAGAGCGCCTCCGGGAGCGACAGGCCGCCGCCGACCGCCGTGACACCCACCCAGGTCGCCAACGCGGCGACGGTGACGAGCAGAAGAGCACCGCCGGTGGTGGCGACCACGTCGGCGCCGAGCAGCCGGATCCGGCTGACCGGCTGGGCGGCCAGCGGGGCCAGCCGCCGCTCGCCCTCGGCCGCGACGAACGCGCCCATCCGCACGGCGGTGAAGGCGCCCACGGGCAGTGCGAGGAGCGTGAAGAGCGTCGCGGTGAAGCCCTTGACCGCGTCGAGCCCGACGAACCCGGCTCGGGCGGCGCTGTCCGTGAAGACCGTGTTGTCAGCCAGAAAATCCGTCACCGAGGCGGCCGTCAGCCCGATGAGCAGAAAGTACGCGGCGATGCCGGCCGACCATGCCCCGACGGGGCCGATCGCGCGGCGGACGGCGAACGCCGCCACGGAGCCGAGCAGCCGCAGCCGGGCACGCCGACCGGCCGTCGGGTTGACGAGGCCGCCGCCGATGTCGCGGTGTCCCGCCGCCGCGACGGCCGCGGCGGCGATGAGTGCGGTGCCGCCGTACAGGGCCAGCAGCGGCAGCGGGTGGTCGCCGTGGTACGGGCTGCTGACAGCGAGCAGCCCGAACGGCGACAACCACCGCAACCAGCCCAGCCATGGCAGGCCGTCGCCCACCATGCGCATCAGCAGGCCGACGCCCAGCAGGGCGATCGTGGCGCCGGTGGCCGGCGCGCGGGTCGGGAAGACCTGAGCGGCGAGCGCGGCGACGGCGGCGGCGAAGAGCCCCGCGCCGGCCAGGCCGGCGCCGAACACGATGGAGGAGACACGGTCCGGACCGGCGGTCCACAGCACGGCGGTGACCGCTGTCCCCGCCGCGACCGCGACCCCCGAGACAACGGCGATGTGCCGGATCATGACCTGGCGGGGGGTCATCAGACCCGCGAGAAGGACGCCCCAGCGGCCGGCCTCCTCCTCGCCGCGCGTGGTGCGGGTGACCGTCAGCACCGACCAGACCCCGAGAGCCACCGCGAGGACCGTGCCGATCCGCCACACGGTGAAGCCGCCGGCCGTGTCGAGGGCGAGCGGTTCTCCGAACAGGGTCCGGATGGCCGGATTCGTCGCGAGGGCGGACAGGCTCGCCATGGCGGTCGGGTCCGCCGTCACGCTGCCGTAGGTGCCCACCACGATCGCGGGCATGGTCGCGGCGAACAGCACCATGATCAGCCCACCGCGGCGTACCTGGCGCAGGGCGAGACCCGTCACGGCGCGTCCGGGCGCGCGGTCGCGGGTGTTCGTTCCCGTGCTCATCCGGCGTGCTCCGCGCCGTAGTAGTCGAGGAAGATCTCCTCGAGGCTGGGCTCCCGCACGGCGAGTGCCGTCACCTCAGCACGGGCGAGCGCCCGTAGCGCTGGCGCCGGTGGCCCGCTCAGTGCGAAACGCACGCCGCAGTCCCCGTCGGCCGCGATGGCGTCGACGCCGGCGACGTCGGTCAGGTCCGGGGGCGCTCCGGTGTAGGTGACGGTGACCTCGGCCCGATGCAGGGCGCGCAACTGCGGGACGGACGCCACCTCGGCCAGCCGGCCGGCGCGCAGGATGGCGACCCGGTCGCAGACGGCCTCGACCTCGGCGAGCTGGTGGGAACTGAGGAACACGGTCTGGCCACGGTCGCGGGCACGGATCACGGCGGCCCGGAACTCACGCTCCATCAACGGATCGAGCCCACTGGTGGGTTCGTCCAGGATCAGTACCGGTGCTCGGGTGGCGAACGCCGCGACCAGGGCGACCTTCTGCCGGTTGCCGGTCGAGTAGGTCCGGGCCCGGCGCGAGGTGTCAAGGTCGAACCGTTCGACGAGCTCGTCGCGGTAGGCGACATCGGTGCCCGGCCCGGTGCGGGCCAGCAGGTGCAGGATCTCCGCACCGGTCAGCTGGGGCCACAGCGCCACATCGGCAGGCACATAGGCCAGGTTGCGGTGCGCCCGCGCCACGTCGGCGGCGTCGATGCCGGCGACTGTCGCCCGGCCGGCGGTGGGGCGGACCTGGCCGAGGAGCATCCGGATCGTCGTGGACTTGCCCGCGCCGTTCGGGCCGAGGAAGCCGAAGACCTCGCCGGCTTCGACATCAAGGGTGAGGTCATCGACGGCCGTCAGCCGGCCGTACCGTTTGGTGAGGCTGACGGTGCGCAGCACAGAATCGCTCATGTGCGGACGTCCTTCTGGTCGCGAAACGGATCATGATCGCCGACCAGACTTCCCGGCACGCCTGTCGATGAGGGTACTCCGCCGGCTATCCGGCGGATAGCCCTCGCTCCGGCCCGGGGGCGTCGGGTTGCGCGTAGACGTCGGGTACGCCGTCGGAGTCGGTGTCGGCCTCCTCCGCCTCGCGCAGGCGCCGGTAGTGCCGGTTGCGGGTACGCAGCACCAGGGCGGCCAGCGCGGCGGCGATCACCGTGCCGGCGAGGATGCCCAGCTTGGCGTGTTCGTTGTGGGTGCTGCCGGGGCCGAACGCGAGTTCGCTGATGAGCAACGACACCGTGAACCCGATGCCGGCCAGCAGCGACAGCCCGAGCACGTCCCACCAGCTCACACCCGCGCTCAGCGTGGCCCGGGTGGTCCGTTGCACCAGCCACGTCGCGCCCAGCACGCCCAGGCACTTGCCGACGACCAGGCCGGTGACGATGCCGATGGTGACGGGGTCGCGCAGCACGGCGCCGAGGCCGCCGGACCCCGTGAGGGACACCCCGGCGGCGAAGAACGCGAACAGGGGCACCGCGAAGCCCGCGGACAGGGGCCGCAGCCGGTGTTCGAAGTGTTCGGCCAGGCCCGGCCCGGGGCCCGGGGTCCGCCGGAGCACCGGGACCGTGAAGGCCAGCAGCACGCCGGCCACGGTCGCGTGCACCCCCGAGGCGTGCACCAGGGCCCAGGTCACCACCGCGAGCGGGACGAGCAGCCACCAGGACCGGACCCGGCGCTGCACCAGCAGCGCGAACAGGCCGAGCGGCACCACGGCCGCGGCGAGCGGCAGCAGGTGCAGGGCGCTGGTGTAGAAGACGGCGATGATGATGATCGCCAGGAGGTCGTCCACGACCGCCAGGGTGAGCAGGAAGGTGCGCAGCGCCGCCGGCAGGTGGGTGCTGATGATGCCCAGCACCGCCAGGGCGAACGCGATGTCGGTCGCGGTCGGCACCGCCCAGCCGGACAGGGGCCCACCGGAGGCCGAGTTGATCGCGACGTAGATCACCGCCGGCAGGACCATGCCGCCGACGGCGGCCGCGACGGGCAGCAGCGCGCGGCGCGGCTCGCGCAGGTCCCCGGCGACGAACTCGCGCTTCAGCTCGAGCCCGGCCACGAAGAAGAAGATCGCGAGCAGGCCGTCCGCCGCCCACTGGCCGAGCGTGAGGTCAAGATGCAGCGCGGGCGGGCCCACGCGGAGATTGGTCAGGTCCGTGTAGGCGGACGCCCAGGGCGAGTTGGCCCACACCAGCGCCACGACGGCCGCGCCGAGCAGCAGCGCCCCGCCGACCGTCTCGGCGCGCAGGATATCGGCGACGCGGCGGACCTCCGACCAGGTGCCGCGCTCGAACAGGCGGTCGGTGCGGTGCGGTGGTGCACCCGTCATGGGGCTCCTTCGGCTGGACACGGTAAGGACACCGCCGACCAGCCTTCCCGGCACACCTACGACAAACCTATCGTGCCCCGGCTACGGGGCCTTCATCACCGCCTGGATCGTGGTCGTGAGCTGGGCCCGGCTGGGTTGGAGGGCGCGGTCGAGCGCCTCGGCGAAGGGCAGCACGGCACCGTCGGGCCGGGTCACCCGCCGGGGCGGGGTCACCAGGCGCATCTCCTCCGCCGCGGTGGCCAGAACCTCCGCGCCCAGCCCGCAGGACCGGTTCGAGTCGTCGATCACGACGAGGCGGCCGGTGCGCTCCAGGGAGGCGGCCAGGCCCGCCCAGTCGAACGGGTACACCGTGCGCGGGTCGAACACCTCGACGGACACCTCGTCGCGCAGGTCGTCGGCGACCGCGAGCGCGTCGGTGACGTGGTGGCCGACGGCCACCACGGTCACGTCCGTGCCCGGCCGGGCGACCCTCCCCACGCCCAGCGGCACGGGCGACAGCGCCGCCAGGTCGACGTCCGCGCGCTGGCCCAGCGCGCCCGCGGGCGCGAACACCACCACCGGGTCGTCGTCGCGGATGGCGGAGGCGAGCAGCCCGTACGCGTCGGCCGGGGTGGCGGGCACGACCGTCTTGACCCCCACATGCGCGAACAGGCTGTACGGGTGGTCGGAGTGCTGGCCCGCCCAGCCCAGCCGCGACCCGGACCCGGGCACCAGGAAGGTCACCGGCACGCGGGCCTGCCCGCCCGTCATGAGCGAGAACTTGTGCGCCTGGTTGGCGATCTGCTCGAACGTCAGGAACAGCAGGGAGGGGATCTGGAACTCCACGACCGGCCGCATGCCCATCAGGGCCGTACCGGTGGCGAAGCTGGTGAACGCCTGCTCCGACAGCGGCGTGTCGATCACCCGGTCGGGGCCGAACCGGCCGAGCAGCCCGGCGGTCACGTTGGACACCCCGACCCGCACGTCCTCGCCGAGCACGTACACGTTCTCGTCGCGGGTCATCTCGTCGCCGAGGGCCCGGCCGAGCGCCTTCTGGTAGGACAGGATCGTCATGGTCAGCTGACTCCCGGGCGCGGGCGGAAACCGGAGGCGTAGAGGAACTCGAGGGCGTCGACCGGCGACGGGCGCGGGCTGCCCAGGGCGAACGCCACCGCGTCGGCGATCACGCGCTCCACCTCGTTGTCGATGACCAGGCGGTCGGCGTCGGACAGCCGCGCGCCCTGGATGTCGAGCGGGTCGCGCGAGCGGCCCTCGGCCACGTCGGCCTCGGACCGGTAGCGGGGGCGCGCCTTGTGCTCCCACGTGTGGTGGGCGTCGAAGCGGTACGTGTGGCACTCCAGGAACTGCGGTCCGAGCCCGGCGCGGGCCGCCTCGACGAGCGGGGCCGCCGCCGCGAGGACGGTCTGCGGGTCCATGCCGTCGACCGACACGGCCGGGATGCCGAACGCGGTCGCCCGGTCGCACACCCCGCCGGCCACCGCGTCGGCGACCGTCAGGGTCGTGGCGTACCCGTTGTTCTCGCACACGAACACGACCGGCACCCGCCACAGGGCGGCCAGGTTGAACGCCTCCAGCAGGACACCCTGGTTGACCGCGCCGTCGCCGAAGAAGCTGACGGCGACCCGGGCCGGCCCGTCCCCGCCGAGTCGCGACGCCGCCCACGCGGCGCCGGCGGCGATGGCCCCGCCCGCGCCGACGATGCCGTTGGCGCCGAGGACGCCCAGCGACAGGTCGGCCGCGTGCATCGACCCGCCCCGGCCCCGGTTGAGGCCGGTGGAGCGGCCGGTCAGCTCGGCCATCATGCGGGCCGGGTCGGCGCCCTTGGCGAGCACGTGCCCGTGGCCGCGGTGCGTACTGGTGATGAGGTCCTCGGGACGCAGCGCGGCGCACACGCCCGCCGCGATGGCCTCCTGCCCGATGTACGGGTGGATGCCCCCGACGATCTCGCCGCTGCGCACGAGGTCGATCGCCCGCTCCTCGAACCGCCGGATGAGCCGGACGACCCGGTAGAGGGCGGCCGGGTCCGCCGCCACCGCGGGGGACCCGGTCACCGTCGTACTCTCCAACGATCTAACCCTGCTTGATCGCGGCCAGGATGCCGTCCCACAGCCGCACCCGCGCGGACAGCGCGTCGTTGACCGTGTCGACACACTCCTGCCACTTGGCGTCGTCGTCGCCGCACAGGTCGGCGAGCATCTGCATCGCCATGGGCGTGTGCTGCTCCCCGTCGACCTCGATGTGGCGGGCCAGGTAGTCGACGAACAGGTCGAGGGCGTGGCCCTGCTCCTTGACGGCGATGACCTGGTTGAACATGTCCGGAATGAGGTCCTCGCGGCCGAACGCGAACGCGGCGGCCTGCCTGTGCACGGCCGCGGTCGAGATGAACGCGAACGTGCTGCGGACGAAGGACGCCGACGGGTCGGGAACCCCCGCGCTGGTCAGCGCCGCGTCGACCGACGTACCCGTCCGGATCAGCTCGATGAACGCGTTGATCGGCGCGGTGTCGGCGCCCGCCTGCGCCATGCCCTGCACGTACAGCTCGAAGTGGCTGATGAAGCCGCCGCCCAGCTCGTCGGACTCCTCGACGAGGGTGATGTCGTTGATGAGGCGGCGGCTCGCGGGCAGCGGCGTGGGCACCCACGGCACCTCCACGCACGTCAGGGACCGCTGCAGCGACTTGAGCAGGGACATGAAGTCCCACACGGCGTAGACGTGGTGCTCCAGGAACGTCACGATCGCGGGGTGGGTGTCCAGGTTGGCGTAGAGAGGGTGGGAGATGACCCGCTGGCGGGCCGGCTCCACGGCCTTCTCCAGCCGTTCTATGCCGGGGTGCGTCTGACCCCAGTCGTAGCGAGACACGAAGGACCTCCTAGGCGGGAGTGCGGTAGATGACGGGGCAGAACTCCGGGTCGGCGTAGTCGGGCCGGCCGTCTGGGGTACGCCGCACGAGCGAGTCGTGGTTGTACTCGACGATGCCGCCGTCGGCGAGCGGGAAGGCCCGGTACGCGTTCTCGCCGTCCTGCAGGTGCAGCGAGATCGCCCGGCGGGGCGTCGCGCCACGGTTGGGGCCACTGCCG
Organism: Luedemannella helvata; assembly: GCF_039528415.1. Taxonomy (NCBI): domain Bacteria; kingdom Bacillati; phylum Actinomycetota; class Actinomycetes; order Micromonosporales; family Micromonosporaceae; genus Luedemannella; species Luedemannella helvata. The sequence continues at coordinate 292,293 of NZ_BAAALS010000004.1, forward strand.
TGGTACGTGCGGCAGTGGTGGAAACTCATGTGTCCCTTGGGGATGACCATCGGGACCTTGTTGACGGTTGCCCCGTTGTGCGCGGCGTTGCGGGCGAGCAGGTCCTCCAGCTCACTCTTGTCACGCTCGGCGAAGTGGCGCGTCGTCGTGTCATCCGCGCCGATCTCGGTCCACCGGTGACTGCCGTCGACCATGGTGATGGTGCCCATGACCTCGTCGCAGTCGTGCATCGGGATGAACGCGGTCAGCATCCGCTCCGACGTGGAGGACTGCCAGTAGTGCTTGTCGAAGTGCCACGGCACGACGTTCGTGGGCTCCTCCGGGCGCGGCGGCTTGAGGATCAGGGTCGACTGGAACACCCGGATCTCCTGGGCCTGCGCCAGCCGGGCCGCGACCGCGCCGATGATCGGCTTGCGCAGGATCCGCGCGATCGCGTCCGACTCGTAGTGGATGTAGTCGTTGTGCCGCTGGACCGGCCCGTGCTCGGGCTCCCAGTAGGCCAGCCGCTTGGGCCGGCTCGGCAGGGTCCGGTCGCGCGCCCCCGCGTAGAACTTCTCGCTCGCCTCGACGAGCTCGTCGACCTCGTCGTCGGTGAGCAGCTTGCGCGTCAGGTACCAGCCGCGTTCGGCGTACGCGGCGACCTCCTCGTCGGTCGGCAGCAGCGCGGCGTCCGCGCTGGTCAGTCCTGACATGGCCGTGCTGGTCATCGGTGGTTCCTCCAGAAGATGCGGGGGTACGGGTCAGGAAGCGGCCGTTTCGCGCTGGGCGGCCAGCTCGCGCTCCTTGGCCTCGTAGAGGGCGCGGATGTTGCGACTGCCGAAGGTGCGCGCCCCGTGGCGCTCGATCAGCTCGACGAAGAACGTGCGCCGCACGTGCAGCGACTGGGTGAAGATCTGGTACAGCTGGCCCCAGTGGTCGCGGTCGACGAGGACCCCGACGTCGCGCAGCTCGGCCAGCGGCACGTCGACCTCGCCGACGCGATCGTTGAGCACGTCGTAGTAGCTCGCCGGCGGTCGCGAGAACCCCACGCCCCGGTCGGCGAAGGTCCGCACGGCCCGCACGATGTCGTCCGTGGCGAACGCCAGGTGCTGTACGCCCGCCCCGCCGTGCCAGGCCACGAAGTCGTCGATCTGGCCGCGCGACCGCTTGGTGTCCGGCTGGATGAGCGTGAACGTGACGCCCCCGGACGGGCTCTGCACCACCCGCGACTCCATGCCCTGCTCGCCGACCTCGATGTACTCGGAGAAGATCTCCCCGAACCCGAACGCGTCCGTGTAGAAATCCACCGTGGGATCCAGCTCGCCCGCCGGCAGGCAGATGGCCGCGTGGTCGATGAGCTGCAGCAGCTCGTCGCCGTGGTCGGGGTCCGGGGCGATCATGTCGATCGCGCCGGGCAGGAACGGGTCGGCGGACCCCGCGCGGGAGACGAGGCGGTGGGTCACGTCGCCGAACCCGGACACCATGGCGGTGCGCACGCCCTGGCCGTGCTCCGCGGGCGGCAGCAGGCCGGTCGCGCCGCCGGCCAGCGCGGTCGCGTACGCCTCGGCCAGGTCCGTGACGCCGAAGCCGATGACGGCGACGCCGTCGCCATGACGGGCCACGTACTCGGCCGCCGGGTGGTCGGCCGCCAGGCCCGTGGTGACCAGGATCCGGATGTCACCCTGGCCCAGCAGCAGGGACCGTTGGCCGGCCAGGCCGGTCTCCGGGCCGCCCTGCCCGCGTACGCGGAAGCCGAACGCCGTGCACAGCACGTACGCGGTCTGCCGGGCGTCACCGACGTACATCTCGATATGGTCGATGCCGAGGATGTTCACTGTCCGCCTCCTTCTGGCTGGCGGGTCCGGCCGGGGGACGGGCGGCCGAACACGAGGCTGATGTTGTGGCCGCCGAACCCGAACGAGTTCGACATGGCGTACGCCACGGCGGCGGGGCGCGGCGCCGAGCGGACGTGGTCGAGCTCGCAGGCCGGGTCGGGGTCGTCAAGGTTGTGGGTCGGGGGCAGCAGCTGCGCGCGCAGCGCCTCGACGCACGCGGCGGCCTCGACGACGCCGGACGCGCCGAGCATGTGCCCGGTCACCGCCTTGCTGGAGCTGACCGGCGGCACATGCGCGCCGAACACGGTCCGGATGGCCAGCGCCTCGGCCGCGTCGCCGAGCTTGGTGCTGGTGCCGTGGGCGTTGAGGTAGCCGATGTCGGTCGTGGCCACGCCCGCGTCCGCGAGCGCGCGCCGCATGCACGCGGCGGCGCCCTCCCCGTCGGGCCGCGGCGTCGTCGGGTGGTGCGCGTCCGTGGTGGCGCCCCAGCCGAGCAGCTGCGCGTACGCGGTCGCGCCGCGGGCGGCCGCGAACTCCGGCCGTTCCAGGATGACCACGCCGGCGCCCTCGGCGAGCACGAGGCCGTTGCGGCGCCGGTCGAACGGGCGGCACGCCCGCTCCGGTTCCGCCGCCCAGCCGCGCGCGAGGGCCCGGGCGTTGCCGAACGTGTCGGCGAGCGTGGCGAACAGCGGGGCCTCGCTGCACCCGGCCACGACCACGTCCGCCTCGCCGGCCCGGATGAGCCGCAGGCCCTCGCCGATCGACTGGGCGCCCGCCGCGCAGGCCGTACCGACCGACGAGCTCAATCCCCGGATGCCGTGGGCGATCGCCACCCGGGCGGCGCCCATGTTGGGCAGCATCCCCGGCAGCAGGTACGGGCTCACGCCCACGCGGCCCTTCGCGGTGCGCGTGACGACCTGCGCCTCCAGCGTGGCCAGGCCGCCGGTGCCGGAGATGATGCACGCGATCCGGTCGGCGTCCACGTCGTCGCCGACGCGCAGGCCGGCGTCCGCGAGGGCGTCGCGGGCCGCGTGCAGGGCCATGACGATGTACCGGTCGACCGTGCGTGCCTCGGTCGCCGGCAGGACCTCCGTGGCGTCCAGTTCGGGCCCGATCCCGGCGACCTCGGTCGCGCCGGCCACCGGGTGGCCCTCCGGCGGGCGGCGCAGGCCCGACCGGCCCACGCACAGCGCGTCGAACACGTCGGCCGACTTGCTGCCGACCGGCGTGACCAGCCCGATTCCCGTGACAACGGCCGTACTCATGAGGCTTTTCCTCCCGTGACTGCGGTGACCGGCGTGACTGCGGTGACGAGGACCGCGGCCGCCCGGTCGGTCGCGGCCGACCCGGGCGGCGCCTGGTCGGCGACGATCACCAGGGCGGCGTCGGCGTCGCCGTCGGCGAGCAGCAGCGCGGCGGCCGCCAGCCCGGACGCGTCGGCGCTCAGGCACACCACCGGGCCGCGCAGGCCCCAGCGGGCGGCGACGTGCCCGGCGACCGCGTTGGGCACCGACTGGAAGAACAGCAGGGGCCCGACCCGCTCACCGTGGTCGACCGCGTGCGCGAGGTGGACCGCGGTCGCCACGTCGCCCAACGGGCTGAGCAGCACGAGCGCGGTCGGGTCGGCCGGCTCGCGGTGGGACAGGCACCTGGCCGCCACGGCCGCGACGAGCGGACTGAAGGTCGAGTCGACGAAGCCCGGCAGGGACGGCAGGGCGTCGTCGGGACCGGCCGGCCAGGCGGCGGCCGACCGGACGGTGAGCCCGGCCTCGTGCGCGGCAGCGATCAGGCCGCCCAGCAGGCCCGCGTCCCGGGTGAGGGTGGCGTTCACGCGGCCCTCACCAGCAGGGCCGTGTTCGCGCCGCCGAACGCGCTGTTGAGGCTCAGGGCGTAATCGGGCCGCGCGGCGCGCGGCTCGGTCACCACGTTGAGCGGGCAGTCCGGGTCGCGGTCGCGGTAGCCGGCGTTGACCGGCAGGGCCCCGGCGCGCAGGGCGAGCACGGTCACGACGAGTTCCAGCAGCCCGGAGGCCTCCAGCGCCTGGCCGTGCACCGACTTGGTGGAGCTGACCGGCACGGTCGCGGCCACGTCCCCCAGGGCGGCGCGCAGGGCGGCGGCCTCGGCCGCGTCGCTGGCCGCGGTGCCCGAGCCGTGCGCGTTGACGTAGCCGACCGCCCCCGCGTCGACGCCCGCCCGGGCCAGCGCCGCCGCGATCGCGCGGGCGGGCACGGCGGCGTCGGGGCGCGGCTGGCACACGTGGAAGGCGTCACCCGCCCGGCCCCAGCCCGCCACGTGGGCGAGCACGGGCGCGGCCCGGCGCGCGGCTGCCGCCGGGGTCTCCAGCACGACGGCCGCGACCCCGTCGCCGAGGAGGATGCCGCCGCGCCCCGCGCTGAACGGGCGCACCTGCCCGTCGCGGGCCAGCGCCCGCCCGGCGTCGAACACGGCGAACTGGTCGGGGTCGACCAGGTAGCCGCCGGCCACGATGACCCGGTCGGCGTGGCCGAGTGCCAGCATCGCCGCCGCGTCGGCCACGGCCGTGCTGGCGGCCACGCAGGCGCTGGTGTACGCGCGGGTGATCCCGGCCAGGCCGCAGCGCACGGCCAACGCGTGCGCGAACGCGGCCGCGGTCAGGGGTGCCCGGTCACCGGCGCGGGCCATGGCCGGGTGGGCGTGCACCGCGAGCAGCAGCGGGATGTCGCGGCGCGCGTCCGCGTCCAACCCGGCCGCGGCGCAGGCCCGGTCGACGACGCCGGCCAGCTCGCCGGCGAGGTCCGGGTGACCCGGTGCGGTGGCGGCCACCTGGACCCGGCGGCCGGCCACGTCGAAGCGACGCACGGGCGCGAACGCCGGCGTGCCCGCGAGCGCGCCCGCGAGCAGCGTCTCGGCGTCGGGGCCGAGGGCGCTGACAGCGGCCACGCCCGTGACGGCCGCCGGAGGGCGCGCGTCAGGCATGGGGCGGTCCACTGGCGGGCGTCGGCGCCTGCCCGGCCACGGCGTCGCGGAGCACGGCGAGCGCGTCCGTGACGGTCACCATGCGCAGCAGCGCGTCGTCGTCGAGGTCGAGCCGTACGGCGTAGAGCTGCTCCACCTGGTGCACGAGCCAGGCCAGTTCAAGCGAGTCAAGCTGCTCGGGAACGGCGGCGGGGTCGCGGTCGCCGAAGGTGGCGAGCATCGCGACGAGGTCGTCCCGTTCGGGCAGAGTGGGCACGTCACTCGCCCGGGGCGCTGAGCTGGCCCGCGCGCGCGGCGACGGCCGCCGCGAACTCGCCCACGGTCATGCCCGCGAGCTCCTCGGCCTCCTCCTCGCTGAAGGTCACGCCGAAGCGGTCCTCGACCCGTACGGTCAGCTCGGCCAGCGCGAGCGACTCGAGGTCGGCACCGGCCGGGCCCAGGGTCGTCGTCTCCGTGATCCCGTCGACGTCGTAGTTCATCTCTTTGAGGGACTCGACGACAAAGGTGCTGATCTCACTGCTCATCTGGGGTTTCCTTTCGTTGTGGGGGCGTGACGGATCGCGGGCACCGCCGACGGGCGCCCGAGCGGGAGGGTGTTCGTCGGCGGCCGGCGGTCAGGACACCGCCGGGGCGGAGACCGTGGTGCGCAGCGCCGCGCGATCGCGCACGAGCTTCCCGGTGGCCGTGCGGGGCAGCGCGTCGACGACGTGCAGGGTGCGCGGGCGCTTGAAGGCGGCCAGCCGCTCGGCCAGGCCCGCCCGGATCGCCTCCGCCACCTTCTCCCGGTCGGCACCGGGGTCGGCGGGCACCACGTACGCCTCGATGGCGCCGTCGTGCAGCACGACCGCGCTGGCCACCTCCGGCAGCGCCGCGAGGGTGTGCTCCACCTCGGTCAGGTCGACCTTGAGCCCGCCGACGGAGACCTGGGAGTCCAGCCGGCCCAGCACCCGGAACCGGCCGGTGTCCGGGTCGACCGCGCCCGCGTCGCGGGTGAGCAGCCAGCCGTCGACGAACCGGTCCGGGGCGCTCGCGCCGACGTACGGCGACTCGGGCAGGGCCACCCGCAGTTCGCCGCCGACCTCGCTCACCCGCAGGCCCGGGGCGGGGGTCAGTTCGGGGCGGTGGCGGGCGAACAGGTCCGTGGCGATGACCCCGACCTCGGTCATCCCGTACATGTTGCCCAGCCGCACCCCGTACCTGTCGACGAAGCGCTCGTGCACCTCGGCGCGGACCAGCTCGCCGCCGGTGGTCATGCCGATGAGCTGGGGGAGCGGCGGCGCGGTCGTCACGCTGGCCAGCAGCTCGATGTGGAACGGGACCCCGATCAGGGTGGCCGGGTTGGGCCTGGCCGTGATGGCGTCGGCGATCGCGTCGACCGTGAGCCGCTCGGGCACGACCAGTTCGGCGCCGGTGTGCAGCCCGTACATGAGGCCGCCGACCAGGCCGAGGACGTGCACCATCGAGGCGAGCAGCACGATCCGCTCCCCGGCGCGCGGCACCCCGTCGATGCGCGAGTACCGGTCGAGTTCGGCGGCGAGGCTCTGCGCGGTGCGACCGATCACTTTGGACGGTCCGGTGGACCCCGAGCTGAGCTGGATGAGCGCGTGCGCCGTGGCGGCGGGAGCGCCCGGGTGCTTCGTGACCGTCTCGGTCACCTCCGCGAACGCGCGCAGGGCGCCGCCCGGGGCGGCCTGGCCGGCGACCACGACCTGCGGGGCGAGCCGGGCGAGCGCGTTGTCCACCTCGTACGGGGTGAGCCGGTGGTCGAGCAGGGACGCCTGCGCGCCGATGCGCCACGCGGCCAGCAGGTTGGCCACGAACGCGAGCGACGGCGGCATCCGCAGGGCCACCGTGCCGCCGGCACGCAGCCCGGCCGCGTGCAGCGCCTCCTGGCGCTCGGACACGGCCTGGCGCAGCTGGGCCCGCGTCAGCGAACGACCCAGCGTCACGCAGGCGGCGTCGTCCGGTCCGGCGAGCAGCAGCTCGTCGACCCAGCCCGCAGCGGACATGACGGCCTCCAGCGATCAACCCTTGGGTGTGGTCGCATCGAGGTCAGTGGCCTGCATGGAATAGCTACCGTACCGACACGCCCCGTCATCGCTCGACGCGCCGGCAGCGTAACAACGTGATTTAAATAGCTGCAAGCATCAATTCAATTTCCCGCCCTGTCCGGATTTCGTGCGCAACGCCTCGCTGACGGTCTTTTGTGGACGGGCGTCATGTCGCCTTGGCGCGGAAAAACGCCTTGTTCGCTCAGTGAAGCAAAGTTCTCTAATAGACATCTATAAATATGAGAGACAATCTCGACGTTGATATGCAGCGTCGTTATCATCAGCCGCGTCGATCCCTTACCCGTGGAGGAGCCGTGCCCCTGCACCCCCAGGTCGAGGCGGCCCGCGCCCGGCGCCAACGTGACCGCGTCCCCCCGCTCTACACGCTGTCCCTCGCCGAGGCGCGCGCCGCCGACCTCGCCTCCATCCAGGCGGGCGGCGGCGCGGTCATCGACGTCCGCGAGGTGCTCGACGAGACCGTGCCCGGCCCCGACGGGCCCGTGCCGATCCGCCGCTACCGGCCCGTGGCCGGCGACCGGCTGCCCACCCTCGTCTACTTCTTCGGCGGCGGCTGGACGCTGGGCAACCTCGACACCTCCGACGGCATCTGCCGGGCCCTCGCGGCGAGCGCCGGGTGCCAGGTCATCGCGGTCGGCTACCGGCTGGCGCCCGAGGCGAAGTTCCCGGCCGCCGTGTACGACTGCCTGGCGGCCGTCGAGTGGGTCGCCGCCAACCCGGACGCGGCCGGCGCCGACCCGCGGCGGCTCGCCGTCGGCGGCGACAGCGCGGGCGGCAATCTCGCGGCCGCGGTCACCCTGCTCGCCGCCGAACGCGGCGGGCCGCCGCTGGTAGGCCAGCTGCTCGTCTACCCCAACACCGAGTACGGCTCCCAGACCGCGTCCATGCGCGACAACGCCGACCCGCTGCTGTTCAACCGCACGTCCGTCGACTGGTACTGGTCGCACTACCTGGCCGACCCCGCCGACGGGGCGCACCCGCTGGCGTCCCCGCTGCGCGCGCCCGACCTCGCCGGCCTGCCCCCGGCGCTCGTCATCACCGCCGAGTACGACCCGCTGCGCGACGAGGCCGAGGCGTACGCGCACCGCCTGCGCGAGGCCGGCGTCCCGGTCACCCTCAGCCGGTACGAGGGCATGGTGCACGGGTTCTTCGCGATGGCCGGCGACCTGGACAGCGGCCGGGTCGCCCAGGACCAGGCCGCCGCCCAGCTCGTCGCCTGGTTCAGCGCGCCGGCGTGACCAGTTCCGCCGTGACGAACGCGGCCAGGCGGCGCACCCCCTCGTCGATCCGGTCGGGCTCCAGCCAGCTGCACGACAGGCGGATCGCCCCGCTCGGGGCGCCGTCGGCGTAGAAGAAGCTCATCGGCGTCCACAGCACGCCGTGCTCGCGGGCGGAGCGCTCCACGAGCGCCTCGTCCGCGGGCAGCGGCGTGTCCAGCACCGCGAAGAACCCGCCGTCGGGCACGTTCCAGCTCAGCCCGTACCGCTCGCGCAGCGGCGCGGGCAGGTGCCGGTCGAGGGCGTCGAGCAGGGCGCGCAGGTTGCGGCGGTAGAACGCGATCTTGTCGTGGTTGGCGGCGCGCAGGCTGCCCCCGGCCAGGACGAGCATGCCGCCGATGACGGCCTGCGCGATCGCGGACGTGTTGACCGTGAGCATGCTCTTGACGCTCGCCAGCTCGTCGGCGAGCAGGGTGCGCCGGCCGTCGCGGTCGACGACGGCCTGGTCGGCGACGAGGAAGCCCACCCGGGCGCCCGGAAAGCACGACTTGGCGAACGAGCCCAGGTAGATCACCTGGCCGCGCTCGTCGAGCGCCTTGAGGGTCGGCCGGGGCGTGTCGTCGAGCCCGAACAGCCCGTACGGGTCGTCCTCCAGGATGATCAGGTCTTCGGCGGCGGCCACCGCGAGCAGCTGGCGGCGGGCCGCGACCGGCATGGAGACGCCGCTGGGGTTGGCGAAGTTGGGCAACGCGTACAGGGCCCGGGGTCGCAGTCCCGCCCGCCGCGCGTCGCGCGCGGCGACCGCCACCGCGGTCGGGTCCAGCCCGCCGGGGCCCTCGGGCACGCTCACCATCGGTACGCCCAGCAGCCGCGCCGCGCCGCTGATGCCCACGTAGCAGGGCGACGGCACGAGCAGCGCGTCGCGCGGCCCGGCGATGAGGGCGCGCAGGGCGATGACCATCGCCTCCTGGCAGCCCGCGGTCACGACGACGGCCTCGGGCGGCACGCGGATGCCCTCGTCCGTGGCGAGCATGGCGGCGATGAGACCGTGGATCTGGCCGTTCGTGCGCCCGTACTGCATGAGCTGGGTGCGCACCGCGGCCCGGTCGGCCCCGCGGGCGGCGAGATGCTCGGCGTAGGCGTCCAGGAACGTCGTCACGTCGGCCGTGTCGTAGAACCCCTCGTACGGGCGCCCGGCGGCGAGCGAGATCGCGTCCGGGAACCGGCCCGCCACCTCGTTGAGGAACGTCATCGACGTGGCGGCCGGGTCGGTGATGGCGGCGTGCAGGTCCGCCCGGTCAAGTTCGATCATGAATGCCCCCAGATCAGCCGGCGGTCCACGTCGGCGAGCGTCGGGCGGCCCGCCAGCGCCATGTCGTGCGCGAGCTCGTCGGTGAGCCCGGTCAGCAGGTCCGCGACGCCGTCCGCGCCGCCGGCGGCCAGCGCCCACAGCGGCGGGCGGCCGACCAGCACGGCGTCCGCCCCCAGGGCCAGGGCCACGAGCGCGTCGCGCCCGCCCCGCACGGCGCCGTCGAACAGCACCGGGCACGCGCCCGCGACCGCGTCCACCACCTCGGGTAACGCGTCGAGCGCGGCGATGGCGCCGTCGAGCTGGCGGCCGCCGTGGTTGGACACGATGATCCCGGCCGCGCCGTGGGCCACGGCCGCCGCCGCGTCCTCGCCGGTCAGAATGCCCTTGATGAGCACCGGTAGCGCCGAGCGCTCCCGCAGCCAGGCCAGGTCCGCCCAGGTCAGCGACGGGTCGAAGGTCTGCGCGGCGTGCGCTGCGAGCGCGGACGCCCCGGCCCGGCGGTCGTGCGAGGCGGCCATGAGCGCGGCGTCGAGGTTCACCGCGCGCACCCGGCCGTCGACGGCGAAGCCGTTGCGCACGTCGCGGAGGCGCCGGCCGAGCCGGGGCGCGTCCGCCGTCAGCACCAGCGCGGCGAAGCCCGCGTCCGCGGCCCGCTCGGCCAGGTCGGCGATGGCGTCGCGACGGCGCAGCCAGTACAGCTGCAGCCACAGCGGCGCGGCGCTCGCCGCGGCGATGTCCTTGAGCGTGCGGCTGGCGAACATGGCGACGACGAACAGCGCCCCCGCCCGGTCGGCGCCGGCGGCCGTGGCGACCTCGCCGTCCGGATGGACCAGTTGGTGGTACGCCGTCGGTGCGATGCCGATCGGCGTGGCCAGGCGGGACCCCAGCAGGGTGCGGGTGGTGTCCACCGTGGAGACGTCGACCATCACCCGGGGCCGCAGGCGCGCCCGCCGGAACGCCGCCGCGTTCGCGGCCAGGGTCAGCTCGTCGCCGCTGCCACCCTCGATGAAGTCCCACACGTCGGCGGGCAGCCGTTCGCGGGCCACGCGCCCGTAGTCGTCGGTGCGGATCACGGTCACCCGCGCAGCATAGGGGTAGGTAGATCCGTCGACTCAGCCGTGCCGGTCGGGTCCCGCGTGCGTGAGCCGGACCTTGATGATCACCCGGCGCTCGCGTTGCATCGCGGCACGGTAGTCGTCCCAGTCGGGATGTTCGCCGCTGAGGTCGCGGTAGTAGTCGACCAGCGGCTGCATGGCGTCCGGCAGCGACACGACGGTCGCCTCGCCGTCGACCTGCACCCAGGGCCCGAAGAACCCGTCGGTCATGACGCACAGGCTCACGTGCGGGTCCCGCCGCACGTACCGCGTCTTCGCCGCGGTCTCCCGCGTGCTGATCACCACGTCCCCCGCGCCGTCCACCCCCACGAGTACGGGCGTGAGCTGCGTACCCCCGTCCGGGCGCCGGGTGGCGAGCACCGCCCGGTGGTGGGCGCGCAGGAAGGCGCGCGCTTCGTCGATCTCCATGTCCCTACGGTACGGGCGGGCTACCCGTAGCGCGGGCGTGGCGGCACGCCCAGCTCGGCGCGCAGCGCGTTCTCGGTGAGGTCGTCCGGGTGGGTCGGTGTGGTGCGCGGCGGGGTCGCCGGGTTGTTGTCATGGTCGATCGGCAGCCCCACGGCGACCCGCTCCGCGTTCGGCGTGCCCGGGTCGTCCGCACCGTGGTGCACGCCCTCCGGCAGCGCGTCGCGACCGTGGTCGTAGGCGTGGGCGAGCTCGTGGAACAGCACGGTCACCGGGGGTCCGCCCACCACGGCCTGGAACTGCGGGTTGACCGCCACGCGCGCCGTGGTCACCCCGCCCAGGACGTTGCGGTCGGGCCACGCGTACCCGTTCGGGTCCGTGGTCTCCGTGATGAGCACCGGGGCCGCGTCGTCGCGCAGGGCCTCGAGCATCCGGGCGCCGACCGGGGAGGCGCGCAGGGCGTCCAGGTCGGACTCCACCCGCGCCACGAACTCGGCCGACCCGTGTATCCGCACGGTGCCAACCCCGACGGGGGTCACGGCCACGTCCCGCTCCGCGCCGGTCCGGACGTCGTCGGCCTGCGCGTAGGCCACGTCCGCGCCCGTACCGCCGGCCAGCGTGTCCGGGTCGTCGCCGCCGTAGAGGCGATCGTCGCCCGACCCGCCCCACGCGCTGTCGTGGCCCCGCCCGCCCATGAGGGCGTCGTTGCCGGCGCCGCCCGCGATGAGGTCGTCGCCGCGCCCGCCGTCGAGGTAGTCGACCCCGGCCCCGCCCGCGAGCCGGTCGTCGCCGTCCAGGCCGTACGCGGTGTCGTCGCCGTCCCCGCCGCGCAGGGTGTCCGCGTCCGCCCCGCCGTCCACGTAGTCACGCCCCGCGCCGGCCGCCACCCGGTCGCGTCCGCCCCGCCCGCGCAGCACGTCGTCGCCGTCGAGGCCCGCGATGAGGTCGTCGCCGCCCCCGCCGGTGATGTCGTCGTCGCCCGCCCCGGCCAGCACGGTGACGCCCGCCGCGACGTCGCGGTCGATCTCGACGAGGTCGTCGCCCGCCCCGGTGCGCAGCACGAGCCGGGTGCCCGGCGCGACCGCGCGCGACACGCCGTTGACGGTCACGACCAGCCCGCCGGTCGCCGGGTCGCGGGTGACCCGCACGGTGTCGTCGCGGCCGGTGCCGGCGACCACGAGCAGGTCGCCGGCGTTGATGACCTGGCCGGCCAGGGCCGGGTCGGCGGGCAGCCGGGCGGCCAGCGGGTCGTGGCCCGCGGTGACGGCGGCGCACCAGTCGGCGGCCTCGTCCAGCGTTGCCCGGGCGGCGGCGAGCCGGACCCGCGCCCCGTCCAGCGCGCCGTCGAGCCGCTCGTGGACCCCCGCCTCGTACGCGCGCGTCGCGTCGTACCCGTCGCGGCGCGTGCCCGCGTCGGCGCGGCCGGCGACCGGAACGCCCGCCCGGCCCGTCCCGTGCCCGTCGGCGGGTCGGGGCGCCGCGGCCAGGTGGGGCAGCGCGGCGCGCAGCGCGTCCGCCGACGACGCTGGCGCGGCGGCGGTCAGGCGGGTGCGCAGGCTCGTGCGGTGCCGGTCGAAGCCGTGGGCGCTGGCCCCCGCCCAGCCCGCCAGTGCCGTGCCGGCGGCGCCGTCGTCCTCGTCGGCCGCGCGGCGACGGCCG